>JAWOLE010000377.1:0-2669 GCA_033853815.1 Thermoanaerobaculia bacterium
GGGGATGCGGAAGCTTGCCGAGTGCTCGCCGGGCGTCTCGAATCGGAAGGCTACCACCTGCGCATCGCCCGCGATGACGCAACAGCGAGGAAGTATCTGCAAGACCGCTACCGCGAAAGCCCGCTCGCCCGTTTCGGTGTCCTCGCATCCTCCCGAGACAGGGACCTGGCCCGGTTTGGCATTGCGAACGAATACGTCGCCACCCGGAACTTGCGCTACGGACCCTGGTACGGCGAGGGACTCGAAGGCCCGTCTTCCTGTCGGCACCTTCGCGACGTGGTCACCGAATTCGGGGCGCAAGGACTGGAGCTCGATGCGGTGCTCCTCGCCTGGGGAACCGATCTGGTCCGCGAGAATGGGAGTTGGTCCGCGGCGAGGGCCCGCGGCTACAAGCGTGGGACCAAGGTGAAGAATCCGTTCCAACTCCGGCTCAACGCATATCGCGTTCTTCTCACTCGCGGCAGGGATGGTACCGTTGTGTTCCTGCCTCCGCTCGAAGAACTAGACGAGACCGCGACTTATCTCGAAAGCTGCGGGTTCCAGAGGCTCGCGGAAGACGGCGGCTGATGGGCACATCAGCCGCGATCCGAGCGTTCAAAACTCTACGCAAACTCTGCGCACCAGGATGGAAGCCGTGGACACCGGTGGAAGCGGTGGACACAAAGATGGGCGCCGTCTCCGAAAAAGCTTGAAACGGCGCCCTCGAGATCTTCCCTCATAATCCGCTGGTCCCAGGTTAGCTCGCCCTTCGGGCTCGTGACCGGATAGGAAGATCGCTTCGCTTGAGGCGTTCGCCTCCGGCGAACGCGTCTGCCGGTTCGAGTCCTGGTGGGGGCATTGAGGCCCATTCCGTCGCGAGGCGGAAGGGCTCCGAGCTGTGTCGCTTTGCCGCAGGTCCCCGTTCACGGCCAGAAGAACCCGCCCCGAGCCCTGTGCAGGACCTCGATCGAGCGGGTCACGGTCCACGCGGCAAAGCCCAGCGAGAGCGCACTGGCCAGAGTCGGCTCCACGAAGCGCGAGTAGTCGGCAACGAGACCCGCCCTTCGGAGCGCACGACGACGCCGGCGCGCGAGGAGCCCCACTGCACGATCCCGGATCCGGCGCGCCCGCGCGGGAGCGTGCTCTGCCACCACCAAGTTCTTCAGGGCGCGCATCAGATCGTCCCGGGGATTCCCTGCTTCCATGATCCACCTCACCTCTTCCACCCGCGCGGCGGCCGCGGATCGATGACGGCCGCGAGCATGCCCCGCGCCCGCTCGAGACGCTTTCGCATCGCTTCGGGCTTCACCCCGCAGATCGTGGCGGCCTCCGCGGGCGCCATCTCCTCGACGCCGACCAACAGCAATGCCTCCCGGTACCGGGCGGGGAGGCGAGCGAGGCCCCTCTCGAGCCGCTCGGCCAACTGTTCGTTCTCGACGCGACGTTCGGGAGAGGCGCTTGCCTCGGGGAGAGTCTCCCACGATTCGGGAGCCGAGCAACCGACCTCCTCGAACCGCCGCGTGCGCCAGTAGCTCAGGCAGAGGTTGCGGGACACGGTGAAGAGCCAGGGCGCGAGCCGCGTGTCCTCCCGGAGCGAAACAGCTCTCGCGGCGACGCGCAGCCACACCTCCTGGCAAAGGTCTTCCGCCACCTCGCGCCGGCCGACCATCCTGAGGACGAACCTGAATATCCGCGGACGGTACTCCTCGTAGATGTCGTCGAACGCGCGCTCTTCCCCCCGCCGCAACCCTTCCAGTAGCCGGACCTCGGTCTCGCGGTCCATCGAAGTGTTCAACGCCTGCGGTCTTGCGCCGTGACAACGAGATTCTCCGTCACGCCGCAACCCGCCATGCGTTTCCGTATGACGAGAAGGAGGAAGCCTCTCATGAGTATTCTCGCAATAGCGCACATTATCGTCCTTGTCGCCCTTGCGGTCTGGAGCGTTGGGCTCGGGGTTTCCGTGGCTATCAGGCCGAGCCAGCGCCATTACGAGATGCTCCGCCCCACGAGCTGGGGGACGGTGTTCGCAAGTCTCAGCGCCGTATTGAGCGGTTTGTGCAATGTCGCCATCCGCCTCGCGGAACCTTCCTCGTCTCTCGCGGGGGCCGAGGCCGTAAGACGTGCGTGGGCGGGGGTCTCCGAGGCCCTGGTTCCCGGCATGTTCGGGCTCGGCCTACTTGCCGTCGCTTGGGGGCTCGCGGCGATCGGCCTCCGCCGGCTGGAATAGGCACGCGGTTACGGTCCACCTACTTGATGTTCGGCCTGCCGGCTTGCTTCCGACGGGAGGACTCCCGCGGGGTCGCCTTCGGACCGTCGTCGGATTCCCGCGCGGTCGGCCACCAGGAAGTTCCAGGCGGGATGCACCTCCGTCGTCGAGAACGTGAGGAACTCTACCCAAAGTCTACGCAATAGCATGGAAACGGTGGACATCTGTGCAACCGGTGGACAAGAAGATGGGCGCCGTTTCGGAAAGAGCTCGAAACGGGGCCCTTCAAAAGTTCCCTCATAATCCGCTGGTCCCGGGTGACTCGCCCTACGGGCTCGTGACCCGAGAGGAAGCGGGCATCCTTGATGCGCTCGCCTTCGGCTCGCGCCTTCGCGGGTTAGCTCGCCCTTCGGGCTCGTGACCCGAGAGGAAGCGGGCATCCTTGATGCGCTCGCCTTCGGCTCGCGCCTTCGCGGGTTAGCTC
>JAWOLE010000378.1:0-9193 GCA_033853815.1 Thermoanaerobaculia bacterium
ATCTCGTCGGCGGAGAAAACGCGGATGGCGCCAAGCTTGAGCGCCCGGATGCCCGGCTCGATCTTCTTGCGGTCGCCGGCGATCACGACGACGATCGACCGCGGGTCGACCGCCTGCGCCGTCACCCGGGCGAGGTCGGCGGTGGTCACCTTCCGGACGCGGTCCGCGTAGGACGTGAAGTAGTCGTCCGGCAGGTCGTAGACGGCCTTCTCTTCGAGCTTTCCGGCGAGCTCCCCGGTCGTTTCGAAGCCGGCCGGGTAGCGCAGCGCCACGTAGTTCCGGGCTTTCGTCAGCTCCTGCTCGCCGATCGGTTCGCGGATTCCTTCGAGCTCCTTGAAAAACTCGGCCAGGGCGGGGGCGGTCTTGTCGGTCTGGACGGCGGCCGCGGCGAGGAAGGGCCCGGTCGAGAGACGGAAATCGAACAGCGAGCCGGCGCCGTAGGTGTACCCGTGCTCCTCGCGCAGATTCTGGTTCAGACGGGAGGTGAAGGACCCGCCGAGTATCGTGTTCATGACGATCAGCGGGAAGTAGTCGGGCGTCGCGCGGGCGGGTCCGACGCGGCCGATGCGGATCTCCGACTGCGCGGCTCCCGGCACATCGATCAGCCAGACCGAGCGCCCCCGGACCTGCGGAGCCGCCGCGACGGAGGGCGGCCGGGCCGCGGAACCGCGCCAGGATCCGAAACGCTCCTCCAGACGCGACTGGAGAACGGACGGCGTGATGTCGCCGGCCGCGACGATCGTGACGTCGCCCGGCTCGAAGTAGGAGTCGTGGAAGCTCTTCAGATCCGCCCGCTCGATCGCGCGAACCGAGGCCTCGGAGCCCTCGGGCATCCGTCCATAGACATGCCCCCCGTACACCGCGCGGGCGAAGGCGACCCTCGCGAGCGCTCGAGGGTCATCGCGCCACTGCAGAAGCTCGGTCAGGCGTTCCTTGCGGACGCGTTCGAGTTCCTCCTGCGGAAAGGTCGGGCGCGTAACGACGTCTGAAAGCAGGGCGAGGGCCTCCGCGAACCGCTCGGAGGGGACGTTCAGGCCTATCGCGGTCGCGTCCCATCCGGCGGCGGCCGACAGGTCGGCGCCCAGGTGATCGATGGCGTCCGAGAGCTCCAGGGCCGAGCGCCCTGCGGCGCCCCGGTCGAGCATCTCCGCGGTCAGGCTCGCGACTCCCGCCTTCGCCTTCGGATCGGCCGCCGCCCCGGCGCGCACGACCACGTTGACCTGCACGAGCGGGACCTTGTGCAGCTCGATCAGGAGCACCGGGATCCCGTTGGAGAGCTGGAACTTCTCGATCGATGGGAGCTTCAAGGGAGCGGCAGGGCCCGGAGTGGGAGGCCTGGAACGATCCGGGCCTGCAGGTGGCTGCGAGGTCTGGGACGGACCCGGTGCCGCGGCAGCGAGCAGGATGGCGAAGGAGACCGCCGCGCGCCACGTCATGGTGTCTTTCCTTTCGGTGCCGGGGCCTTCGCGGCCAGGTCGGTCTTGCCTACGGGGACGACGCTCAGGACGACGCGGGCGTCGTCGGGCAGGTACCGGCGCGCCGTGGACTGGACGTCGTGCGCGTCCAGAGCGAAATAGCGGGCCAGGTCCTCGTTGTAGTAATCGGGGCGGCCCGCCTCGTAGTCGTAGTCGTTGAGCTGGTCGGCCTTGCCGCCGAAGCCGCCCACGCGCTCCATGGCGCGGTAGAACGAGGCCTGGAACTGATTGACCGCCCGCTCGACCTCTCGCGCGGAAGGGGGCTCTTCCTTGACGCGGTCGATCTCCTGCTGGACGAGCGACTCGATCTCGGAAAGCCCGTGTCCTTCGCGAGCGGTCACCGTGATGACGAAGGTCGAGGCGAGCATCTCCGACTGCTGGAATGCCGAGACGTCCTGAGCGACCTGAAGGTCGTACACCAGGCGCTTGTAGAGGCGCGAGTTCTTCCCTGAGGCGAGCACCCCGGCGAGGACATCGAGCGCGCCATCCCCCGGCTGAAAGTGCGCCGGCGTGATCCAGGCCATGTAGAGCCTCGGGAGCTCAACGCGGTCTTCGAGGGTCACCCGCTTTTCCTCGCTCAGGACCGCGGGAGGCGCAGCGATCGGCCCGACGGGTGATCCGCGAGGCACGTCGGAGAACCACTTCTCGACGAGACGGCGCGCCTCCTTCGGCTCGATGTCGCCCGCGACGACCAGGCTCGCGTTGCCCGGTCCGTAGTAGCTCTTGAAGAACCCGACGACGTCCTCATAGCCGGCGGCGGAGAGATCCTCCATCGAGCCGATGACGGGCCAGTGATACGGGTGGTTGGGGGGGAAGAGCGCCTCGTCGAGCTTGATCGACGCCATCCCGTAGGGGAGGTTCTCGAAGGACTGCCTCCGCTCGTTCTTCACGACGTCCCGCTGCTGGTCCACGCGCGCCGGCGACATGACGTCCAGCAGATACCCCATGCGGTCCGACTCGAGGAAGAGAGCGAGCTCGAGGGCGTTGGAGGGCACCGTCTGCCAGTAGTCCGTGCGGTCCTCCGCGGTCGAGCCGTTGTTGTCGCCGCCGGCCGCCTCGAGGAGCCTGTCGAACTCTCCCTCCTTCACGTGCTTCGAGCCCTCGAACATGATGTGCTCGAAGAGGTGCGCGAACCCCGTGCGCCCCGGCTTCTCCCGCGCCGACCCGACGTGGTACCAGACGTCGACGCACACGAACGGCACCGTGTGGTCCTCGTGGAGGATCACGTTCAGGCCGTTGGGAAGCGTGAACTGCGTGTAGTTGACCGCAAGCTTCCGCGGCGCCGTCTGCGCGGCGGCGGAGCCGGGCGTCAGGACGAGCGCCGCGGCCAGAAGAAGGAGCGTCGGAAACCTCGACGGGAATCTCATACACCCTCCCGAACGCACGGCCAAACCTCACGAGCGCTTACGAAATTCTCCCTTTCCCGGTTGCCGCCCGCCGGAATTCGCCCGGGTGCCGGCCCGACGGTTCCCCGGCCCGGGGCGAGCGCGTCCCTCGTTCGCGCGTATTAGACTCGCGCGGGGACCCTGTAATTCACTGAAAGGGAAGGCCATGGAATCGCACGCGACGCCGGAACGGCCGTCCGCGAGCGGCAGAGCGCGCGGTGATCTCCTGGCGGTGGCCGGGACCCTTCTCATGGTCGCCTTCGCTTTCGGGCAACTGCTCGGCCGGCGCCCGCTCGCCGGTTACGACGTCACCAATTACTCGCTCCCGAACCGGGCGCAGGTCGCGCGGGCGCTCCGGCACGGCCGCCTCCCTCAGTGGGATCCCTTCCGCTTCGGCGGCGTGCCGCTTCTGGCCAGCCCCCCGGCCGCCGTCCTCTACCCGCCCTGGCTGCCGCTGCTTCCGCTCGAGCCCGATCGCGGGGAGGAGGCGGGTCGGGTCCTCCACGTCGCAATCGCGGCGCTCGGGGCCTACGTCTTCGCCACCCGGGCTCTCCGGACTTCGGCCATCTCTGGCTTCCTCGCGGCGATCGCCTTCGGACTCGGCGGTTTCGTGCATGCGCACATCGGGCACGTCGAGCAGATCTGCGGTCTCGCGTGGCTGCCGTGGGCGCTCTTCGCGGCCGATCGTGCCCTCGCGGCTCAACGGTTCCGCGAAGCCCTACGCCCGCTCATAGGCCTCGGCTTCGCGCTCGCGCTGTGCGGCCTCGCGGGGCACACGCAGTATCTCCACATGGGCATCGCCCTGGTCGCGGCATACGCCGTCATGATGGCGCGTCCCTGGCGTCGCAGCCTCCGGATCCCGGCCGGCGTCCTGCTCGGACTCGCGCTCAGCGCCGCCCAGTTGCTTCCGACGTGGTTCCTGTCGCGCCATTCGATGCGCGCGGAAGGCCTCTCCTTCACCGCCGCCGCGGCGCTTTCGCTGCCGCGGCGCGAGGCCGTGACGGCCTTCCTTCCGGACTATTTCGGTCCGGTGCGCCTGGGTCCGGTGGAGTTCTGGGCCTGGGTTCCCTGGTCCGTCCTTCTTCTCGCCGGCTTCGCTCTGGCGCGAAGAGACGCCGATCGAAGGACGTGGTCGCTCGGTTTTCTCGCCCTCGGCGGCTGGCTCCTCGCATTCGGCTCGGGCACACCGTTCTTTCGCGTCGCCTACTCGCTCCTGCCGGGGACGAGCTACTTCCGGGTCCCCGCCCGATGGCTTCTGATTCCCTCCCTGACCCTGCCGCTGCTCGCGGCGGCAGGCCTGGAGTCTGTCCGGCGCGGAGTTTCCTTCTCGCGTTGGAAGGCGGTCGGCTTGCTTGCCGTGGTTGCGCTGGCGGCGACAGGGCTTCTGATCGGCGCAGGCGCGCCTCGCCCCGCGTCACTCGCCGCCGGCGCCGCGGCGGGCCTCCTCACCTGGGGCCTGCGCCGCGCCGCGCTCGGGCAGGCCGCGGCCCTCCGGCTCGCGGCCGGGGCCATCGTGGCCATCGCGGCCGTCGAGCTCTTCGGCGCCAACCTCCATTCCTACGCCCGGACGCTGCGTATGGAAGCGGGATCGCTTCTGCGGCGGTCGGACGTCGCGAAAGCGCTCGGCGACCCTTCGGGCGGCCGGATCCTCGCGATCGGCGGGGAGGACGCCGAGGACTTCCCGGCGCAGCGCCGGCACCTGCGGCCGAACACGCACGTCTTCGACGAGCTCCGCAGCATCGACGGATACGACGGCGGCCTGCTGATCGATCCCCACTGGACACGTGCCGTGACGGAGCTGACCGGCCGGCAAGACTTCCTGCCGGATGCCTCCCTGCGGGGCAATCTGGCTCCTCCCTACCGGGGGCGGCTCGACCCCGAGCGGTTCGCCGAGCTCGACATCACCCGCGCGGTCGTCGCCGCGACCCCGCTCGAAGTGCCGGCGCTGCTGCCACCGGGCTCACGCCGGCTCCGGCGTGTCGGCGACGTGGACCTCTGGGCGACGCCGACCCTGGGCCCGGTCTTCCTGGCTGGAGGCGAGGTTCCCGACGGCCTCCGGCTCCTCCGCAACCCGGAGAAGCCGGAGAACCTGGAAGTCCTCCTGCCGCCGTCAGTCAGCGGCAAGACCGTCGTCGTCTCGGAGGCCTACTCTCCCGGCTGGTCCGCCTCCGATGGAATCTCCCTCAAGCGCCACCACGATCTCCTGATTGCCTTCAACGCCCCGCCGGGCCTGCAGCGTGTCGAGCTTCGCTACCACACCCCCGGCCTTCTCGCCGGCGCGGCCGCAAGCGCCTGCGCCCTCCTAGTCTCACTCGTTCTGATCTTTTTCACGCCACGGCGGCAAGAGGCTCCGAGAGAAGCGCTTTGAGAGTGTTTGCACCGGAGTTTCAAGGCATCAATTGATCCAATCGACTCTGGATACCGTCGGTATCGATGGTCGAGGATTTCGCCTGGCATGGCCCATTGCGCCTGGCGCCGCCGCGTCCACCGGACGATGCTTGGGGCGGCGTGCGTGACCCTGATCGGGGGAGTCGCGAATCGTCCAGCGGCGGCAGAATCGCGCCCGCCGATCGAGAGAATTCGTCTCTCCCCGGCCTACCTGGTTCGCGACATCGAGCCGGGAAGCGACCCGCGGGATTTCACGATGGGGACGCCCGCGCGCCTCGGGAACCGTCTCATCGCCTGGAGCCTGACCAATCCCAACAGCTGCTATCCATACCTCTGGAGCGTCGACGTCGGCACCGGGCAGGCGACGCTCCTGAAGGAGATCTCTCCCTACTTCGATCCGGTCTGGGCGCCGGAACCCTTCCTCCTCCTGGCGGGCCGGCTCTACTTCTCGGCGAGGGCCCCGGGAGAATGGAACAGCCATCTCTGGCGGACGGACGGCACTCCCGAAGGAACCCGGCTGGTCGTGAACTCCGACGGCCTTGGCTTCGATTTCCCAGCGGCCCTCACTCCCTACGGCGGGTATCTCTACTTCTTCGCGGTCCTGCGAGGCGATCCCTCCCCCGCCCGGATGTGGCGGACGGACGGCACTCCCGAGGGGACGACGTCGGTCGGCAACATTCCCGGTCTTCCCCCTTCCTGCATCGTCTTCGAGGGTGGTGGAGGCTGCGGTACGACGCAGCCTCCGACGATCATCCTCGGAGGAATGATGGTCTTCATCGGCCTCTCCCCGCAACTGAAGACCTACTACGCCCTCTTCAGCACGGACGGGAGCCAGGAACGGCCCGAGGTTCTCCTCGGGCTGGAGGACTCGCCCGCGTACGGCCTGACGAAAGTCGGAGAGGTCGGCTATTTCGAGATCGAGTCCGACTGGTACCGCAACCGCAGCGCCCAGCTCTGGCGAACAGACGGAACGCTTTCCGGTACCTGGAAGGTGAAGGACATCTGTCCCGGGTTCTGCACTTCGTCGATCACTTACCGAAGGGCGATCGGTCAGACGCTCTTCTTCTTCACGGCTGACGAGGGAAACGGGCATCTCTGGAAGAGCGACGGCACACCGTCGGGGACGGTTCCCGTCCAGGAAGTTGGAGGACGGAGCGACCGCTTCGAGGTATCGGGCCGGTACGCTTACTTCGTGGGCCACGACGAGAAACACGGCGATGAGCTCTGGCGAACCGACGGAACCGCCGAGGGAACGATGCTCATCAAGGACGTCCGCCCGGGTTCCGAGTCGTCGGGGATCGGCCCGCTCGTCGTCGCGGGCTCCTACCTGTTCTTCTTCGCCGACGACGGCACGCGCGGTCCGGCTTTGTGGCGCACCGACGGGACGGAACCCGGGACGGTACTGCTGAAGGAAACCGCCCAGGCGAAGCCGGGCCCCGTCTACCGTCCCCTGGTCGCCTTCGGAGACTCGGTGTACTTTTCGGCAGAGGACGCGGTGCACGGGGTTGAGCTGTGGAGCTCCGACGGAACGGCTGCGGGGACGCGCATGGTGGCCGACGTCAATCCGGGCGGCGCCGGCTCGGAACCGTTCCTGATACCCGCGCCGGAGGCGCGACTGCTTTTTCTCGCCCGCGGGCCGGAGGGCGTATCGCTCTGGGACACGGACGGTTCCGAAGGGGGCACGCACCGGATCGCCAGGATCGATTCCGGCGCCGAGGACCGATCTTCGGCACCGTCCCTCATGAACGACGTCGCGGGACAGCTCTTCTTCTTCACTCGCGCGCCGTGCACGTGCGCCGTCAACTCCCTCTGGTCGAGCGATGGCAGCGAGAACGGGACTCAGCGGCTGGAGGACATCCGTCCAGCCGGGAGCTCTCCCGTGATCTCCGCGGGCGGCAGTCTCTATTTCAACGAATACACCGGCTCGGGCAGCGGGTCCTCTTACCAATTCTGGCGAGTCGATGGCATCTCGAAGGCTGCAACGAAGCTCGCGGACGCCGAGGCGCGCAGCTTCGCGAAAGCCGGCGACACGCTCTACTTCAACTTGAACGGCACGGTCTGGAAGACCCAGCCAGGGCGCGACGAGATCCTGCCGATCCAGAACTTCCGGGCCTTTCCAACGGTGAGTGTCGGGGGATTCCTCTACGCGACAGGAGGGAGCGACCCCGGTCTGTGGAAGAGCGACGGCACCGAGGCCGGCACGGTTCGGGTCCAACAGGGGTCCTTCGGTCACTTGACCGAGGCGGGAGGGCTTCTCTACTACACGGAACGGGAGCCTCCGAACATCTCCCTGTGGGTGACGTCACCCTGGACCGCCGGCTCAACGCTCGTCCGGCGTTTTCCGTTCTTCGACTGGCTCTATCCCGATACCATCACCGACACGCTCGGGATGAACAACCTCGTGTTCTTCCTGCTGAGCGATGGGCGGCAGCGCCGGTTGTGGCGCAGCGACGGCACCGAATCCGGGACGTTCCCGGTCAGCGACGTCCCGGCTTCGGGGCCCCTGGCCGGAGACGCGAGTGGTGTCTATTTCATCGGGTTCGATCCCGCCCATGGATACGAGCTCTGGCGCACGACCGGGACGCCGGAGGGCACGGGTCGCGTCCGGGACATCTTCCCCGGTCCCGGCGACTCGAGCCCCACGGAGCTGAAGGTGGTGGACGGGGTCCTTCTCTTCTCGGCCGATGACGGAGTCCACGGCCGCGAGCTGTGGATGAGCGACGGCACGGAGGATGGCACCCGCCTCTTCGAAGACCTCTGTCCGGGGGCCTGCTCTTCGCAGCCGGCCGGCTTCACCCTCTCCGGTGGGAACATCTTCTTCAGCGCCGATGACGGCGAGACCGGAAACGAGCTCTGGGCCATGCCGCTGTCCGCGTTGAATCCGCCGCGCAGAAACTCGGCGGTCCCGTGGCGCCGCTGAGGGCATTCAAACGGTCTCTCACGCGGGAAGAGGATTGGGCAGCCCATACGAGAATCGGCGGGTTTGAGCGGGGGAGACCACCGCGCCCCCAATGTCGCGCCGTTGAGGCGCGCCGCGGCGAAACCGAGCTTCAGAGCTAGCCGCCTTGAGAGGGCTGCGTCCCCGGACGCAGCGGCGCCTAATCAGGAAGGAGAATTGGTAGCCCATATGAGAAACGGACTCGTGTCGCGCCGTTGAGGCGCGCCGCGGCGAAGCCGCGCTTCAAGGCCAGCCGCCTTGAGAGGGCTGCGTCCTGGTTAGGACGCATTGGTCCCTGACGGGGGAGGAGAATTGCTAGCCCATACGAGAAACGGACTCGTGTCGCGCCGTTGAGGCGCACCGCGGCGAAGCCGCGCTTCAAGGCCAGCCGCCTTGAGAGGGCTGCGTCCTGGTTAGGACGCGGCCGCCCCTAGCGGAGGAAGAGGATTTGGTAGCCCATACGAGAATCGAACTCGTATTTCAGCCTTGAGAGGGCTGCGTCCTAACCGTTAGACGAATGGGCCAAACGGGCGGAAAACGTAGCATATCGATCGTTTTTCGCCAAGCTCTCAGAGAATCGAACTCGTGTCGCGCCGCGAAGGCGCGCCGCGGCGGAGCCGCGCTTCAAAACTAGCCGCCGGGGGCGCGCAAGCGCCTTGAGAGGGCTGCGTCCTAACCGTTAGACGAATGGGCCAAACGGGGCGGAAAAGGTAGCACAGGCGCGGCTTCTAGCCAACCAAGACCACGGCCTAAGACTTCGCCGCGGCGGCGGGTTGCGGGGTCTGGCCGGGGGTGTAGCGCACCCAGCGAACGATCTCCGGGATCGTCGGCTTCTTGCCGTACATGAGGATGCCGACCCGGTAGATGCGCCCCGCGGCCCAGGCGATGGCGAGCGTCGAGAGCGCCAGGATTCCCATCGAGAGCAGCACCTGCCAGAACGGGGGCTCGGCGACCGCGGTCCTCAGGAACATCATCAGGGGCGCGGTCAGAGGAAAAAGCGACACCAG
>JAWOLE010000379.1:0-13011 GCA_033853815.1 Thermoanaerobaculia bacterium
GATAGGGAGCCGGGGATCCTACTCGTAACAATGTGTGGCGCTGGCCACGAAGAGAAGACTGATTGATCTAAGGCTCCTCATCGACGTCGATCGCTACAAGCTCCGCTGTCTTCAGAGAAGTCTTTCAAAATGGTATTTCGCTGGCCGCGCTGGGATACGCGAGCCTCTGAGAAGGGCGTCGGTAATACGTTGCTCCGAGTTGGTGCGCGAGCCGACTGACAACAGGCCCCGCCTCGAAATTCCTTCTCGGCTCGGCCGGACGGAGTGCGGGACGGAGTAGCATTTGAGGGGGAAAGTTCCGGGATGCGAAGGCGATCCACAGCGCGGCGCGCCCCATGGTTGTCTGTCTCGCTGGCGCTCGCCCTGCTCGCTGCGTCAGGCTGCGATGGGGGATCGGGTCCCACGGGGCCGCCTCCGCCCGCCACGCCGATTCCGCAGGCCCCGAGCTTCAGCGTCGCGGGGGCCTGGAGCGGCACGATCGCGTACGGGGGGCCTTCTCCTTCGAGCGAGGCGGTCTCCGCGGAGATCGCACAGACGGGCGCGCAGGTGGACGCCGCGATCGAGGCGTCCCGCTTCTCGGGACGATTCAGCGGGACGATCCGCGGCGACCAGCTGACCGGCCAATTGACGACGGTGATCGATAACGTGCCGTTCGCGGCGGCCGCGGGCGGCACGGTCTCCAGTTCCGCGATTCACCTCGTGGCTGACAATCTGCACTACCAGAACCTGGTGATGTCCGGCGGGACGACGATCGACCTCTCCCGCTAGAACGCCTCGCCCTCCGGTGATCCAAAAAAAAAGCAGGGCGGAAGATCCGCCCTGCCGGAGGTTTCACCTCGAAATCGTAGCGATCGATCAGTTCCCGGACCCGCCCGAGGGAGGAGGTCCAAGTCCGACCGACGGCAGCGGGCAGCCGCCGAGGCCGTTGTTTAAGCCGTCGAGCAGAGTGGCTTCGGCGAGCATCGTGTCCCTGTCGCAGGAGGCGAGCGCCGTATTGACGTCGTTGATCACCGTGCCCATGCTCAGCGGATATTTGACGCTGCACGAGTTGAGCAGAGCCGCCACGGCGGCACGCAGAAGGATCTGCTCGGCGCCGCAGAGGCCGGGCCCGCCGCCGCCCGCCAGCGCCTGGAGGAGCGTGGTGTTTGCCGGCTCGCAACTCGAGAGGCAAGCGGGAATCGTAAACACGTCCGTGACCAGCGTCGCACCGGAACCCGACGGGACGAAACCGCCGCACCAGAACTGGAAGTGCTGCGACTGCTTCCAGAAGCCCGGTGTGCAGCCCTGGTTGCCCGTCACCGGCGTCGGGGTGTTGGTCGGGGTCGGGGTGTTTGTCGGCGTGTTCGTAGGCGTGTCTGTGGGAGTGTTGGTGTTCGTGGGGGTGTTGGTCGGCGTATTCGTCGGGGTGTTCGTAGGAGTGTCGGTCGGCGTGTTCGTCGGGGTCGGCGTGCACGCGGCGACCAGAACGTTGTTGGTCGTGCTGCCCGACACCGGGAGGTTGATGTTCGTGTCCGTACCATCGGCTGCGATTTGATCGGTGAAGAAGGTGTCGGCCGCGCCGCAGTCAGGCGAGGTCTCGTCCACGGTCCCATCGCAGGTATCCCCCACGGTGCCGTTCGCTTGCAGCGTCGTCACAGGGCTGCCGCCGACGTTGCAGGGAACGGGCACCGGAGTTCCGCCCGGAAAAGGAACGGTTTCCGTAACGGTGAGGCCGGTAACCGTGCCGCCCGGGTCCAGGTTTTGAACCGAGAACGTGCACGTGAAGGGAGTGGCGGGCGGTTCGGAGACCGGACAGGTCTTCTTGATGGCAAGACCGGTCGTGACGCCGGGCACCGGCAGTGCCCCATTCCGGTCGGAGCGAGTGATGGTCATCCGCGTATTGCTCTTCTGAGCGAAGGCCCCCGCCGCGCAGGGCGTCACCCCGCTCATGGCCCCGACGGACCCGGTGAAATCGGAGCCTCCGTCGCCAATGGCGCCACCGACGAGGAAGGCCTGAAGGCTGACCGGCTTGCCGGCGAAATCAGCCTGGCCCGCCCCGGTGTCGGGGCTCCCCGTCCTGGCGGTGAGCGCCGTTGCGCCCTGGCTCGGCTGGCCGCCGTCCATCGGGTTGACCCCGAGAGCGTTGTAGTCGTCGGCGAACGTCGTGTAAACGGCGGCGCCCCACTGCCACTCGGCGGTCACGCCAGGCGTGTCGGTCGAGAATGCCCCGGACCAGGTGACCGAAGCGATTCCGCCGGGCAGACCTCCCGCGGGAACGGGAAAGGCGAGGCCGGAAAGGAACGCTTTGGAGAAGAGGTTCGCCGGAACGACGGTGGCCCAGCGATTGCTCGCCGCGTCAAAGCTCGTCGTGGCCTCGGTCACCGCCGGATCGAATGTGATCGCGGCAGCCGGAACGGCCAGGCTGTAGCTAGTGCCGTTGGCGGTAAAGGTAATCTTCGAGTCCTTCAGGAAGATCGTGGCCGCATCGGCGCCCAACCCGGTCGCGCGGACGACGCTGTTGAACCAGATGGTGTTGCCCTCGGCGATCGGAGTCGAGTTGAAACTCGTCTCAATCGAGCTCGACGCCGTGCACGCCCGATCGGCCACGGTAGCTGCGGACGCGGCCGGGCTCTCAACCGATGATGGAGACGTTAGCGCCGCGCTCGAGACCGAACCCAGAGCCTTCAGAATCTTGGGGAGACGGAGAACGGTGCCCTGCACCAGGAGTCCGATGCATACGAATCCTATGGCTGCGTAAAGGAAATTCCTCGTTGGTCGCTTCATACCCTCCTCCTTCGACTTCCAGGACGCACCACTCTTCCCACCTGTCCCCGAACGTGGTGACAATATGGACAGGCTGCATCGGTGTCAACAAAAATCGTACAGGCGCTAGACACACCGCTCTGCAGCATGCTCATCAGTCGTACGCAAGCCAGACCTTCCGTCCAGAAGGGACGCAAGCAGGAACACTCGGCAGGCCAATGGTTTCAGCTGCCTTGCTTGCGGGCTGGCTTCGTCGGCGACCGCGGTCTCTTTGGCGTTCTTGAGCCTTATCGAAGCTATGACTTCGCCTGAATTCGGAAACGTCTGACCCGACCACGGCCAGTGGGGAGGCTTAGACTTCCGCGGTCCGGAGGGCGCTCACTCCGGGACTCGCCTCGTTCGAGAAGGGAGACAGGACCATGAATCGCATTTTCTTGACGCTCGCGCTGGTTCTTGGACTCAGCGTCGCTCTCCGGGCCGAGCAAGGAGCGGACATCCAGGGGAGCCGGGACCACCCCATGTTCTCCAGGTATCCGGGGTCCTGGATCATCGGATACGTTACGAGGGAGTACGACGAGTATCTCTTCCCGACCGGAAAGGTCGAGAACGACCAACCGACCAAGAGCGAGCACCTGGAAGGAAAGATTACCCGCATCACCTACCAGACCCCCGCCGGCAGATCAACGCTCGAGGTCTATCGCAACTTCGAAAGCGCGATCAAACAGGCCGGGTTCAAAGTCCTGTTCAGCTGTGCGGAGCCCAACTGCGGCTCCGGCAACGTCAGCCAGGCGGTGAACACGGACAACGTGGTCAACTACTGGAACAACGGTTTTGCCCAGCGCCACCTGAGCGCCAAGCTAGCGCGCGCCGAGGGCGACGTTTACGTCAGCCTCCACGTCGCGAATAACCTCGACGGCGCGCCGGTCGCACAACTGGACATCGTGGAAATGAAGCCGATGCAGTCGGGTCTGGTCACCGTGAACGCGGCGTCCCTCGCCAGCGACATCAGCCGGACCGGTCACGCTTCGGTTTACGGCATCTATTTCGACACGGGCAAGGCGGACGTGAAGCCCGAGTCGGAGGGCACGCTCAAGGAGATCGCCAGACTCCTTCAGGAGCACGCCGACTTGAAGCTCTACGTCGTCGGGCACACGGACAATCAGGGCGGATTCGACATGAATATGGACCTGTCGCGCCGGAGAGGCGACGCCGTCGTCAAAGTGCTGACGGCCAGGTATGGCGTGGCGCCTGCGCGCCTCCACGCAGCCGGCGACGGTCCCACCGCGCCCGTGGCTTCCAACGACAGCGAAGGGGGACGCGCAAAGAACCGGCGCGTGGAACTCGTCAAACAGTGAGTTCGGCGGCCGACCGACCGATCCCCCAACGGTGCGGCTAGAAGCGCTGGATCTCGCCGACGAGATGATCGGCTCTGTCGGGCCCCAGAAGCTGGTCCGTCGCCGGGTACAGGACCTGCTCCTCCTTGAAGTTGTGTTCTCCGAGGACGGCGTGAAGGCTGCGGCGCAGGTCTTCGACCGGCGCGTCCCTCTCCGCGATGCCCGCCTCGATCCTGCCGATGAGATCCTCGATCTCGCGGTGCTCCGCGCGCATCACGGCCGTCGGACCCGCCGTCGGCGGCATACCGGACGTCGCTTCGAAAGCCGGGAACAGGATCTGCTCCTCGAAGGCGATATGCCGGCGCAGGCCGGCGGCGAACTCGGCATAGACCTCGCCGGCCGACCGCAGATCGCCTTCGGCCCTCCTCTGGAAGGCCTCCGCCTCGAGCGCGTCGAGCCGGTCATGATCCCAGGAGAGCGCCTCGTTGATTTCGCGGGCCGCCCCGAGCGGGGCCTCGCGGCGGGCGATCGCGATCGTCCACGAAGGGGGCCCGGAGCGAAGAAGAGACCACTCGAAGAGTCCCCGGCGCTCCGCCTGAAAACGCCGCAGCAGATCGCCCCCGGAGTCGCCCGCGGTGATCACGAGTTTTTCCCCGGGCGCGAGCTCGTCGAACGCGGCCAGGGCCCGCGCCGGGCGCTCGGCGAGCGGAATAGAACTCAGGTCGAGCATTTCTTCGGCGGCGATGCCGGTCATCATGGGTCAATCCCCTTTCAGGACGGACGATCACACGCCCCCGCCACCGTCCCTATGATCCCGGTCATGCCGGCCGCCAGGAGGATGCCGATCGCGACGGATCCGTCCGCGGTCTTCCGCCTTAGTAGAATTGCGGACCGTCCCTGTATCCGTGGGAGGCGGCCATGAGATCCCATCGGGTCTGGTTCGGCGCGGCCGTCTGTCTTGCCGCCGCGATGCGGCTGAACGCGGACGACGCGATCGTCACGCGCAGCGCCAACCTGCGGCCGGATCCCTCGACCTCGCACCGCCCGCTGCGCCTCCTGAAACCTTCCGAGAGGGTCACGCTGCTCGAATCCGGCCAGACCAATGGCTATTACCACGTGCGCACCGCGAGTTCCGAGGAGGGATGGGTTCGGGCCGCAAACATTCGCGTGGTGCCGACCACGCCTCAGGTGGCTCCCCCTCTCGCGCTACCCGCCCAACCGATCCGCGCTGAGGCGCCTCCGCCTCGCAGAACCCCGGCCCTCCTTCCCCTGGCCACCGGGGCTGTCATTCCCGTCACCGCTGCCATCCTCGGCGGGGCCGCCGTCCTCTTCGGTGCCGTCATTCTCCTCAGACGTCAGGTCCGCAGGGCTCGAGCCGAACGCGAGCGGCTGGCTGCCGAAGACGAAGCCAGGCGCCAGGCCGGCCTGCGGGAGCTCGATTCCCTGTCCCGATGGACGGACCGAAAGAACTGGCCGAATCTCAACCGGGAAGTCTCCGGCGTCATCCTCGGCGAAGCGGAGACCTGCGTCGCTCTGAGCCCCGGCGTCGCGTACATCGAGCTTCGCAAGAGCACGCACTACGAAGGCGGATCGGCAGGCGTCAGCGTGAGAATCATGAGAGGAGTCTCGCTGCGCTCCGGCCGATTCGCGGGGCGGCCCGTCAGGACCGTCACTCCCGAGGTCGCCGACTACGGGACGCTCTTCGTCACGGACCGGCGCGTCCTCTTTGCCGGCGCGCGGGAGGTCCTCGAGATCCCTCTGAAGAAGCTCGCCGACGCCCGCGCCGGGATCGGCAGACTCGAGCTTCTCGTGGCCAATCGTCCGAATCCCCTGGAATTCCGACTGAGCGAGGCCTACCGGGCACCCGTGATCGCTGGAGCCGCGAAGCTGATGGCGGGAGCGGCGCAGGCCGGACCCGGTGGACGGGCATGATCGGCCGCCCTTGACCGGGTTATCCTCTCTTGCGTGCTTCGCCTTCCCGTTCTCCTGGCGGGCGCGGCCATGGCCGCCGTCTCCGCGGGCTGCGCGACGATCGCACAAATAGAAAACCTGACGGAGGAACAGTGCAATGTCTCGCTCGAGTCCGGGATGGTCTCCATCCTCAAGGGGCAGGGCGAGAAGGGCGAGGTGGCCGAGTCCCTCGCGCAGGACACCTATCTCATGCTCACCACGGAGGAGCTCGGCTCGCGCCCCTTCCTGGTGTCCTCTCCCTCCGGCGTCGATTACTCGTTCTTCATCCAGAAGAAACGGCAGCGTTGTCTCCTTCGACTCTACGAGCTCCAGAAGGGTTCCATGTCCTACGAGAACAACCTCACGTACATCTCCACGCGTGAACTTTCCGGCTGCACCTGCCGGGAATGAGGTGCCCCATGGCCGACGACGAGCTGACCAGATGATCGCCGAGGACGCGTGAGCAGCAGAGAGCACTGGGACAAGGTCTATGCATCCAAGGGCTCGGAGCAGGTGAGCTGGTTCCGGCCGCACCTCGACCGTTCCCTTGCTTTCCTGGAAGCCGCGAAGATCGGCCGGGCCGACAGCGTGATCGACGTCGGCGGCGGCGCATCGACCTTGGTCGACGATCTTCTCGATCGCGGCCACACGAATGTCACGGTGCTGGATCTTTCGAGCGTCGCCCTGGACGCCGCGCGGAGCCGCCTCGGCGAGCGCGCGTCCAGGGTTCAGTGGATCTGCGCCGACGTCACGGACATCCGGTTGCCGGCCGAAGCGTATGACTTCTGGCACGACCGCGCCGTCTTTCATTTCCTCCGCGAACCCCTCGCTCGCGAGAGATACGTGGCCGCGGTTCGAAGGGCCCTCAAGCCGGGCGGCCATATCGTGGTGGCGACGTTCGGGCCGCACGGCCCCGAGAAGTGCAGCGGTCTCGAGGTCCTGCGCTTCACGCCCGAGGCCCTCCACGCCGAATTCGGCCCCGAGTTCACGCGGCTCGCCAGCGCGACGGAGCTGCACACGACGCCCTGGGGCACCGAACAGGAATTCGTGTACTGCTACTGCCGAATGCCCGGATGAGGACGCCGCCTCGCGCGCGCCCCTTCGCCGCTCTTCAACCGCGATAAACTCCCGCTTCCATGAACCAGGCCGATCTGGCGCTGTTTCTCGACAGCTTCGAGAAATGCATGCAGGACGATCGCTTCATCCGCGTCTTCTACGACATATTCCTGCGCTCCTCCGAGGAGGTCCGCACGCTTTTCGCCCAGACCGATTTCGCGCTGCAACGCCGGGCCCTGCGAGCCTCCCTCTATGTCATGGTCGCGGCCTCCGCCCGAGGCCAGGCCGAACTCTCGACTCTCTCGGAGCTCGCTGAACGCCACCGGGCGCTTCACATCAAGCCGCAGCATTACGACCTCTGGATGCAGAGCCTGATTTCCGCCGTCGAGCAATGCTCCGGGCGCTCGGACGCCGAAGTTGCTCGAGTTTGGCGCGAGGCCTTCCGTCCGGGGATCGACTACATGAAGGCCAAAGCGAAGTCCTCGGCCCGCGCGTGATGCCGGTGCTCCCGGAGGCGCTCGCGGAGCTGCGCCGGCCCTGGAGGGAATTTGGATGCGCCCGATCACCGAGGTGGCCGCCTCCCTTGGTTTGACGCGCCAGCACCTCACGCTCTTCGGGGAGGATAAGGCCAAGGTTTCGCTCGCGGCGCTGGACTCCGGCCGGCCGCCGGGCAAGCTGATCCTCGTCTCGGCGATCACACCGACGGACGCCGGCGAGGGAAAGACGACGATCTCCATCGGCCTCGCCCAGGGCCTGTCGCGGATCGGCAAGAGGGTCTGCCTCGCCCTCCGGGAGCCGTCGCTCGGCCCGACGTTCGGGCTGAAGGGGGGCGCCACGGGCGGCGGCCTGGCCCGGATCGTTCCGGAAGCCGACATCAACCTCCACTTCACGGGCGACTTCCATGCCGTCTCGGCGGCCCACAACCTTCTCGCCGCTCTCCTCGACAACCACATCCACCATGGCGACGCGCTTGGAATCGATCCGCGGCGCGCCCTCTGGCGGCGCGTCATCGACATGAACGACCGGTCGCTGCGCCACGTCGTCATCGGCCTCGGCGGCGTCCTGGAGGGAGTGCCTCGCGAGACGGGCTTCGACATCACGGCGGCCTCGGAGGTGATGGCCGCGCTCTGCCTCGCGGAAAACGCGGAGGACCTCAGGGCGCGCCTGTCCCGCATCGTGGTCGCGCTCACGCGCGAAAAGACTCCGGTCACGGCCGCGGACCTGAAAGCGGTCGGGGCGATGATGGTCCTCCTCAAGGACGCGCTGAAGCCGAATCTCGTGCAGGCGCTCGAAGGCGTCCCGGCCCTCGTCCACGGCGGCCCGTACGCGAACATCGCCCATGGCTGCAACTCGGTCCTCGCGACCAAGCTCGCCATGGCCCGGGCCGACTACGCGGTGACGGAGGCCGGCTTCGGCTTCGACCTCGGAGCCGAGAAGTTCTTCGACATCAAGTGCGTCTCGGCGGGCCTCGACACGGCGGCCGTCGTCCTCGTCGCCACGGCGAGGGCGCTGAAGCTGCACGGCGGCGCCTCGAAGGACGCCCTGACCGATCCCGACCCGAAGGCGGTGGAGCGGGGCCTCCCGAACCTGGAGAAGCATGTCGAGAGCATCCGGACCTTCGGAGAGGGGCCGGTCGTCGCCTTGAACCGGTTCGCCTCCGACACGGAGGAGGAGATCGCCGTCGTCCGGAGCGAATGCGGGCGGCTCAAGGTTCCGTTCGCCGTCGCCGACGTCTTCGAGAGGGGCGGAGAGGGCGGGATCGCCCTGGCCGAGGCGGTCGTGGAGGCGGCCTCGCGAGATCCGGGCCGGTTCCGGCCTCTCTACGAACGAACCGACCCGCCGAAAGTGAAGCTCTCGAAGATCGCGCGCCTCATGTACGGCGCGAAGGACGTGACGTGGAGTCACGAAGCGGACAACGACCTCTCCCTGGCGAAGCGGTTCGGGTACGAGCTCCTGCCGCTTTGCGTCGCCAAGACCCAGAAGTCCCTCTCCGACGACCCGAAGCTGCTCGGGCGCCCGGAGGACTTCGGGATCACGGTACGAAGCCTGATCCTCGCCGCGGGGGCGGGCTACCTCGTGCCGATCCTCGGCGACATTCTCAGGATGCCGGGCCTTCCGGCCGTTCCCGCCGCCGAGCGAATCGACCTCGTGGACGGGGAGGTCGTCGGCCTCTCGGCGCAGCCCTCCGGGTCTGGAACGCGCGCGGAATAGAATCCGCGCATCTTGACTCTCACGCCGGGTAACCGCCTCGGTCCCTACGAGATCCTCGCGCCGCTCGGCGCCGGCGGGATGGGCGAGGTCTACCGGGCGAAGGATCCCAGGCTCGGGCGCGATGTGGCGATCAAGGTGCTGCCCTCCGAGCTTTCCGCCGATCCCGAGCGACGCCGGCGCTTCGAGCACGAGGCGCGTGCGGCCTCCGCTCTCAACCATCCGAACATCCTCACGATCTACGACATCGGTTTCTCGGGAGAGACGACCTACATCGCCATGGAGCTCGTCGAGGGAAAGACCCTGCGCGAGCTCGTCGCCGCCGGCTCGCTCCCGATGAAGAGACTCCTCGAACTCGCCGTCCAGATCGCCGAGGGACTCGCCAAGGCGCACGCCGCGGGCATCGTCCACCGCGACCTCAAGCCCGAGAACCTCATGATCTCGAAGGACGGCTTCGTCAAGATCCTGGACTTCGGCCTCGCCAAGCTGACCGAGCCGGCTGCCTCGGGCGTGTCGGCGCTCCCGACGGCCGTCGCCTCTCCGACGCAGCCCGGTATCGTCATGGGCACCGCCGGCTACATGTCGCCCGAGCAGGCGAGCGGGCTGCCGGTCGATTTTCGGTCCGATCAGTTCACGCTGGGGGCGATCCTCTACGAGATGGCGACCGGCAAGCACGCGTTCCAGCGCCAGACCGGAGCCGAGACGCTCGTCGCGATCATCCGCGAGGAGCCCGAGCCGCTCGGGCAACTCGCGCCGAAGACGCCCGCCCCGGTGCGCTGGATCGTCGAACAGCTGCTGGCCAAGGACCCGGAGGAGCGATACGCCTCGACCAGGGACCTCGCGCGCGACCTCGCGAAGGTGCGCGACCACCTCTCGGAGACGTCCGCCTCGGGAGAGCTTCCGGCGGCCGAGCCTGTGCGGCGCCGTCGGCGCGTTTGGGTCTGGCCGGCGCTGGCCGCGCTCGTCCTCGGAGCCGCCGCCGGATTTTTCCTCCACGGCACCCTGGCCTCGAAGACGGACCTTCCTCTCCGCTTTGAGCGCCTGACCTACCGCCGAGGCACGGTGTATTCCGCGCGATTCGCCCCGGACGGCCAGACCATCGTCTACGGCGCCGCGTGGGACGGCGGGGCGCTGGATCTCTTTTCAACCCGGGTGGAAGGCCGGGAATCGCGCTCGCTGGGCCTTCCTTCTGCCGACATCCTGGCGATCTCCTCGACGGGAGAGATGGCCATCTCGCTCAACCGCCACTTCATCCTCGGCTTCCAGACCGTCGGGACGCTGGCGCGCGTTCCCCTGGCCGGCGGAGCTCCGCACCCGGTCCTCGAAAACGTGCAGGACGCGGACTGGTCGCCCGACGGAAAGGAGCTCGCGGTCGCGCGCTACCTCGGAAATCACTGCCGTCTGGAGTACCCGATTGGAAAGGTCCTCTTCGAGACGGCGGCATGGGTCAGCAATGTCCGGGTCTCTCCCGACGGCAGGCTGGTCGCGTTTCTCGATCACGCGGAGATCGGAGACAACACGGCGAAGCTGCGGGTCGTGGACCAGGACGGGCGCACGCGCCTGACCGGGCCCGCAGCGGCAACGGGCCTGGCCTGGTCGCCGCGAGGCGACGAGGTGTGGACGAGCCCGCCCCTCCAGGCGACGTCCCTCTCGGGCAGGACGCGAACACCGTGGGGCCTTCCCGGCAAGCTCGACGAGATTCACGACATAGCGCCCAACGGCCGAATGCTCTTCTCCCTGGCTTCCGCCCGGCGGGAGATCATCGGACGTTCTGCGGCCGGCGGCGGGGAGAAGAATCTGACATGGCTCGACTGGTCCTTTCCGGTCGACATCTCCCGCGACGGACAAACGGTCCTCTTCGACGAGGAGAACACCACCCCGAACAGCATCTACACACGGAGATTCGACGGCTCTGGCGCGGTTTTGCTCGGGGACGGCGGCTCCTACGGACTATCTGCGGACGGCCAGTGGGCGCTCGCGACTCCCGAAAGGGGCAGTGAACAGTTGCTCCTTCTGCCTGTCGGACCCGGACAACCGCGGGCTCTCCCGAAGAGCAACGTCAGCTGTCAGTGGGTCAACTTCTTCCCGGACGGCCGTCGGATCCTGATCGGTGGGCACGAACCCGGGCGAGGCATCCGGCTCTTCGTCCAGGATCTGCCCGACGGGCGGCCGCGGGCAATCACGCCGGAGGGCATCGGGATCTATCCGCAGAACCCGATCTCACCCGACGGCAGGATGATCGCCGCCAGAGGATCGGACAGCCGGATCGCCGTTTATCCGGTTGAGTCCGGGGAACCCCGCCCCGTGCCCGGTCTGACACTGGACGATCGCGTGGTCCGGTGGTCGCCGGACGGCCGTTCGCTCTTCGTCTACAACACGGTCACCCGTCCGGGCGCCGTCGATCTCGTGGATGTCCAGTCGGGCAAGCGCACCCTCTGGAAGGAGTTTCATCCTCCCGATCCGGCTGGCGTTCTCCAGATCGAGCCCTTCGTCATCGGCTCGGACGGCGCCTCCTACGTTTACTCCTACCGGCGCCTTCTCGACGAGCTCTATCTCGTGAGCGGGCTCAAGTGAGATGAGATATTCGGGGTCCGTGAAGCGCGCGAGGCATTCTGTCCAAGCGACGCTCCTTGTCCTCGCTGTTTTCCTGCCGGCGGCCTATTCCGCCGGCCCGCCGCAGACGCCCTTGCCGGCGCCGCCCGCTCGTCGGCAGACCGGCAGCGTTCGCCCGTCTTCCGCCGGTATCGCGGTCACCAAGACCTGCCCGGGTGCGCCGCAAGAGCCCGGCGCCACCTTCACATGCAGTGGCACGGTTCAGAACCTGAATCAGGCTGCCAGCGTGGTCAATCTCTCGGTGACGAACACGGTTCCCTTTCCGGGCGGAGTGACGTCCTCCATCCCCTGCACCGTCGGCGGAAATGCCGTGAACATGCTGCAGCCCAACGGGACCCCCGGGGATAGCTGCTCGTACAGCGTGCAGGAGACAGCGCCCGCGTGCGCTCCCGGGAGCGACACGATCTTCGCGGACAGCGTGGAAGCCTCCGGGACGGACACAGGGGACAACGGCGCCGTGACGGGCAGCGGCGCGGGCGCCGTAACGGTCCCGCAGTGCACGCCGACTCCG
Organism: Thermoanaerobaculia bacterium; assembly: GCA_033853815.1. Taxonomy (GTDB): domain Bacteria; phylum Acidobacteriota; class Thermoanaerobaculia; order UBA5066; family Gp7-AA6; genus JAWOLE01. The sequence goes on from JAWOLE010000379.1 coordinate 12,415, forward strand.
ACGAACACCCCAACGAACACCCCGACGCTGACGCCGACGAGGACTCCGACACCGACGCCGACGAATACTCCGACTCAGACTCCAACGAGGACGCCGACGAATACGCCTACGAACACGCCGACGAGCACGCCGACCCCGACCAGCGGTCCCGCTGGAACCGGCCTCATCGCCGTCGCCCCCTGCCGCGTGGCCGACACGCGCAATCCCGACGGCCCGTCGGGTGGACCGGCGCTTTCCGCCAACAGCGTGCGCACCTTCCCGGTCGCAGGTCTCTGTGGGATTCCGCCCTCGGCCACGGCGGTCGCGATCAACATGGCCATCTGGTTCCCGACCGATGGCGGCGATCTCCGGCTCTACCCGGCCGGGGGAGCGGCGCCTCTGGCGAGCGCGATCAACTTCCGCCCCGGCATCGTGCGGGCCAACAACGCCGTCGTGCCGCTCGGCGCCGGAGGACAGATCGCCGTCCAGTGCGACATGGCCTCCTCCACCGGCTCGACCGACTTCTTCTTCGACGTTTACGGGTACTTCCAGTAGATCGGGGCTCATCAGCCTGTCCTGCTCCGCCCCGGCCGATTCCCGGGCATGGTTTAAGCAGGA
>JAWOLE010000380.1:0-33405 GCA_033853815.1 Thermoanaerobaculia bacterium
GAATCGAGGAAGATCACTTCGCCGAACCGGGAAGATGTCCGTCGTCGAGATACCCGCGTTCGATCTCCTCGAGCATCTGCTCGATCGGAGGCGCTGGAAACCGGTACCGCGCCGCCTCGCGGATCGCGGCGAGCTTGCGCGCCCGATCCCGCTCCGGCTGGCGCCGGCGCGCGGCGCGCAAAGCCTGCCGAACCCATTCGGCGACCGTCATCCGGTTTCGCCTCGCGGCCTTTTGAATCTCGCGCAATTCCGGCTCTTCCAGGAGGACCTGCAGCCTCTTACTCATGCGATGAGTGTAGAAGACTCACACCAATGAGTCAAATGGTGGGTCGCGTTTTGCTACGCGAGACAGACTAACGGTGTGCGGGGGCGGCGGCGAAGGCTTTGAGGGCCTCGACGCCGCCCGCGATCGTTTCCTCGGGGACCGAGAAGGAGAACCGGACGTGCCCCTCTCCCTCCGGACCGAAGACGACGCCGGGGACCGTGGCAACCCGCGCCGTGTCGAGCAGCGTGCGCGCCGCGGCCGGCGAATCCTGTCCCAGCGAGGCCGGGACCTTCGGAAAGAGATAGAGGGCGGCCTTGGGAGTCTCGAGCTCGAAGCCGGCCGCCTTGAGCCCGGCGACGAGAGCGTCGCGCCGGCGGCGGTAGCCCGCCCGGGCTTCCTCGAGGAACGTGTCCGGCAGCCGCAGCGCCTCGAGCGCCGCCCACTGGGTGGGGGTCGAGACGCCGTTGATCGAGTAGAGGACGATCGTTCGCATCGGCACGCGCCAGCGCCTGGGAACGAGCACGTAGCCCGCGCGCCACCCGGTCATCGAGTACGTCTTCGAGAACGTGAAGACGGAGAAGGTGCGCTCGAACATCCCGGGCAGGGAAGCGGGGGAGACGTGGCCTTCCCCCTCGTAGATCAGGTCCTCGTAGGCCTCGTCGGAGATGACGGCGAGGCCGGCCTCCCGCGCGTACGCGCAGACCTCTTCGACCTCCGCGCGCGAGAAGACCTCGCCGGTCGGGTTGACGGGGGAGTTCCAGTAGAGGAGCTTGGTCCGCGGCGTCGTCGCCGCGGCGAGGGCCGCTGTCAGGCCTTCCCGGCGGGCGCGTGCCGCAGGGACGAGCGCGGCCGAGGCGCCGTGGTACTTGACGACGTCCAGGATCGGGGTCCAGTACGGCGAGAACATCAGAACCTCGTCGCCGGGATCGAGCAGAGTCGCGAAGGCCGAGAAGAGCCCGTGCATGCCGCCGTTGACGACGATCGGGCTCTCGTCGTCGGCGGGGATCCCGTTCTTCGCGCGCACCTTGTCGACGATCGCGCGCCTCAGCTCCGGCACACCGGAGGACGGGGCATAGCGCGTCTCTCCGCGCGCGAGCGCCGCCGCCATCGCGTTCTTGATCGGCTGCGGCGTCGCCATGTAGGGTTCGCCGCCTTCGAACCGCCAGACCTTGTGCCCGGCGGCGAGGAGCTCCAGGACGCGATTTCGGACCTTGACGATCTCCGAGAAGCCAACGGCCTCGAAGCGCCGCGCCGCGCTCGGGAAGGAGCCGGCCTTCGACCCTTCGGTTCCTGATTCCCGATTTCCGATTCCCGCCACGCTCAGATCACCTTGCGCCGGCCCGGGCCCATCAGGAAGTAGAGGACCATCCCGAGGAAGGGCAGGAGGACGATCACCAGGAGCCACAGGATCTTCGTCGCGGTGTCGGCGCCGCTCTTCAGAAGCGAGACCAGGGCGAAGATGTCCAGGACCAGGATGAGGAGGCCGATGACCGTAAACATCACGCGCTACTTTCGATTTCCGATTCCCGATTCCCGGTTTCCGGCTCCGGGCTAGATCTTCTCCGATATGGCCTTTGCCTGCGTGAAAAGGTAGAGGTACTCGCGCCCGCCCGCCTTCGAGTCCGTTCCCGACATGTTGAACCCGCCGAAGGGGTGCACCCCGACGAGCGCCCCCGTGCACTTGCGATTCAGGTACAGGTTGCCGCAGAAGAGTTCCCTCTTGCCGCGCTCCAGGCGCTCCCGATCACGGGAGTAGAGCGATCCCGTCAGGCCGTACTCCGTGTCGTTGGCGACCGCGATTCCCTCGTCGAAGTCCTTCACCTTCAGGACGGCCAGCACCGGGCCGAAGATCTCCTCTCGCGCGAGGCGGTGTTTCGGCTCGATGCCGTCCACGATCGTGGGCATCACGAAGAACCCCTCCTCGGGGCCGGGCGCGCCTCCGGCGACGATCCGCCCTTCCCGCCGCCCGACTTCGACGTATTCGAGGATCTTCTTCTGCGCCCGCTCGTTGATCACGGCGCCGACGACGTTGCCCGGGTCCCGGACGTCGCCGACCTTCAACGCCTTCGTCTTCGCGACGACTTTCTCGAGAAGCTCGTCGTGGACCTTCCGGTGAACGATCAAACGCGAACAGGCGGAGCACTTCTGCCCCTGGTAGCCGAAGGCCGAGGCGACGATCCCTTTGGCCGCCTCCTCGAGGTCCGCGGTCTCGTCCACCAGGATGAAATCCTTGCCGCCCATCTCGAGCACCGCGCGTTTGATCCAGAGCTGTCCGGGAGGAACTTTGCCGGCTTTCTCGGAGATCCCGACGCCGACTTCGCGCGAGCCGGTGAAGGCGACCATCCGCGTCTTCGGGTTCTCGACCAGGGCGTTGCCGACGGTGGACCCGCCGCCCGTCACGAAGTTCAGAACGCCCGGAGGGATCCCGGCCTCCTCGGCGGCCTCGACGAACATCGTCGCGATGCCCGGCGCGTCGGAGGACGGCTTGAGCACGACGGTGTTGCCGGTCACGAGGGCCGCCGTCGTCATTCCCGTCAGGATCGCGAGCGGGAAGTTCCACGGCGGAATGACCGCGCAGACCCCGAGCGGCAGGAACTCGAGCTCGTTCTTCTCCCCCGGATACGGAGTCAGGGGCTGCGGCTGGGCGAGGCGCGCCATCTCGCGGGCGTAGAACTCGCAGAAGTCGATCGCCTCGGCGGTGTCTGCGTCCGCCTCGACCCAGGCCTTCGACTCCTCGAGCACCATCATCGCCGAGTACTCGTGCTTTCGCTTGCGCAGGATCGAGGCGATTCGGAGGGTCGCTTCCCACCTCTCTCTGGCGGGCGTGCGGCTCCAGCCGGGGAAGGCCATCGCCGCGGCTTCGACCGCCCGCTCGGCGTCCTCCACCGTCCCCTCCGGAAAGCGGCCGATGATCTGGGACCGCCGGCACGGATTGACCGACTGGAAGGTCCTCGCCGAGCCGCTCTTGAGTCCGCCGATCCGGTTCTTCCCTTCGAGCGGAAGCCGCGTTTCGATTTTCTCGAGCGCCCGGGCGAAGGCCGTTCGGTTGGGCTCCTTCGAGAAATCGGTTAGGGGCTCGTTCTTGAATTCCGGCAGCACGGCGTGGCGGCCTCCTCTCCGCGGAGCCTATCAAACGCGGGAGCGCGCGCCGAGACGCCTGAGACAGTTGTTCGGACTTCGCCGCCGGGGAATAGAGACGCCCAAATCGGGATTGTGGCTCTGGTAGTGGGCGCAGAAAGAACCCCGACGGCCAATCGAGAGGATTCCCTTTCCGACTTCACGACGGACAGGCGTGTCCTTCTGCTCGCTCTGCTCGCCCTGGCCGTCGGCGTGATCGGAGCCTTCGTCGCCTATGCCCTGGTCTGGCTGATCGGGGTCATCACCAACCTCGCCTACTACCACCGCTTCTCCTCCGCGTTCGTTTCTCCGGCCGGCCACCATTTGGGGGCCTGGTCGGTGCTCGTGCCCGTCGCCGGAGGGCTCGTGATCGGTCTGATGGCGCGCTTCGGCTCGGAGAAGATCCGCGGCCACGGCATCCCCGAGGCCCTCGAAGCGATCCTGATCGGGCGCAGCCGCATCGAGCCCAACGTCGCGATCCTCAAGCCGGTCTCCTCGGCCGTCTCGATCGGCACCGGCGGCCCCCTCGGCGCGGAGGGGCCGATCATCATGACGGGAGGAGCGTTCGGTTCTCTCTTCGGCCAGCTCTTCCATCTCTCCGGCGCCGAGCGCAAGACGCTGCTCGTCGCCGGCGCGGCCGCGGGCATGTCGGCGATCTTCTCCGCTCCGATGGCGGCCGTCCTGCTCGCGATCGAGCTGCTGCTCTTCGAATGGAAGCCGCGCAGCTTCATCCCGGTCTGCGTCGCCTCCGTCGTCGCGGCGGCGCTGCGGGTCCCGCTCCTGGGCGCCGGCCCGATCTTCCCGGTCGTCCCGCACGCTTCGGTCTCGCCGGCGGTCCTCGCCGTTGCCGTAGCCGCCGGGGTCGTCGCGGGGCTCGGATCGGGGCTGCTCACCTCGCTCGTTTACGGCTTCGAGGACCTGTTCGGCAAACTCCCCATTCACTGGATGTGGTGGCCCGCGATCGGAGGCCTCTGCATCGGGCTGGGAGGGCTCGTGAACCCGCGCGTCCTCGGCGTGGGTTACGACACCATCCACGATCTCGCGGCCGGGCGGCTGCTCGGGGCGGCGGTCCTGGGCCTTCTCGTGGGCAAGGCGGTGGTGTGGGCGTTCGCGCTCGGGTCCGGGACCTCGGGCGGGGTGCTCGCGCCGCTGCTGCTCATGGGCGGCGCGCTCGGAGCGCTCGAGGCGCCTCTCCTGCCCGTCGGAGACGCCGGGCTGTGGGCGATGGTCGGCATGGCCGCGATGATGGGCGGGACCATGCGCTCGCCCCTGACCGCGATCGTCTTCACGCTCGAGCTGACCCACGACTGGAACATCCTGCCCGCCCTGCTCGTGGCGACCGTCGCCGCGCACGGTGTGACGGTGCTGCTGCTGCGGCGCTCGATCCTGACGGAGAAGATCGCCCGCCGCGGCTTTCACCTCGTGCGGGAGTACACGGTGGATCCCTTCGAGCTGCATCGCGTCGAGGAGGTCATGGACCGGAACGTGCCGACCATCGCGGCCAGCACGACGGTGGCAGAGCTGTCGGAGCGTATCGCGGCCGGCGATCCCGTCGCCCAGAGGCAGGGCACGCCGATCGTGGACGAGAAGGGGGAACTCGTCGGCATCATCACGCGCAGCGACCTGATGAAGGCCATCGAAGGGGAACGGGACGAGGTGACGGTGCTCGAAGCCGGGACGCGCGATCCGGTCGTCGGGTACGGCGACGAGCTCCTGCGCGACGCCGTGCGCCGGATGCTCGATCGCGGCATCGGCCGGCTGCCGATCGTGGAACGAGGCAATCCCCGGCGCCTCGTGGGCTACCTCGGGCGCGCCGGCGTCATGGCGGCCAGAGCGTACATGTTCGAGGAGGAGCACGTGCGCGAGCGCGGCCGCCGCGCACGATGAACTTGAAAGGAGGAGGTCCGGAGAAGTTCGGTGCGGTTCGGTCATTCTTCTACCACCGGCTGGGGGAGCCGAGCCTCGAGCCGCTGCATCGCCGCATCGTCTCGGAGATCCCGATCGCGCAGGGGCGCCTGCTCGACGTTGGGTGCGGGCCGGGGAACCTCGATCGGCTGCTCGCGGCCGCCCGCCCCGCCCTGTCGGTCGTGGGCGTGGACGAATCCGAGGAGATGATCCGCCGGGCGCAGGCCAGGAAGCGCCCGTCCAATCTCGAGTTTCGCAGAGGCACCGCCGAAGGCCTTGGGTCCCGCGAGGAGTTCGACTTTGCCCTTTCGGTCCTCTCCTTCCATCACTGGGAGGAGCCGGAGGCCGGGCTCGAAGCGGTCCATCGGGCGCTGAAGCCGGGAGGCCGCTTCTGGATCTACGAGGGCAACCCGGAGGCGCCGCGGGAGGAACTGCGCCGCGACCAGAGGCCGCTGCTGGGCTGGGTCCGGCTTCCGGAAGGGCTGGTCCGCAAAGGACTCCGCGGGCACGGATTCACGGCCGCCGAGATCGACACCCTCGTGCGTCCGGCCGTGGCCCGGACCTCCTTTCGAACCTGCGAATCGTCGCCCTCGGGTTCCATGATGAGAGTTTCGCTCGAGAGGGCCGCTTGACAGGCCCTCCCCGGGCGCGCTAGAAAAGCCTGGATGGCGCGCTGCACGGACCGCCCGGAGACTCGCTGCTGTTGTCCCGTGACCCGCGAGGGTCGGACGGACGGAGGTGTTTTCGGCTCGTAAGAGTCCTCGAAAGCGACAAGGACACCCAGCCCGCCGGCCACAACCGGCGGGCTTTTTGATTTCAGGAGGTGCTACATCAGCCGTGATCTGGCGGTCGAGCTCTCGTCGGAGAGCGGACCTTACAATCGGGCCGTGGGCGTTCTCGACGCGGTCGGACACACGCCGCTCCTGGAGCTCACGCGCATCGCGCGCGCCGTACCGGGCCTGAGGCTCTTCGCCAAGGCCGAGTTCATGAACCCGGGTGGGAGCGTCAAGGACCGGCCGGCCCGGGCGATGCTCCTGGACGGCCTCGCCCGGGGGGCGCTTGCTCCCGGCAAGACGATCCTGGAGGCGACCTCCGGCAACACGGGCATCGCCGACGCGATGATCGGACGCGCGCTCGGCTTCCCCGTGACGCTCTGCGTTCCGGCGAGGGGCTCCTCGGCGCACAAGACGGCGATCCTCAAGGCCTTCGGCGCCGAGATCGTCGCGACCGACCCGCTCGAAGGCAGCGACGGGGCGATCCGGCGGGCCCGGGCCATGGCCGCCGCCGAGCCCGAGAAGTATTTCTACCCGGACCAGTACTCGAATCCGGCCAACTGGCGGGCGCACTTTGAGACGACGGGCCCGGAGATCTGGGAGCAGACGCGCGGGGAGTTGACGCACTTCGTCGCGGGGCTCGGGACGACGGGGACGTTCACCGGGGTGACGCGGTACCTGAAATCCGTCTCTCCGCGCGTCGTCTGCGTCTCGATGCAGCCCGATGGCCCGATCCACGGCTTGGACGGCATGAAGCACATGCCCTCCGCGATGGTCCCGGCGATCTACGACCCCGGGCTCGCCGACGCCAGCCTGGAAGTCCCGACCGACGAGGCCTTCGCGATGTGCCGGCGCCTGGCGCGGGAGGAAGGGGTCCTCGTCGGACCTTCGGCGGCCGGAAACGTCGTCGCGGCCCTCAAGGTCGCGCGAGAGATGGCGCCGGGGCCCTCCGTCATCGCCACGATCCTCTGCGACGGCGGCGGCCGTTATCTCTCGGAACGGTTCTGGGAGGAGGCGTGATCGCGATGGCCGGCCGCATCGCGGCCGCGATCCGGCAGCACGGCGTCGAGGCGTACCCCGAGGAATGCTGCGGGGCGCTGCTCGGCGTCGTCGAGAACGCGACGCCGCGAGTCACGCGGCTCGAGCGGATGAAGAACGCCCGCGTGGAAGAGCGGCGCCGGCGCTACGTGATCGATCCCCTGGAGTACGCGAGACTGGAGAAGCGCGCCGACGCCGAGGGGCTTTCCATGCTCGGCTTCTATCACTCGCATCCCGATCATCCGGCCGTCCCGTCGGACTACGATCGGGAACACGGCTTTCCCTTCTTCCATTATGTCCTCGTGGCGGTCCGCGCCGGCGTCCCCGGCGAGATCGCCTCTTACGTTCTTTCCGAAGACCGCGGGGCCTTCGACCGCGAGGAATTGCTGGTCGAAGACCTCCAGGAGTAGTTCCGATGCCCAAGATCCTCTTGCCAACGCCGCTTCGCCCCTACGCGGGAGGGGCGGCATCCGTCAGCGTCGCCGGCGGCACCGTCGCCGACGCCCTCCAGAGCCTCGTCGAGAGACATCGGGCGCTGCGCAAGCACCTCTACGACGACCAGGGGCGATTGCGTTCCTTCGTCAACGTCTACAAGAACGACGAAGACGTCCGCTACCTCCAGAAGGACGCCACGCCCGTTTCCGACCTCGACGCGCTCTCGATCATTCCTTCGATCGCGGGCGGAGCCGGAGGAGCTTCCGCAGCGCCACCGTCCACCGCCGAGGAGGTCGCGCTCTCCAACGAGGAGATCCGCCGCTATTCGCGCCACCTGATCATGCCGGAGGTCGGCATGGAGGGGCAGAAGAAGCTGAAGGGGGCGCGCGTGCTCGCGGTCGGCACGGGGGGCCTCGGCTCTCCGCTCACCCTCTACCTCGCCGCGGCGGGAATCGGGACGATCGGCCTCGTGGACTTCGACGTGGTGGACGACTCGAACCTGCAGCGGCAGATCCTCTTCGGCGTCGGAGACGTCGGGCGGCCCAAGCTGGCCGCGGCGGCCGAGCGCCTGCGGGGCATCAACCCGCACGTGCGGATCGTGCCGTACGAAGAGCGCCTGACCTCGGCCAACGCGCTCGAGATCATCCGCGACTTCGACGTCGTGGCCGACGGCACCGACAACTTCCCGACGCGCTACCTCGTCAACGACGCCTGCGTGCTCGCCGGAAAGCCCAACGTCTACGCCTCGATCTTCCGCTTCGAGGGCCAGGCTTCGGTCTTCTGGGCGGAGAAGGGTCCCTGCTACCGCTGCCTCTACCCGGAGCCGCCCCCGCCGGGCCTGGTTCCCTCCTGCGCGGAGGGGGGCGTCCTCGGAATCCTGCCGGGGCTGCTGGGCGTCGTGCAGGCGACCGAGACGATCAAGCTCGTCCTCAACTCGGGCGACCCGCTGATCGGGAGACTCCTCCTGGTGGACGCGCTCTCGATGCGCTTCCGGGAGCTGAAGCTCCACAAGAACCCTGATTGCGTCCTCTGCGGACCGCACCCGACCGTGACGAAGCTCGTGGACTACGAGGCCTTCTGCGGGATCGAGCCGGAGGCGGCCGTAGCGGCAGACGGCGTCCCGGAGATTTCCGTAGAGGAGCTCAAGGCGATGCGTGACCGGCGGGAGCCCTACGTCCTGGTGGACGTGCGCGAACCGCACGAGATCGAGATCAGCGCCTTCCCGGAATCGGTCAAGATCCCTCTCGCGACCCTGCCCGAGAACGTCAACCGCCTGTCGACGGCCGACGAGATCGTCGTGCACTGCAAGACGGGCGTGAGAAGCGCGAAGGCCGTTCGCTTCCTCCGCGAGGCCGGCTTCCGGAAGGTCCGCAACCTGGCCGGCGGCATCAACCGCTGGGCGGAACAGGTCGATCCGACGATGCCGAGGTACTAACGTCGCTACGCCCCTCCGCTTGGATTTCGCGCTTCGCGCTCATCAGCTCCGGGGCTTTGCTCCCGCGGCGCGCGCCTCCTCCCTCCTCCGTCGGGAGACTACGCGCGCCGCGAATGAAGTGGGGCAGTGCCGCTAGCTCTCATCCTGTCGTGCCGAAAGTCTTCAGTTGCCAGAGCCCGGGTTCCTCGCGGGGGTGTTATCTTTCCGGTCGTGTCGGTTCCCGCCATCACAGTCGAAGACCTGAAGGCCAGGCGCGACCGCGGAGAGGCGCTGACTCTCGTCGATGTCCGCGAGCCGCACGAATGGGCGATCAGCGATTTGCCGGGATCCATCAAGATCCCGCTCGCGTCGCTGCCGCACAGGCTCACCGAGCTTCCCCGGGACGGCGACATCGTCGTCTATTGCCGCACGGGCGGCCGCAGCGGCAACGCCGTCCAGTACCTCCGCCAGAGAGGCTACGGAAAGGCCTTCAACCTGGCCGGCGGCATCAACCGCTGGGCCGACCAGATCGACCCGACCATGGCGAAATACTGAGGTGAACGGTTTGAGGTGTGCGGTTTGCGGGTTGCGGAACGGGAGCCTGACCGCGCACCGCGCACCGCGCACCGCATACCTTCCATGATGAGGCGCCTCGGGATCGTTCTCCTCGCGATCGGCCTCGCTGGATTTCTCCTCGCGTCGAGCCGGCGGGCGAGCTACGACACCGTCGAGGGCCAGTTCAAGGCGGCCGTTTCGAAAGAGGAGCGGGCCAAGAAAGACCTGTGGGAAAACACCCGCTGGATGCTCCTCGGGACCGGCGTCATCGGCCTGGTCCTCATCGTCTTTCCCGGAAAGAAAGGCTGAACTAGCCGGCTGTTCCTCCCCGCGACGCGGGAGGCTCTTCCAGGAGCCGGTTGACCTTCGCGGCCAGGATGAAATCGTTCTCGTGCAGTCCGCCGATCTTGTGCGTCCACAGGATGAGGTCCACCTTGTTCCAGTGAATCGCGATGTCGGGATGGTGACCTTCCGCTTCCGCGATCTCGGCGACCCGGTTGACGAAAGCGATCGCCTTCCTGAAGTCCTCGAGCTCGAAGCGGCGCGTGAGGCGCGTGCCGCCCTCCTCGAGCCTCCAGCCGGGGGCATTCGCGAGCAGCAGCCGCGCGTCCTCCTCGGAGAGAGGCGGGATCCCGCCGCGGCAAGGGACGCAGTGTTTCGAGGCCAGAGCTTCCGGACTCATCGCTTTCTTCTCCCGTTTCTTCCTACCACCTGCCACCCTCCACCTCGTATAATCCGCCGTTCCCAGAACGACTGGGAGGTCGTTCAATGGTAGGACAACTGGCTCTGGACCAGTGAATCGGGGTTCGAGTCCCTGCCTCCCAGCCAATTTCCCTCGGAAACCTTCGCGTTTTTGGCTTGTGTGTCCGTAGCGTTGACAGATCCGACGGGAAAATGGGTGACGTTCTCGCCAACAGCAGCGCGGGTCGACGCGTAGACGCGGGCCTTCTGGAGTGCCTCCAGCTTGTCCGCAGTCGAGGCGATGTCGTATCTCTGAAACATCGAGTCCGATCGGTGGCCGGTGACGCGCTTCGCGATGGATTGCGGGACCCCGCCACGGATCATGTTCCGGGCGGCCGTGCGCCGAAGGTCGTGGAAGAGCTTCCCTGAGATTCCTGCGGCCTTCCTGGCCTTTGCGAACTGCCGGTTGAAAGTCGGCGGAGGGATCGCCTTCCCGTCCCGATGGAAGACGAACTCGGAGATACCGACTCCGCGCTCCCGGGTCCGATACTCCCGCGCCTTCCAACGGCGCTCGATGACCTCCAGGAGCTCATCGTCAAGAGGCATCGACTGCGGGTCGTCATTCTTCGAGTCGGGGAGCGTGACGAGTCGGCCCGCGCGATCGACGTGCGACCAGCGCATCCCGAGCAGCATTCCACGGCGCCAGCCGGTCGCGAAAGCGAACTAGATCCAGAGGTAGTTCCCGTTGCTGACCTTCTTCTGCTTGTTGACGCCCGGCAGGCCGAAGGGCAGGCGCGGGTCGCCCTTGATGCGCTCAGCGTCCACAAGGTCCACGTTGAAAGGCGGATTGGCCATGACGAAGTCGCACTTTCCAGGCTGCATCTTCTCTTGCGGCCCGAGGTTGTGCTCGTCCTGGTAGTAGGTGATGGCCTCGGCGATCTTCCCCTCCAAGCCATGCACTGCAAGATTCATCTTGACGATGCGGATCGTGTCGCGGTTCTTCTCCTGGCCGTAGAAGACGACCTTCTTCGCGGTGTCGCCGCCCTCATGCTCGATGAAGTGGCTCGACTGCACGAACATGCCGCCTGAGCCGCAAGCGGGGTCGAACACCGTGCCGTGGTCTGGCTCGATGACGTTGACGATGGTCTGCACGAGTGACGATGGCGTGAAGAACTCTCCGTTGTCGTGCGCCTTCTGGATGGAGAACTTGGCCAGGAAGTACTCGTAGATGCGACCGAAGACGTCGCCGGAGGCATGTTTGATCTGCTCACTGTTGAAGAGACGCATCAAGTGTTCGAGCACCTTGGGCTCGAAGATCCCGTAGTCTTTAGGTAGCACGCCCTGGAGCGGTTGAAAATCGGCTTCGATGGCGGTCATGGCATCGGTGACGAGCTTGGGCAGCCCCTCGCTGGTTACGGATGCCTGCTGCATTATCCAGTCGTAGCGGCTGGTTGGTGGCAGCCACAGAGCACGGCGCCGCAGGTAGTCATCCGGAAGCACCTGCCGTTTCGGCATCCGGCCAGCTGCCTGGTCGTGCTCGATCTGCCTGGCGGCTGTCTCAAAGCGGTTGGCGGCGTACCGAAGGAAGATCACACCCAGGACGGGCATGAAGTAGTCGCTAGACGTTAGCTTGGAGTTGGCCCGAAGGTTGTCCGCTGCCTCCCAGAGGTCTCTCTCTAGTCGTTCGATGTCGTTCGTCATCGGGCAGTTGATTCCTCTCGGTCGAACGATTACCTCTGCTCACACCATTCGAGCTCGCTCGACGAAGCCGGCGAGGCAGAGAGTTGTCGGTTCGGAGAGATGATTATCTCTCCTTCTTGGCGGAGCCGGACGGCCCAGCGGGGTCGGCGCCCTGTCAGGAACCTTGCGTGACCGCTGGCGTGAGCCGAACGTCAGGAGCCGCGGTGGACGACGCGGGGAAGGGGGCGCGGGGTCCTTACGGGAAAGACCGACTCGCGCTTGCCGCAGAGGTTCATCAGGAAGGTGACGTGTCCCCCCGAAGAACCCGTGTCGGAAACGGCGACATCCGTCCGGCCGTCGACGTCGAAATCCCCGACTGCCATCGAGGCGGGATCGCTTCCGAGCACGGCCTGGCCGAGGGGGAGAAAGCGTCCGTCCCCGGTTCCTTCGAGGATCTCGAGGGCGTTGACGTCGGGCTTCACGAGGAGAAGGTCCAAGATGCCGTCTCCGTTAACGTCCGCCGGGAGCGTTTGTGCCACGAAGTCCGCAGTCTCGATCCGGATGGGAGAGGAGAAGCGTCCCCCGCCAGGCAGGACAAAGACCGCGCGATCGTTGAGGTCTCCGAAGGCGAGGTCAGTAATCCCGTCGCCGTTCCAGTCAGCGGCAGAGAGGCCGGTCAGCACGTGAGTGCCTAGGCTGCCGAGGTCCTTCTGACTGTCTACGATTTGAATCGCGCTTCCGAAGGTGCCGTCTCCGCCCCCCTCGATCCAGAAGACCCCGGAAGCCGCGGTGCCGAAATCCGTCGTGAAGGCGATGTCGCACTTCCCGTCGCCGTTGAGGTCCGTCGCGAGGAGAGAGGACACGATCGCACCTGTAGCGACTGTCGCGACGGGCGCGCTCTGCTGGAAGGTTCCATCCGGCCGGCCGAACAGGACAACGAGGCTGCCCTGGGTCGTCGCCGCCACGACGTCGAGGAGGCCATCTCCGTTGAAATCGCAGACGGCCAGAGTGGTGGCTGGCGGTCCGATGGTCCTAGCTACGGAGAACTTGCCGCCGCCGAGCGAAATCAAGATCGCTGTCCCCTGGGTAGCGACGACGAAGCCTCCCGCGAAGACGAGATCGGAGCGCCCGTCTCGATTGAAGTCGCCGGCAACCAGGGCCGACACGACCGCGTTCTGGACGATCGTAGGGCCAGCCGTGCCGGCCAGCGCCGGCAGACCGTTCCGCTTCCCGAGGAAGATCGAGATTCCGGAGGTGTAGTTCGATGCGGCGACGTCTGGAACACCGTCGCCGTCGAAGTCCGCGACGACGACCGGCTTGGGAAGCCGGCCGCTGTCGGCGATGACCGACGAACCGGCCGCGATCCCGAATCCTCCGGCGCCCTCTCCCCGAAAGAGTGAAACCGTGCCGGTCGCGTTGATCGCTCCGTGACCGTTGTCGGCGGCGAGCAGGTCCGGAAGTCCGTCGCCGTCGAAGTCCCCGACGACCATGCCGAAAGGGCTCCTCCCGGCGGAGAAGACCTGCGAGACCGCGAACGTCATCGGGCCGGTGCCCCGCAGCACCGTGATCCGATCGCGGCCATTCTCGACCACCGCAATGTCGTTTCGACCGTCCCGATCGAAGTCGGCGACGACAAGGGAAGGGAGAAGGCTGGAGGTCGAATAGACGTCGGTCGGAGCGTCGAAGGTGCCGTCTCCCCGCCCCCGAAGAACGGCCACAAAGGAGTTGCCGACGTAATCGCCCCGGCCAACGACAAGGTCCGGCTTTCCGTCGCCGTCGAAGTCCCCGGCGGCGATGCCGAAGGCATTGATCCGGTAGGAGCCGGCAAGGGTGAACGTGCCGTCCCCGTTGCCAAGGAATGTGAATACGCCGGTCGTGTCGGCAAGAGCGATATCCGGCTTTCCGTCGCCGTTTAGATCGACGGCCAGGGGGATCGCGCCGTCCAAGCCGACCGTCGAGGGCCAGTACTTCGTCAGGAGCGGCGTGAAGGGCACCGTAACGATGCGCTCGATCTTCTCGAAGCCGGGATTGATCAAGATCTGGAGAGCCCCATCGACCTCGATCGCGATGTCGGGCCTTCCGTCTCCGTTCAGGTCTGCGACGGCGAGCCGTCCGGCGACGCGGCCGAGCCTAAACACGGTCTGCTGACCGAAATGACCGTCCCCCGTACCGAAGAGGAGTGCGACGCCGTTCCCGGTCGAGAGCGCGAGATCGGGGATCCCGTCCTGATTGAAGTCGGCCACCTGGAGGGACGTCGTCCCAGAGAGACTGTAGACGATAGGGTCTCGAAACCGGCCGCGACCCAGGCCGAGATGAACTCCGACGGCGTTGCCGGCCGAGATGATGTCCGGGATTCCGTCGCCGTTGACGTCCACCAGGGCGACCGAAGTCGTCCCGGCGACCCCGGTGTCCAGCATCGACGCGCCGCCGAAAAACGGCATGTCGTTGCAGGAAGGCACCGTACCCGAGGACCCGAGGGCTGCCGCAACCGAAAAACCCAGGACGAGGCAAAGTCGCCGAGACATCCGGATCTAGTCTACGCTCGAGACTCTTCCCGCCTCCTTTCGTGCAAGCAGAGAACAGGGGCCCCCGGTCTCACCGGCCACGCCATGTGTGTCCGTAGCGTTGACAGTCAGGCGCTACATTTCGCCAACTTTCACCAATCGCCGAGAAGAGGGCGAACCGGTGATGCAGCCCGAAACTGCCGAATTCATTGGCTTCTCTCCGTATCAGCGTCAGAGCGCGTTGGTGCCGTTTGCTCTGCGTTGGTAGGTTTTTCGGGGTTCGAGTCCCTGCCTCCCAGCCAACCGTCGCTCCGGCCGCTCCGCCTGGATTTCGCCCGCTTCGCGGGCTCATCAGCTCCGGGCCTCCGCTCCCGCGGCGCGCGCCTCCTCCCGCCGCCCTCAGGAGACTACGCGCGCCGCGACCGGGGCTTTATCGCTTCGCGACGTCGAAGGGCTGAACCGGCCCTGTCATCCTGAGCGCAGCGAACTCTGGCGAGCGTGCGAAGAGGAGGGCCCCAAGCAGCAATAATCCCATACTGAAAGGCTGACCCCATGTTCGCTCAGTCGAGAACGCTAGCGCCTATGACCTCCCGTCCTTTCGTGTCTCGTTTGGCCCTTGATCGCGCGCCTGCAGGAGCTCGTCACTTCCTGTCGGCGGATATTGCCGGGTGGAGGATGAAGATGTCCCCCGTTTGCCGCCCGCGCGTGTAGAGAAGCCTCGAACCGTCTCGCGAGATCGTGGGCTGTTCGATGTAGAGGTCGGCCCCCGAAAAATTCGTGACCAACTCCGGGGTCGCGGGCCTCCAGCTCTGAGCCGGGCCGGGGACGCGGAGGATGTTTTTGTGGTTTCGTTGAAAGTACAGCCAGCGTCCGGACAGCGAGAAGAAGGGATGGAACGCGTCGTAGGCGGCCGCCACGACGACCTGTGGCGTCCCTCCTGTGATGGGAACCGCCGAGAGGGCGAGCGATTCTCCCTGGGCCACCTGAGACACTACCCACCGCCCCGACGGATCGCAGAAAACGAGGGTGCGGCCGTTCGCGCCCGGCACGGGAATCGTCTTCCCCGACGCCAGATCGAACTGGAAGACGTCGTCCCCCCGCGGAATCAGGAGCCTCTTTCCGTCCGGCATCCATGTCGCCGCCCCGGAACTCTCGGTCACGCGTCGGGGGTTGGTGCCGTCGCTGTTCATGATCCACAGCGTCAGGGCGCTTTCGGGCTCTCTCGCGGGCCAGCGAGAGAACAGGACTTCGCGGCCGTCGGGCGACCAATCGGGATACCGCTCCGAATAGGCCGGGTCCCGGGTGAGCTCGACCGGCGGCGAGTGAGGATCGACGCGCCACAGGTGCGAGCCCGCGCCGCGGTCCTGGTCGAAGACGATGGACTTCCCGTCCGGCGACGAGTCGAAGAAGCCGATCCGGTTGCTGCCCGCGGTCAGATCGCGCTCGGCTCCGAGGACGCGGCCCCCTTCGGCGTCGAACGGGAGCTCCTCGAGGTTCAGGGTTTCGTCCACGGACGAAAACGCGATTGAGCTCCCGTCACGGGACACGGCCGCGCCCAGGTCGGCGCCGCGGCCGAAGGTCAACGGCTGCGTTGGGCCGCTCAACTCTCCGCGGTCGAGCGAGAACGGCGCCATCCAGATCGTCCGGTTCTTCCCGGGTTGATCGTCGGTGAAGAGGATGCTCGACGAGCCTGCTCCCCAGGCCGGGTATTCGCCCTGGGCCAGGACCCTGGGCTTGCCGCCGCGTGCGCTCACGACCTCGATCTGAAAGCCGTTCTGGTAGAGCAGCCATCGGCCGTTCGCCGAGAGCCTCGGGTAGAAATAGCGGGACACGCTCGCGTCCTCGATCGGCAGGTCGCGGCTCGGGCCGCCGCTCGAAGGAACGATGGCGATTCGGGTTTTTCGGTAGGTGCCGTGCACGAAGAGGAGGCTGGAGCCGTCCGGGGTCCAGGACGGGAAGCTCCCGTTCTCGACGATCTTTCGGGCCGGTCCTCCGAGGGCCGGCATGACCCAGATGTCGCCGCCGACGTGAGGCAAGCCGGGAGCGGCATGAAAGATCTCGGTGCCGTTGGACCGATCCGACACGAAGGCGATCTCGTGCCCGTCGGGAGAGAACGCGGGCTGGATGTCCGCGGCGGGATTCTTTGTCAGGTTGATCGCCGGGCCGCCCGAGATCTGCTGCAGGTAGATCTCGAAGTCGCCGTCGCGGTCTGCCACATAGGCAATCGTCTGGCCGTCGGGCGAGAAGGTCGGCTCGCCCTCGTAGCCGGGATCCGTCGTGAGCCGCGTCAGCGTCGCGTTCTTCCAGTCCGGCACCGGCCCGGCGGCGCGACGCGGAGCCGCGAGGTATCCGGCCGCGGCCGCGGCGACCACGAGGGCGAGGAGCCCCAGGCCCTTCCGGACGGCTCGGCGAGAGGGCGCCTGCGCCGGCAGCGCGGGTGCGGCGCCCGACGGCGCAGCTGCCGTCTCGAGGGCAAATGCCAGGTCTCGCGCCGACTGGAACCGACGCTCCGGCTTCTTCTCGAGACAGTGCCGGAGCGCCGGCACGAGCGGAGGGGGCAGGCCGCGGACTGACTCGAGGGGCTCGAGCGGGTCATCCTTGAGGATCGCGGTCATGGTCTCGGCCGCCGTCTCGCGCGCGAACGGCCGGCGCCCGGTGACCATCTCGAAGAGGACCGACCCGAAGGAGAAGATGTCGGAGCGGTGGTCGACGGCGAGGCCTCGAACTTGCTCGGGCGACATGTAACCGACCGTGCCCATGACTTTCCCCGGCTCGGTGTAGCCCGAAACGGTCGGCGACTGCGTCTCGCTGCGCGCGTCGGCCACCGCCGCGCCCGCTTTCGCGAGGCCGAAATCGAGGATCTTGACTCGCTCGTCCCGCGTGACGAAGACGTTGTCGGGTTTCAGGTCGCGGTGCACGATCCCCTTTTCGTGGGCTCCGGCCAGACCGAGCGCCATCTGCACGGCGTAGTCGGTCGCCCGGCGAAGCGGGAGCGGGCCCCCGGCGAGCGCCTCGCGCAGGGTCTCACCCTCGAGAAGCTCCATCACGGCATAGGCGACGGCTCCCTCGCGGCCGATATCGTGAAGCGCCAGGATGTTCGGATGGGACAACGCGGCCACGGCCCTGGCCTCGCCCTCGAAGCGCGCCAGAGCGTCGGGATCCTCGACCAGGTGCTCCGGCAGGACCTTGATCGCCACCGTCCGGCCGAGCCGCGTGTCCCGCGCCCGGTACACCTCTCCCATCCCGCCGGCGCCGAGCGCGGCTAGGATCTCGTAGGGTCCGAGGCGGGAGCCGGAAGATAAAGCCATCCTCGAAAGTCTACGTCTCGTGCCCCGGCCGGAAGTCGGATTATTCCGGAGTGACGCCAGCCAACCGTCGCTGCGCGACGTTGAAAGCCCGACGAGATTCCACCCCTGTCATCCTGAGGGTAACGAGGGGTCTGCTTCGGTTTCTCTTGACCCTGGACGAACGGGGAGCGTGATAAACGTATCCCTCTCCGTAGGCCAAGAGACCGAACTCACGAATCGGAAATCGCTATGAGGACTGGAATCATCGGGCTGCCGCAGGTGGGCAAGACATCGCTGTTCAAGATCCTCACGAAGGCGCAACTCGACGCGCATGCCATGCATTCGCGAGACGCGCACGTCGGCATCGCCAGGGTTCCCGACGAGCGCCTGGACAAGCTTTCGTCTCTCTTCAATCCCAGAAAGACGACGCATGCCACGGTTGAATACGTGGACGTGGCCGCCATCGGCGAGGAAGCGCTCAGGGAGTCGGCTTACGCGCAACGCCTGCGGGAGGTGGATTCCCTCACGCACGTGCTGCGCGCGTTCGAGGATCCGGCGATCCCGCACGTCGGCGAGATCGATCCTCTGAAGGATGCACGCGATGTCGAGGCGGACCTGATCGTCAGCGACATGGTGCAGATCGAAAAGCGCATGGAGGGGTTGCAAAAGGACTTGAGAAAGATCAAGTCCGACGACCTGGTGCGCGAGCACGAGCTGCTGCTCAAGTGCAGAGCGCAGCTCGAAAGCGGACGGGCCATGCGCGAGCTCGAGCTCAACCCCGACGACGAGAAGCGCCTGCGCGGATTCGCCTTCCTCAGCCAGAAGCCGGTCCTGTACGTGGTCAACATCGGCGAGAGCGCCGAACTGGGCGAGGATCTGGACGCCGCGGTTGCCAGGCACAACCTCACCGAGATCGCTTCGCGTCCGAACGCCGGGGCGACAGCCATCTGCGGCAAGGTCGAGGCCGAGCTCGCGGAGATGAGCGACGAAGAGGCTCCCGAGTTCCTCGCCAGCTACGGGCTGAACGAGAGCGGATTGGCGCGCCTCATTCGGAAGACTTACGAACTTCTCGGGCTGATCTCCTTCTTCACCGTGGGCGAGGACGAATGTCGCGCCTGGACTGTGCCTCGCGGCGTCCGCGCCCAGGAGGCGGCGGGCGTGATCCACTCGGATCTCGCGAAGCACTTCATCCGCGCCGAGACGATCCCCTGGGACCAGCTTCTGGCCGCGGGATCCGAGGCGAGCGCGCGCTCCAAAGGCACCCTGCGGCTGGAGGGCAAGGAGTACATCGTCCAGGACGGCGACGTGATGCATATCCGGCATGGCGTGTAGCTCTTTCGCCGCGGTTGTCTGGCTTCTCGCTCAGGCCCTCCTGGCATCCGCCGCGAGCCCGGCGGACGTCCGCGTCCGCGTGGTACCGGAGTTCGAGGCCTTCATGGTGATCCTGTCGCGTGCGGAGTCTCAGGCGCAGGCCGGGGCGTTCTCTGGTTCGGTGTCGTTGAACGGGTCCTCATCGGAAGTCCACGTCACGGGTCTCGCGCGAGCTATCGGTGAACGCCAGGAGCTTTCCGTGAGGATGCGGTATCGGGACGTGCCGGAGGACTGGATCAGGCGCCTCCACGCCTCCGATTTCGACTACCGGCTGCGCGGTCGCGTGGCGGGCGGAAATCCGTTCGAGTGGTCGGGCACCAAGCGCTGGGACCAGGTCGAGGTGGAAAAGAGCCAGGACGCGGCCGGCTTCGTCAAGCTCGCCTCGATCCAGCTGACGGAATTCTCGCTGCTCGAAAGCGCGGCTCTGGCGGAGGTCATCGTTCGAAACCCGTTCGCATTTCCGTTGAAGCTCGCGAGCGCGAGCTGCCGCTTGTTCGCAAATGGGACGGAGGTCGGGTCCGGCGCCGCCGGTGAGATGATCCTTCGGCCCGGGCAGGAGACGACGTTGAAGCTTCCCATCGACCTCGACCACGGCCAGCTCCTGACCGCCGCCGGTTCTGCGCTCGGCTCGGGCGGCGACGTCGAGGGACGGCTGCGCGGCGCTCTTGTCGTGCGGCTTCCGGGTGGCGACATTCCGGTGCCGCTCGATCTTTCGGGGCGATTCTCCGTCTTGCGGTAAGACCGGCGCGCGCCTCGAATGTCGGCGCCCGCGTCCGGGAAGACGCGGCTGCGGTAGGGTGGCGGCGCGGCGTGCGGAGGTCTTGCCGGACGCACTCGGAAATGGGAAGGTAGGATGGCGAGGTCCGAGGTTCAGCATCGCCGTGTCGTGGCCAATAAAGTGACAGATCCCACTCCTCCTCGGCGGTTCGGAGCGTACGTCCCGAGGGTCGCCCTGCTCGGCGCCGGCGTCTTGCTCCTCTCGATTCCGGTGAACCGAGCGCCGCTCGTGGCTCGTGAAGGTCCGGCGACCCTGGCGGCGCGAGCCTCCCCGTACGACTGGCTCCAGTACAACGGGAATTCGCAGCACGACGGGAACAACACGCAGGAAACGGTCCTCGGGGCGTCCAACGTGGCGAGCCTGCAGTTCCTGTTCCAGGCGACATTGCCCTCCAGTGGAACGACCTCCGTCGCCGACGGGGCGCCGGTGTACCTGGCAAACGTCGCGACTCCCGGGGGCACGCGGGATCTGCTCTTCGTCACGACCAGGGCGGGCCACATCATCGCGCTCGACGCCGCCACGGGCGCCCAGGTCTGGTCGCACCAGTACGGCGCGGGGACTTGCAAGATCAACAATGGGGCGTCGCCCTGCTACACGACTTCGCATCCCGCGATCGACCCGAATCGCCTCTACGTTTACAGCTACGGGCTGGACGGCTACGTCCACAAGTACCAGGTCGGCGACGGCACCGAGATCTCGACCGGAGGCTGGCCGGAGCTCGCGACCCTGAAGGGATTCAACGAAAAGGGCTCCTCGGCGCTCTCGTTCGCGACGGCGGGCAACGGCTCGACCTACCTCTACGTGACCAACGGCGGCTATCCCGGCGACAACGGCGACTACCAGGGGCACGTCACGGCGATCAACCTGGCCGACGGCACCCAGAAGGTTTTCAACGCGCTCTGCAGCGACCAGGCCGTGCACTTCGTAGAGACGCCGGGGACCCCGGATTGCTCCCAGGTGCAGTCGGCCATCTGGGCTCGGGTCGGCGTCGTCTATGACAAGGTCACCGACCGCATCTACATGGCGACGGGCAACGGCTTCTACGACGGCGTGCACGACTGGGGCGAGACCGTCTTCTCCCTGAACCCCGACGGCTCGGGCAGCGGCGGCGAGCCGCTGGATGCTTACACGCCGACGAACTTCGCGTCGCTCACCAGCGCCGACGCGGACCTGGGAAGCACGGCTCCGGCGATCCTGCCGGCCGCGGGATACGCGGGACGCCTGGCCCTCCAGTCGGGCAAGGACGCCAACCTGCGCCTGATCAATCTCGCCGACCTGAGCGGCCAGGGGGGGCCCGGGCACACGGGCGGCGAGATCCAGATCCTGCCGGTGCCCCAGGGAGGGCAGGTGCTGACTGTGCCGGCGGTCTGGATCAACCCCGCCGACGGCAGCACCTGGGTCTTCGTCACGAACAGCTCGGGAAGCTCCGGATTGAGACTGACGGTTTCCGGCGGCGTGCCCGCGCTCGGCACGCAATGGCACAACAGCATGAGCGGTTTCTCGCCGCTCGTGGCCAACAACGTCCTCTATTTCGCGGGATCCGACATCATCCGCGCCGTCGATCCTCTGACAGGATCGGTTCTCTGGAGCGACACGACGCATGTCGGCGCAAACCACTGGGAGAGCCCCATCGTCGTCAACGCGACGCTCTACATCACGGACGAGTCGGCGCACTTGACCGCCTATGCGTTGCCGCCTCCGCCTCCGACTCCCACCCCGACGCCATCCGTCGCCAGAAGCTTCTATACGGTGACGCCATGCCGCGTCGCCGACACGCGCAACGCTCCCGGGCCCTCGGGAGGGCCGGCGCTCGCCGCCAACACCGTCCGCTCTTTCCCGGTCTCGGGCCTCTGCGGTATTCCGCCCTCGGCCGCCGCCGTAGCGATCAGCCTCGCCGTGGTCCTGCCGTCAAACTCCGGCGATCTTCGCGTCTATCCCGCCGGAGTAGCCGCTCCTTTGGCCAGCTCCATCAATTTCCGCTCCGGGGTCATCCGGGCCAGCAACGCCGCTGTCCCGCTCGGCGCCGGGGGCCAGATCTCCGTCCAATGCGACATGCCCTCGGGCGGCACCGACTTCTTCTTCGACGTGTACGGATACTTTCAATGAGGAAGTGACAAGGTCGGGATTCTCACTTGCTCTCTGATGCAAAGTACTTTATTCTGATCTGGATCGCCGCTTTCGGCCGGCGAAAGGAGGGTGTCCATCGTGCTGAAGCATCCGAGCGCGTTTCTTCCCGTGGTCATGTCCCTCGGCGCCCTCGCCACCGTCCTGGCATTCGTCGCCCTTCACGGAACCGCCCCCCAGGCGGACGAGGGCGCCGCCGCGCATTCCTGGCAGCTCCTCATGGCCGGCCAGGTGCCCATCGTGTTGTTCTTCGCCGCCAAGTGGCTGCCCCGGTCGCCGAGGCAGGCCGCGCCGATCCTGGGTCTGCAGATCGGCGCCGCGCTGGCGGCCATGGCGCCCGTCTTCCTGCTCCACTGGTGAGCGGGCCGTGAGAGTGTGCCGCTTCCTCCCGCAGGATCCGGGTCTCGCGCGGGTCAGCGGGCGTAGCGGCGGAGGAAGGCCTTGACGTCGGGCTGGTTCGGGTCGAGGGCGAGGGACTGGCGCCAGAGCGCGACGGCGCGCTCGGAGTCCTTGCGCCGCTCGAAGACGAGCGCCGCCAGAGTCTTGCAGGCGAGCGGAGTCGGCTTGAGAGAAACGGACCGCTCGTAGGCCTCGGTCGCGGAATCGAGATCCCCGGCGCGCCCGAGGGCTGCTCCGAGCATCCCCCAGAGGGGCGCGGAGTCGGGCACGGCGGCGACGCCCTCCCGAAGGGCCGCGAGGGTCTGCGGCTCCTTCCCCTGTTTCTGGTAGAGGAGCGAGAGGTTCCCGTAGCCAAGTTCTTTCTCTTCCCTGATCCTCGCCTTCGCGATCGCCTGGCGAAAGGCCGCTTCGGACTCGGAGTATCGGCCGAGGGCGTCCAGGGTCTCCCCCAGCCTTCGTTCGAACGCCGAGTTTTCCGGGTCGGATTCGACGGCCGACCGGAACGCGCGTTCCGCCGCCGCGTCGTCGCGGCGGGCAAGAGCCAGTTCGCCGCGGGCCCCGGCGAGCTCATCCGGCGGAGCGAATGGAGCGGCGCTTTCCAGGGCCGATTCCGCTTCGGCGTAGTGGCCCAGACCGGTCTCGATCTCGGCTCGAAGCAAGAGAACCTCGCCTCTCACCTCGTCAGACTCCGCCAGAGACTCGGCTCTCTTGAGCTCCTTGAGCGCCCGGCTCGAGTCGCCGCTCGCGTTGGCCAGCCGCGCCTTGAAGAGATGGAGACCGGGAAGCCTGTCGTCGATCTTCTCGACCGCCGCCAGCTCTTCCGCCGCCGCGCCAAGCTGCCCGGTCTGCAGGTCGAGGTTGGCCTTCTGGAGACGGACCCAGTAGTTGTTCGGGTCCACCTGCGAGGCCCGCCCCAGCAGCTCGCCGGCCCTGTCGAACTCGCGGCGCCGGATGAAGATCGCCGCGGCAGGCGCCAGGGCGTTGATGTTCCGGGGATCGAGCTGGCTTGCCCGCGCAAAGGCCCGAAGCGCGCCCTCCCAGTCTCGCGAATAGGTGCGTACCAGACCTTCGTTAATGAAGGAGGTGGCGGTCCGGCCATCGGCGTCGTGCGCGATCGCCTTCCCGGCGCCCGAAAGGTACCCGAGCGCGACGAGCTTCGCGATCGCCTCCGAGTCTCCGACCGAGGGCCCCGGCGTGGGCCGCGGGGGGAGGGCCTTGTAGTGGTCGATCCGCTCCTGCGCGGGAATCCCGTCCGGAAGAAAGGCGTCGCTGAGGGGCTTTCCGACGAGGTCCCGCGCGAGAGGGACCCCGAGCAGGGCGAGGGCCGTCGGGGCGACGTCGTAGATCGTGGCCTGCGAGATCGGCCGGCCCGCCCGGACCGACTTGCCGTGGAGGAACACGACGCCGTCCAACCGATGCCAGAGCGGAGCCAGGCCGGTGTCGGCCCTTCCCGAGATATTCGGGCGCGCCTCCCCGGTCTTGAAACCGTGGTCCGAGACGACGAGCGTTACGGTGTCGGGCCCTTCCAGGCGCAAGAGGTCGGCGAGGACTTCGTCCTGGTATTCGTAGTACCGGTCGACCGTGTCTCGAAAAGCCTGGTAATCCGCCTCGGCGACTTCCGGCCGTTTCGGCGGCGCGTCCTCCATGAAGAGGTGGCCGCAGGCATCCACGCCTTCGAAATAGACCCCGAGAAGGTCTGGCCGGTACTTTCGCTGGAGCTCCGGAGCGATCCTTCGGTAGAACTCTCCCGTCGCGAAGATTCGCGAGAGCTCCGATAGGCGCCGGGTCCCGTCCGGGGTGAGGACAGCTTTCGGATCCGTCACGAACCGGGCTCTCGTGGCCGCGAGGTCCGGGACGGGATCGCCGTATTCCCTTCGGAGCTCCCCGACGAGCCGATCGGGGAATGTGGCTCCGGCGCCGGCTCGAGCGCTGCGAACCTGATGGAAGGCGAGCCGGTCGGAGACCTCGAATCCCTTGACCCGTTCGGCCGGGTACGAGGCGTACCACCCGATGAATCCGGAGGTCCTGCCGAACTCCGATGCGATGTTCCAGAGAGCGGGAACTCTGCGGCGAGCGCTCGTGATCGGGGCCGGCTGGTCGTCCGACCCGATCTCGACGAAGTCGAGCACGCCGTGGTCCTGAGGCCTCCGGCCCGTCGCGATCGTGGTCCACACGATGGGCGAGAGAAGAGGTTCCTGGGACCTCAGGGGGCCAAACGCGCCTTCCCGTTCAAGCCGCCCGAAAGTCGGAAGCTTTCCGGCCGCGACCAGCCGGTCGATGATCCGAAGATCCGCCCCGTCGATCCCGATCAGGAGGACCCGCGGCGAGGCGTGGCCGCTTCCGCTCCGGGCGCAGCCGAGCCAGAAGAACGCGAGACCGGCCAGGATCAGGCCGAAGGCGAACTTTCGGCCGCAGGCATTCGCTCCGCGAACGACGGCCGAGAACTTCAAACACCAGAGCAAAGATCCGCAGCCTCGGGGGTGAGAACGGCGCGGGAAAGTCCTCGAATTTTCCTCTTACTGGAAGTAGCCGGTGACGTCGATGACGAGGTTGACGGTGCCCGAGGAGCCCACGGGCATGTCCGTCTGCACCGAGATGTCGATCCCGCTGATGTTGGCCAGCGGAATGATCGCCCCGTTGGCCAGGGCGAAGTCCGCCGTCGAGAAGTTGATCACGCTCGCCAGGGGCACCGGGCTCTGGTACGGCCAGATCCGCAGGTCGCCGCTGTCGGTCGCCTGGATGGCCGTGACGTTCATGGCCGCGGCCTTGGCGGTGGCGGGGACGCCGCAGCTGTTGACGCCGATGATCGTGAAGCTGCGGACGCTGTTGGCGGCGAGCGGGGGGCCTCCCTGGGGCCCTACGGCGTTTCGTGTATCGACGACGCGGCAGGGCGTCAGCGGGAAGAAGCTGTAGGGGCCGCCGGCCAGTGCCGCTTTCGAAAGCAGCAGGGAAAGGCCGGCCAGGAGAATCAGACGCGCGCTTTTCTGCAACATTGGTCGTCTCCTCATTCCCTTATACCCGAATTTCCGAGTCATTGCTCGAAGTAGCCGTACACGTCAAAAAACAGGCTGGCAATGCCGGGGCTGCCGGGAGGCATGTCGTTCTGGATGGTGATCGAGCCACCGGCGCCGAGCGGGACGACGGCGTTGTTGGCCCGGACGATGCCGGGACGGAAGTTCAGCGAGCTTGCGAACGGCACGGCGCCGCCGGCGGGGAAGATCCGAAAATCACCGCTGTCGGTCGGGAACCAGACGGCCATGTTGATCGCGACCGCCGTCGCCGAGTTGGGAATATTGCAGATGCCGGTGACCGGGAAGGTCCGCACGGTGTTGGCGCCGAGGGCGGGGCCTCCCGAGGGACCGGGCGCGTTGCGGGTGTCCGCGACCCGGCAGGGCGCCATCGTGAAGAAACTGGCGGGCAAGCCGTTGTTGATCAGCTCGAACATCCCCCGGCCATGCGTCGAAGAGACGATCTGGGTCGTGCCGGGGTTGCGGTCCAGGCCGAAGACGCTCACGACGGGGTGCCCGTTGGTCAGGTAGATCCAGTTCACTCCGTCGTTCACACTCTGGAAAACGCCGATGTCGGTGCCGGCATAGAGGACGTGTGGCACCTTCGTCGGGTCGATGGCGAGAGAGTTGACGGGGATGTCGGGAAGGTCTCCCGAGAGGTTCGTCCACGTCGTGGAGCCGCTCAGGCCGTTGGTCGTTCGAAACACGTGTCCCGGAGTCCCGGGCGTGTTGACGTTGAAGCCGGAGAAGGAGGCAATGGCCGTGTTTCCGGTGGCATCGCCGGCGTCCACTTCGATCTCGGTGACGAACCGGGTCGGCAACACGGCCCCCCCGCTAATCGTGGTCCAGGTCGGTACCGCCGCAGTGCCGTCCACGTTGGAAGAGACGGAGATCCGCCCGTCGGCGGCCCCTGTATAGATCACTTCTTTGCCGCCGATGAGATTCGGAACCACGCCGATGGCGGTAAGGAAATTGATTCCGGCGGTGGTGCCCACGAGCGCCGGGCTCTTGACCGTCCAGGAGGGCGTCTTGGAAAGGGTCGGCAGCGGGTCGGCGGACCGGTAGAGCTTGTTGCTGCCGAAATAGATGACGTTAGGGGTAAACGCCGGGTGCTCGGCGATCGGCGCATAGAAAGACACCGGATCCGTTGGGTCCAAGCCGTTGTAGTAGTTCGGTCCGTATCCGAAGTAAGCGCCGACGAAGGCCCAGCTCCCGGGACCTCCCGATCCGCCTGTCGTGCTCTTGGCGGGTCCCATCAAGTTGTTGGTCTGGTTGAAGTAAGTGTGGAACATCCGCGACGGCGTCGACTGATCGATCAGGGACTGCCCGCCGTCGCCGAAATCCGAGTGGAACCACTTGGGAGGCGGCTCGAGCGAGGGGTTGAGGACGTTCGTCCCGTTGTCCTGTGTTCCGCCGAGGACAATCTTCTTGTCGGAGGGATGCAGGCCCACGCTCTGGAACTGGGTGATCGCGATGTTCGTGTTACCGGTGACCCAGGAGCCGCCCTGATCGTCGGACCGCCAGACGCCGCCATCGTCGCCGTCCCAGACCCTCGCCGGCGTCACGCTCGCATCGAAGGCGATCTTGTGGTCGTCGGAGTGGATGCCGCCCGTTCCGTTGCCCGAGGAGACCTCGGTCCAGGTGGCGCCGCCGTCGGTGGATCGCCAGAGGTAGTGCGCGTCTGAAGGAGGTGGAAGTGGACCGCTGTTCGCGAACAAGTTCGGGTTTCCGCCTACATAGACATTGGAGGCCGTCGCGTTGGTCGGATCGACGCCGACCGTCATGTCGTAGAAGCACTGCCCGTCGCAGTAGGGGGGATAGCTCCCCACCGACCACGTAACCGCACCTGTCACGGTGTGGTTGAAGGCGAGCACCAGATGGGTGGAGTCGGTGACGGAGGAGATGACGCGCGACGTGGTGTTATTCAGAATGATTCGCCGCCCGACCCAGCTCCCGTCGGTGGCGAACGTGCCGCTCGTGGCGGTCAGGGTGGTCGTGCCGGAGCCAGTGCCTGCTCCGCTGGCGGCTTGCACATGGGACCAGGTCGTGCCGCCGTCGGTCGTCTTATAGAGGCCCCAGAGGAAGGAGAACTCGCTGGACTCCAATGCGGCGTAGAGCGTGCCGGGAGCTCCAGTTCCCCCGATTCCCAGCGTGATTCTCCGGATGGCCGGCGTCGCGAGCGTGGTATCGGGGAACCCTGCGGCGATCTTCGCAAAGGTCGCCGGAGAGCCCTTGGCGTTGATGGACTTCCATATTCCGCCGTTGGCTGCGGTCGGAACCGAACGAACAGCGACGTAAAGAGTGTTCGAGTTGGTCGGATCGAGCGCCATGTCGTGGATGCGGGCGTTCGGAGCCGCCGCCCCCGTGGGCACGTTCTGGAGGGTCCACGTCGCCCCGCTGTCCGTTGAACGCCAGACGGCGCCGTTCCAGGCCCCGGGCGCTGCCAGGCATTGCTCGGTGCCACTCGACGTGAACCCGAGGGCCGTCGAAGCCCAGAGCGTTGTGGTGGTGGTCGAGCCGGCCGTCGCGGGGTCGATGAGGATCTTCGAGATCGACTGTGAGTCGAAGGGGCCGCCCGGCGCGCTCCCGAGCAGCGTCCAGGTCGCGCCGCCGTCGGCCGAGCGGAGGATTCCCCGGCCGTAATAGGAGTCGCATGAGCCGTTCGGCTCTCCGGTGCCGACGTAGATGATGTTGTGATTGACCGGGTCGATGGCGATGTCGCCCACGGCGAGCGAGGCCTGATGGTCGGTCAGGGGAGTCCAGGCCGGCGTGGCGGAAAGCGCGTTCGTACTCTTCCAGACGCCGCCCTGCGCTCCGCCCACGTAGACGGTATTGGCGTCGGTGGGATCGACGGCGATCGCCGAGACTCGCCCGCTGACAGGCGAGAGGGTCGGCCCGGTTGAGGTGTCCGTCTGGCCGTTGGGAATGCTGGAAGGGCCGATCGGCACCCAGAGTGCCGCCGACACCGGGAGGAGCGACAGCGTGGACGAGTCTCCGGGAGCGCCGTGCATACCGCCGTTGTTCTGGATCGCGGACGCGAGGGCCCTGGAAACGGCCCCGGTCGGAATCGTCTGCGCCGGATACGCTCGCTGGCGGTGGAACCATTCGGCGTAAGCGTCGATCGGCCCTTCTCCCTGCTGGCCGCCACGGCTGGTCTCCGACAGCCTTTCCCGAAGCCCGCCGGTTCGCGCGCCCCGGATCGGCGATATCTCTCGCACCCAGGGGACCGCTTTACCGCCGAGTTGCGGGAGTCGCGGATCGCGCGACGGAGTCGCTTGCCCGGCGTTCCCGGTGCGCGCCGGAGTTGCTCCGGGATCGGACGCGGCGACCGGGGCGGTGACTCCTGCTTTCGCGATCCGGTGGGTTGCGACGGGAGCTTGCCGCGCCGACCGTGTGCTGAGGAAATGCGCTCCCAGCGCCGCGAGCGCCACGAGGGCAATCCCGAGCGACGCTGCCGCGACCGCCCGTACCTTCTTTCTCACGGCACTACCCCCTTCCCGGGTACACGACAAGCGAGAGTCCCGTCGCGTCCGGGTTTGAAAACCGGCCGTTGAAGCAACGGCGGGGCGAAACCAGAAGATCTTTTCTCAAACGCGCCCTTGGCTAGAGTGCGCGAAACGTATCACCCGGCCCGAGAAGACGTCAACAGGATTTCAGGCTACTGAGACGGTCTTAATGTTCACGAACTCCTTGATGCCGTAGGCGGAGAGCTCGCGGCCGTAGCCGCTCTCCTTGACGCCGCCGAAGGGAAGGCGCGGATCCGAGCGCACGTAATCGTTGACGAAGACGCAGCCGCTCTCGATCCTCTCCGCCGCGATCCGTTCGCCGCGCGCGCGGTCGCTCGTCAGGACGGCGCCCCCCAGGCCGAAGGGTGAGTCGTTGGCGGCCGCGATGGCCTCCTCCTCGTCGCGGACGGGGACGATCGCCGCGACCGGGCCGAACAGCTCCTCGTCGTAGGCCGGCATTCCCCTGCGCACGTCGGTCAGCACCGTCGGGGGATAGTAGGCGCCTTTGCCTGCCGGGATCGCCCCGCCGAGCAGGCAGCGGGCGCCTCGGGCCAGGCTCTCTTCGACCTGGCGGTGCAACGCGTCGCGAAGGTCGTGCCGCGCCTGCGGGCCGATCTGGGTGTCCTCCCGGAGCGGGTCGCCCATCTTCGCCTCCCGCATCCTTTCGACGAAGGCGTCTTCGAAGGGGCGGCGGATCTTCTCGACGACGAGGAACCGCTTGGCCGCGATGCAGCTCTGGCCGCCGTTGATGAGCCGCCCCCTCGCGCAGACCTTCGCCGCGAGCTCCAGGTCGGCGTCCCCGAGGATGAGATAGGGATCGCTGCCGCCCAATTCCAGGACCGTCTTCTTCAACATCTCGCCGGCCTTGCGCGCGACGGCGCGGCCGGCCGGACCGCTGCCGGTCAGGGTCACGGCCCGCACGCGCGGGTCCTCGATGACTGCTTCCACCCGGCCGCTTCCGATCATCAGCGCGCGGAAGAGGTTCTCCGGAAAGCCGGCGCGGCGGAAGATGTCCTCGATCGCGAGCGCGCAGCCCGGGACGTTGGACGCGTGCTTCAGAACGGCGGCGTTGCCGGCCATGAGTCCCGGCGCCGCGAAGCGGAAGACCTGCCAGAAAGGGAAGTTCCAGGGCATGACGGCGAGCACGACGCCGAGCGGGTTGAAGACGATGAAGCTCTTGCGCGCCTCCGTCGCGATTGTCTCGCGGGACAGGAAGCGTTCGGCGTTCTCCGCGTAGAAGTCGCAGACCTTCGCGCACTTCTTCACCTCGGCGGCGCCTTCCCCGACCGGCTTGCCCATCTCCCTCGCCATCAGGCGGGCGTGCTCGCCGGCCTCGTCGCGCAGGATCTTCGCCGCCCGCCGCATCGGCTCCGCGCGCTCGGCGAAGGACTCGCGCCGCCAGCCGAGGAAGGTTTCGTGAACGTCCTGCAGGATCTTGCCGACGGCCTCGGGCGGCGTCTCCTCATAGGTCGCGACAACTTCACCGTCCGCCGGGTTGATCGCGCGGATCGTCATGGCACTGCCCTCCAATGGTCAGTCAGCCCTCGCGGGCAGCAGCCATGATGCCACCGTCGAGGGGGGGAGGCCGGGAACGAGAGCCGGGGGCGCGGAAGGGCAGGGAGGCCGACGCTTTCTAGCGGAGGGGCAAGGCCCTGGGAGCTTCGGGAAGGATCTGGAACTGCGAGCGCATCCGGACGTTCGTGTAGGGATTCCAGGTGGACAGCGTGTAGTAGATCGTGAGCGTGCCGCGCGAGACCGTCGTAAAGCGTTCGATCATGTTGGGCGCGTAGTCGGCTCCTCTCGTCATGTAGGGGTCGTTTCCTCCGATCGTGGGCCCGTTCAAACCGTCGCCGGGAGGATCCGGGAGGATGCTCGGATCGTGTATGAAGGTCCCGAGAGCCTTGTCGCGCACCGAGTTGAAGATGAGTTGCGGAGTGCTCCACGGCCCCCACGGCGCCGTCGCATAGGCGAAGTAGACGCCAGCCGTTTTCGGCGTCTGCCGGCCCCCGTCCTCGGTCATGAGCCAGAGACCGAGGTCCTTCGAATAGATCACGGAGAGGTTGCCGATCGTGGGATTGTCGTTCGGCCAGGCAGGGCCGTTGGTCGGGTTGTCCTGCAACACGGGCACAGCGCCCGACTCCGAAGTCGTCCACGTCGGCTGTCCCCGGACGAGACCGGCGAAGTAGCGCGTCCCTTCCCCTGTCTCGAAACTGCTCGCCGGAACCGTGGCCAGAAACACGTCGGAGGCGCGGTAGGCCCCGGTCCCGAACATCAGGACGTCCGAGCCCGACAAGTGGAGCGACGTGATGACGAAATGCCCTCCGGGCAGACGCGAGATGGTGCGGCCGGTCGTAAAGGTCTTCGAGGCTTCGTCGAAGCGCGACAGGACCGAGTAGTCGTTGACGTGCGGGTCGGGGAGGCTCGTGTCGGAGCCGGTGTTGATGACGAGGTAGATCCCGTCGGGAAGGCTGATGCCGGCATTCGGCACGTCGTCCGGCCCCATCGCGACGCCCGGCGGCTCGACGAAGAGCGGCGTGCCGTCGGCGTTCGTGTAGAAATTGAGAACGAGCCCCTCGGTAGGGTCCGTGCTGGTGCTCCAGGCGATCGGGTCGTGGGCGTTGTACTTCACCTTGCTGGTGTCGCTGCTGATCGTGTCGCCGAAGAGAAACAGGGCCCTGCCGTTGTCTTCGAATGAAGAAGCGATGTCGTTGCCCAGGATGTCGTACCGGGTGACCGTCTGGCTGGCCGTGGGGGCCCTGGTCTGGTAGTCCACGTCGCCGATGAGCTGCTCGACCTTGACGGTCGAGCCGGCGATGTACGTGAGCGAGACGCGCGGGGCCGGGTTGGCTCGGACGATCTGGGCGGCCGCCGGCGAGAGTAGGAGCGTACTCATGAGCAGCAGCGCCAGCACGGCGGCCGCGCGGAACAAGAGAGTCCGCCCCCTCTCGTCGTCGGGCTTGCCGGTCTTTCGCGAGGGCGTCACGCGATGATACTAGGCCGGGAGAAGCCGAAAGCCACCGGCAACACTGCTAGGCGTGTAAGGCGTCGTTCTCGGGCAGCGGAGGGATCGCGAGGCGGAGGGACGCTGGCGCGTCACGGACCTCGCCCGGTGGAAGCAATGTCGGTGCCATTGGCGCGTCCACGAAAGTGAGCAGCAGCCCGGGTTCTCACTTTGTTTCTTCCCGGCGTAAACTCAGAGCTGGATGATCCCGGAAGTCTTCGAGTGCCCCCGCTGCGAGCGGCAGTTCGTCATCGACGATGTGCCGGATGAGGGAAGCGAGGAGGTGCATTGTCCGCAGTGCAGCCGCTTTCTCGGCGTGCGCGACATCGCCTTCGTGCTGCGCACCGAACTCGACGAGCTGATCGAGCGCCTCTCCTACGAGAAGGATCGTCTTGAAAAGGACGAAGCAATTTACGGTTTAACGGACTGCGACGCCGAGATGAAGTTCTACGGCCGTGAAGTCTCCCGGGTCATTGGCGTCCTGCGCGGCGCCCTGAAGGAACTGCGCCACCTCCGCGAGGACTACCGGGTCAAGAATTAAGCATTCTTCGTGTGGCATGGCGGCTCGTTCCTTCGTGCCGTAGGGGAGGGGCTTGCCCCCTCCCGCCCTGGTCTTAGCCCGAGGGGAGGCGGGCGGCCGCTCACCGAGCGTCGTCGGCCGCGGGTCGCGGCCGAGGGACGCGACATGCGGCGGGTCCGCCGCCGCAAACGGCCGCCACTACGGCACGCAAGAAAAAACCGGAGCCCTGAATCTACGCGGGTGTGTGGGGGTGGATCGCCTCGACGAACTTGCGCAGCCTCCGCAGCGACGTCTCCTTGCCGAGCAGGGCGATGACGTCGAAGAGAGGCGCGCCGACGGTCGAGCCGGTCAGCGCGAGTCGCGTGGGATGGATGAGCTTGCCGGCCGAAACGCCCGCCTGCTCCGCCACCGCGCGCAGAGCCGCCTCGAGGGTCTCGGTCCTCCAGTCCTCTACGGTCTCGAGCCGCGCGATGAGTTTCTCGAGCAGCAGCGGCGTCTCCCGTCGGACCTGCTTGCGGACGCCGTCCGGGTCGTAATCGGACGGGTCGTTGGCGTACATCGAGAGGGCCCGCCCCATCTCGATCGTCGTGCGGGCCCGCGTACGGTGCAACTCGATGACGCGCAGAGCCAGGTCGCGCGCGGGAACGCCCTCCGGGGCATGGGGCTCGGACTGCGCGAGCAGTTCCCCGGCCGGCATCCGGGCCATGTACTGGGCGTTCATCCAGAGGAGCTTCTCCGGGTCGAAGACGGAAGGGGAGGCGCCGACGCGCTCGAGGGAGAACTCCTGTTCCATCTCGGCGCGGGAGAGGATCTCGCGGTCCTCGCCCGGCGCCCAGCCGAGCAGGGCCAGGAAGTTGAAGAGCGCCTCGGGAAGGATCCCCCGGTCCCGCCACTCTTCGACGGCGGCCGCGCCGTGGCGCTTCGAGAGCTTCTTCCTGTCGGTGCCGAGGATCATGCCCAGGTGCGCGAAGCGGGGCACCGGCGCCTCGAGCGCGCGAAAGAGCGCGACGTGCTTGGGGGTGTTGGCCAGGTGGTCGTCCCCGC
>JAWOLE010000381.1:0-13298 GCA_033853815.1 Thermoanaerobaculia bacterium
AGGAAGAGCTCCCCCGGATGGGGTTCTTCGAGCATCTCGAGGAGTTCCGCCGGCGCCTGATCGTCTGCCTCGTCGCGGTCTTCGTCCTGTTCCTCGTCAGCTGGAACTGGGCCCCCCAGCTCTTCGACATCCTGGCCCTGCCCGTGCGCCGCGTGCTGCCGCCGGGCCAGAACCTTTCCTACACGACCCTGACCGAGCCCTTCCTGATGTACTTCCGGGTGGCGCTTTTCGCCGGCGTCGTAGCCGCCTCGCCGATCATCCTCTGGCAACTCTGGCTCTTCGTGGCGCCGGCCCTCTACCGCCGCGAAAAGCGCTACGTGCTGCCGTTTATCCTGGCGGGCGTCTTCTTCTTTCTCTGCGGCTGCGCCTTCGGCTACTTCGAGGCCTTCCCTCTGGTCGTCGGGTTCCTGATCGGCGTCGGAAAGAACTTCAACGCGGTCATCACCATCAACGAGTACCTCGGGACGGCGATCAAGATCATCCTGGGCCTCGGCCTCTGTTTCGAAATGCCGATCCTGATCTTCTTCCTGGCTCGGATGGGGGTGGTCTCGGAGAAGTGGCTGATGGCCAAGTTCAAGTACGCCGTTCTCATCATCTTCATAATCGCGGCCGTCATCACGCCCACGCCCGATGTGGCGACCCAGTGCGTCTTCGCGGTGCCGATGATCCTGCTCTACCTGCTGGGAGTCGGAGTCGCCTGGATGTTCAAGAAGCGGGAGGAGCCGGCCACGTAAAGCCGGTAAGCCGTGTGCCACAAAATGGCATTCGGGTAGTTCGGAACGAGTCGACCGGATCATCGACGGGCGATCCGAACCGGCTGAAAACAAACTCGTAATCTGCTGCGACCGCGGATTTGGTCCAGCCATTTCCCTAGACTTTGGACGTGCTGCAGGGATTGATGGAGTCGGCGCTGTTGTTTCGCGATTGCCGGCGCCTCGACCGACCAACACGCCGACCGTTACTCCGACGAACACGCCGGCCGGCGTCGCCACGCCGACCCCGACGGTTCCCCCGCCTGCCGAGAACATTCCGACTCTCTCGGAATGGGGCCTGCTCGGCCTGGCCCTCCTGCTCGGCGCTCTCGGGTTCCTGCTGCAGCGGAACCGTTAGGCCGGCCCCGTCCGACTCGAAGCCGCCGCCGAGGCCGGGCCTTGCGGCTGCTCTGACCTTCGATTGAGACGGGCAGACCAAGGTCCTATGGACGGAAGCCCCATCCCCTGCTAAAAGCTTGCGAAACAAGGGAGAAGCGCAATTGCTCCTGCAGGAACAGAGCAGGCTCCTGCGGCGTTT
The DNA here is from genome assembly GCA_033853815.1 of Thermoanaerobaculia bacterium. Taxonomy (GTDB): domain Bacteria; phylum Acidobacteriota; class Thermoanaerobaculia; order UBA5066; family Gp7-AA6; genus JAWOLE01. The sequence continues at coordinate 1,291 of JAWOLE010000381.1, forward strand.
TGAAGTTTTCTGGGGTCGTGGGTAGGGGGGAGATGGACCTTCGAGGCAAAGCGGGAACGGTCTTCGAGCCGGATTCGGTCGGAACCGAGCGGGCCCCTGTCCTCACCGCTCTCGGGCGGTTCGAGACGCGCGGTCCTTTTCTTTATCGGGGCGCGGAGAAGTTCTATGCGAAGGGAGTGACGTACGGCCCCTTCCGGCCGAACGCCGCCGGGGAGTCCTTCCCGACCGCCAGCCGCGTTCGAACCGATTTTTCGCTCATGCGGTCCCTGGGCGTCAACGCGGCCCGTCTCTACGACGTGCCGCCGCCCTGGTTGGCCGATCTGGCGGCGCGTTCGGGGATCTCTCTGCTGGTCGGCATTCCGTGGTCGGAGCACGTCTGCGCCCTGGGCGAGGCCGCGTTCCGGAGAGAGGTCCACGAACGGGTCCGGGGAGCGGTCGCGCTGCTGCGGGATCACCCGGCGGTGCTGGGCGTCCTCGTCGGCAACGAGATCCCGGCGTCGAACGTCCGCTGGACGGGCCCTCGCGTCGTCGAGCGCTTCCTCCGCGACCTGTTCGAAACCGCCAAGTCGGCGGATCCACGCCGCCTCGTGAGCTACGCCAACTATCCGCCGACCGAGTATCTCCGGCTGGAGGCCTTCGATTTCTACACCCTCAACGTCTACCTGCACGGCCGGCAGCCGTTCTCCCGCTACCTCGCGCACGTGCGCAACCTGGCGGGAGACCGTCCCTTCTTCCTCGGAGAGTTCGGCATCGACGTGCAGCGGGAAGGTGAGGATCGCCAGGCCGAGATCCTGCGGTTCTCGCTCGAGGAGGCATTCCGCGCCGGCGCCGCCGGGACCTTCGTTTTCTCCTTCACGGACGAATGGTTCCGAGGCGGCCACGACGTGACTGGCTGGTCTTTCGGCCTGACGGACCGCGAGCGGCGGCGGCGTCCTGCGGCGCGGACCGTCGCCGAGGTGCTCGCGCGGGCCCCGGAGGTCCCCCTCGAACGAGAGCCGCGCGCGAGCGTCGTCGTGGCGACCTACAACGGCGGCCGGACCCTCAGGGAAACCTTGCAGTCCCTTGCAAAGCTGCGCTATCCCGACTACGAGGTCATCGTCGTCGATGACGGATCCACCGACGACAGCGCGGCCATCGCCAGAGAGTTCCTGCGCCCGGGCGAGCAGCGCAACGGCGCCGTCCGGCTCGTCCAACAGGAGAACCGCGGCCTCTCCTGCGCGCGCAACACGGGCATCGAAGCCGCCACGGGCGAGATCGTGGCCTTCTGCGATTCGGATGCCGCGGTCGATTCCCGCTGGCTCTACCATCTGGTCGGGGCGCTTCTCTCCGGAGGCCCGGGAACCGAGGGCGTGGGCGGGCCGAACCTGCCGCCGGCCGGAGACGGCTGGGTGGCCGCGGCCGTGTCGGCTTCGCCCGGCACCGCAACCCACGTGCTGATGGGAGACGACGCCGAGCACGTTCCCGGCTGCAACATGGCCTTCTGGAAGTCCGCGCTCGTCGCGCTGGGAGGCTTCGACCCGCGCTTTCGATCCGCCGGAGACGACGTGGACATCTGCTGGCGGATCCAGAACGCGGGCGGCCGGCTCGCCTTCACGCCTTCCGCCGTCGTGTGGCATCACCGGCGAGACTCCGCGCGGGGGTACTTCCGGCAGCAGCGCGGCTATGGCGAAGCCGAGGCCGATCTCGCGTCGAAGCACCCGGACCGCTACAACTGGCTCGGAGGCGCTCTCTGGCGGGGCCGGATCTATCTCTACGACGGGGGGCGGGGATTGCTGCGCCTCCGGCGCCCGCGCATCGAATACGGGGTCTTCGGTCTCGGCCTCTTCCAGAGGCTGTACGAGCCGGACGGCCCCCGGCTCGCGGCGGTGGCCGCGATGCCCGAGGCAACGCTGGCCGGGCTGCTGGCCCTGGCGGGCGGGATCCTCGCGCGATCGGCCGCGCTGGCCCTGCCGGGCGCTGTGCTCCTCTGCGCCGCCCTGGCGGTCGCGCTCGCCCGGGCTGTTGGCGTGAAGCTCGCGCCGGAGGATGCCGCGCCGAAGACCCGGGCTCTCGTCTTCTGGCTTTCGCTCGCCCAGCCCTGGATCCGGCGCGCGGCGCAGCTTCGCAAAGCGCACCGGCTCTACCGCGCGCGGCGAGAGAAAGTGGCAGCCACGCTGGAAGAGTCGCGGGGCGTGACCGAGGCCGTCTTCTGGAGCGAATCCGGCGGCGAGCGCACGGCCTTCCTGGAGGCGCTCGAGCGAAGACTTTCTCTCGAGGGGTTTCCCGTCCTGCGCGGTTGCCCGTTCGACCGGTTCGACCTCCGGGTTGCGGGAGCCCCCGGGGCGCGGGCGCTGGTCTCGACGGTCGTGGAGTACCACGGCGGGCCGAAGCGGCTGCTGCGGCTTCGCGTCCGACCAGTCGTGTCGCGGGGCGGACTGGCGGCCCTGGGGCTCGGCGTCTGCGCCGTAGCCGTCCTCGGCGCCGCGTCCCTCTTCGCCGCGGGAGCGGCCGGCCTCCTCCTGGCGCTCGCCTTTGCGGCACTCCGGGGGCGCGCTCTCTGGTTGCGGCGCGTCGTCCTTGCGGGGGCTGCGGAAGCGGCCGGGAAGTCCGGTTTCGCGCCTTTCGCGCGCGCGACGGCGTTGAAAGCTCCCGTTGTACGCAGCGCATCGGCGGGGCGGGGCGAGAGCCGATCGACCGGTGACGGCTAACGGGGAGATCGATCGGATCCCGAGGCGTCATGGCGGCGGCCCGTTACGATTCGTTGACCCTCTACCGGCGGCTCCTCGCTCTGGCCAGGCCCTACTGGCCGCACCTGGCAGGACTGCTTGTCGTGAGCCTCCTGGCGACGCCGGCGGCGCTGCTCACGCCGCTTCCCGTCAAGATCGTCGTGGACAGCGTCCTCGGCTCGAAGCCCCTTCCGGCCGTTCTGGCCGCCCTGCTGCCGGCCTCGCTCTCGCATTCGGGCGGCGCGATCCTGATTCTGGCCGCTCTCCTTGTCGTCGCCGTGGCCCTGCTCAATCAGCTCCAGGGTCTGGGGGGGTGGCTCCTGGGGACCTACACGGGCGAACGGCTCATCCTGCGCTTGCGCTCCGAGCTCTTCGCGCACGTCCAGCGGCTCTCCCTCTCCTACCACGACGCGAAGGGGCCCGCCGACTCCGCCTACCGCATCCAGTACGACGCGCCGGCGATCCAGTGGATCCTCATCAACGGGGTGATCCCTTTCCTCACTGCGGGCCTCACGGTCGTGGGGATGATCGTCGTGACTCTGCGGCTGGACTGGCAGCTCGGCGTCGTCGCCCTCGTGGTCGCGCCGGCGGTGCTCCTCGTCACGCGCGCGGGTAGCCCACGGCTGCGGCGCTGGTGGCACGAGGTCAAGGAGCTGGAGACCTCGGCGCTGTCGGTCGTGCAGGAGGTCCTCTCCGCGGTGCGCGTCGTCAAGGCGTTCGGCGGGGAGGCACGCGAGCGCGACCGCTTCGAGCGTTACTCGAGTCAGGGCATGCGGGGCCAGCTGCGCGTCGCCTTCTGGAAGGGGGGATACGACCTGCTGGTCGGCGTCACGGTCGCCGCCGGGGTCGCCGTGACCCTCCTGCTCGGCGCGCTCCACGTGCAATCCGGAAGGCTCACGCTCGGCGAGCTTCTGATCGTGATGGCCTACCTCGCGCAGCTCTACGAACCCCTGGCGGCGATCAGCGCGAAGGCGGCCGACATCCAGTCCTCGCTCGCCAGCGCCGACCGCTGCCTGTCGCTGCTCGACGAGGCGCCGGAGATCGTCGAGCGCGCCGACGCCCGGCCGCTCGCGCGGGCCGCCGGCGCCGTGGCGTTCCACGACGTCTCCTTCGCCTACGGGACCGGCCGCCTGGCCGTCCAGAACGTCTCCTTCGAGGTCCGCCCGGGGGCCCGCGTGGGAATCGCGGGTCCCACGGGCGCGGGGAAGACGACCCTCGCGAGCCTTCTCATCCGCTTCTACGACCCGACGGCCGGCTCCGTCACCCTCGACGGCGTGGACCTGAAGGACTACCGACTCGCGGATCTGCGCGACCAGTTCGGCTTCGTCCTCCAGGAACCGGTGCTTTTCTCCACGACGATCGCCGAGAACATCGCCTACGCCCGCCCCGGCGCCAGCCGCGGAGAAATCGAGGCCGCGGCGAAGGCGGCCAACGCCGACGAGTTCATCGCGTCCCTGTCCGAGGGCTACGAGACGCGGGTGGGCGAGCGCGGGATGCGATTGTCGGGCGGCGAGCGCCAGCGGATCTCGCTCGCCCGCGCGTTCCTGAAGAACGCCCCGGTCCTCATCCTGGACGAGCCCACGAGCTCGGTGGACCCGGCCACGGAAGCCCGCATCCTGGAGGCGATGGAGCGCCTGATGCGCGGCCGGACGACGTTCATCATCGCGCACCGCGCGAGCACTCTGGAGCGCTGCGACGACCTCCTGATCCTCGAGAACGGGCGTCTCGTGACCTCCAGCGCCGCGACGGCTGGCCGGTGAGATCCCTCCGCCTCGTCGTCCTCGGCACGCTCGCGAACAATCCCTGGGCGGGGATGGCCTGGATGCACATGCAGATCGCGGAGGGCCTGCGGCGGCTCGGCCACCGCGTCTCCTACTTCGAGGTGACGTCGGAATGGCCGTACGATCCCCTCCGCCGTTCCCGGGTCAACGACTCCGACTACGCCCTGAACTACCTGGCGGCGACGGCGGAGGCCTTCGGTTTCGCGGACAGCTGGGCCTACCGCCGCAGTTATTCGGACGGCGAATGGTTCGGCCTCGCCCGCGGTGCGGCCGAGAGGATTCTGCAGGAAGCGGATCTGGTGATCAACGTGTCCGGAGCCACGCGGCCGCGCACCGGCGAGGGGCTGCGCATCGGCCGTCTGGTCTATCTGGGGACCGATCCCGTCTATCACGAGATCACGTACGAGCAGGGGAAGGAGGACACGCGAGCCCTGATCGAGCAGCACGACGATTTCGCGACCTACGGCGAGAACATCGGCAGCCCCGATTGCCCGGTCCCCCCGCTGCCCGGGCTCAAGGCGAAGACCCGCCAGCCGGTCCTGCTCGACCGCTGGAAGGACGGACCGCCGCCCAGGCGCGAGCTGACCACGATCTGCAACTGGAAGCAGGGGGGTCGCGACGTCGCGTTCCAAGGGGAGGTCTACCGCTGGAGCAAACACCACGAGTTCGAAAGGTTCATCGATCTGCCCCGCAGGGTCGAGGAGCAGCCGATCGAGATCGCGATGGGGCTCGACGACGCCGCGATCGTGCGTCCCACGCCCAAGGAAGAGGTTCCCTCCGGCGGGCTTCCCGCCGGGGATCGCCGTCTTCTCGAATCCAAAGGCTGGAGGCTGGCGGACGCCCACGCTTTCTCGACCGATCCCCGGCGTTACCGGGACTACATCCGGGCTTCCCGGGGCGAGTTCACCGTGGCCAGGGACTTGAACGTCCGGCTCCGCAGCGGCTGGTTCAGCGAGCGGAGCGCCTGCTATCTCGCGGCGGGCCGGCCGGTGATCACCCAGGACACCGGCTTCGGCAGGATCCTTCCCACGGGAGAGGGGCTCTTCGCCTTCCGCACGATCGAAGAAATCCTGGCCGCCATCGACGCCGTCAATTCCGACTACCCGAGGCACAGCCGGGCGGCCCGGGCCGTCGCTGAGGAGTATTTCGCGGCCGAGAAGGTGCTTGCCCGGCTGCTCGCGGATCTCGGAGTCTGACGTTGACATCCCGGCGGTTGATCGTCAACGCGGACGACTTCGGGCGCAGCGCCGGCGTCAACGAAGGTGTCGCCCACGCGCGCGAGCGCGGCATCGTGACGAGCGCGAGCCTGATGACCCGCTGGCCGGCTTCCGCGCCGGCCGCCTCCTACGCGCGCGGGCAGGCCGGGATGAGCCTCGGCCTCCATCTCGACCTGGGCGAATGGGCCTTCCGCGGCGGCTCCTGGGTGCCGCTCTACGAAGTCGTGGACCTCGAGGACGGCGCCGCGGTCCGCGCCGAGGTGGACCGCCAGATCGCGGCCTTCCGCGCTCTGGTCGGCGGCGACCCGAGCCACCTGGACTCTCATCAGCACGTTCACCTGCGGGAGCCCGCGCGTACGGTGATCCTCGAGGCCGCGCGCCGGCTTTCGGTGCCTCTGCGCCACTTCGCGCCCGGCGTGTGGCACTGCGGGCAGTTCTATGGTCAGACCGCCGAAGGGGAGCCTCTGCCCGAGAACATCACGGTCGATAACCTGCTGGCGATCCTCTCGGAGCTGCCGCCGGGCCTGACCGAGGTCGGCTGTCATCCGGGCCTCCGCGACGACTTCGACACGATGTACGGGCGAGAGCGCGCGCGCGAGGTCTCCGTCCTGTGCGATCCCCGGGTCCGCGAGGCGATCGAAGCCCGCGGGGTCTCCCTTGTGAACTTCCGCGACGCGGGGCCGGCGACGGCATGACGGGCCGACTCCGGATCATTCTGCTCGGCTACATCGTTCGGGGGCCGCTGGGAGGGATCGCCTGGCACCATCTCCAGTACGCGCTCGGCTTCCATCTCCTGGGGCACGATGTCCATTTCGTCGAGGACAGCGACGACTACCCGTCCTGCTACGACCCGACCCGGGACGCGACCGGGACCGACCCTTCCTACGGCCTCGAGTTCGCGCGGCGCGCCTTCGATCGTGTCGGCCTTCGGGATCGCTGGGCCTACCACGACGCCCACACCGCGACTTGGCACGGCCCGGAGGCCGAGCGTGTCCTCGCGACCTGCCGCGAGGCGGACCTCATGGTCAACGTCAGCGGCGTCAACCCGCTGCGGCCCTGGCTCGAGCGGATTCCGGCGCGGGCGCTCGTGGACACCGATCCCGTCTTCACGCAGATCCGGCACCGGACCGACCAGGCCGCGCGGCGGGAAGCGGCGCGGCACACCGCTTTTTTCTCCTTCGCCGAGAACATCGGCGGGGGCGGAGCCGAGATACCCGACGACGGGTTCCCGTGGCGGCCCACGCGCCAGCCCGTCGTCCCCGAGGCCTGGCCGGTCACGCCGGGGCCCGCCGGCGGCAAGTTCACGACCGTCCTCCAGTGGGACAGTTACGAGGCGCGCGAGGACGGCGGGCGCCGGTACGGAATGAAGTCGGAATCCTTCGGGCCCTACTGGGACCTTCCCGGGCGCGTCGGCAAGATCTTCGAGCTCGCCGCGGGGAGCCCGACGGCGCCGCGCGACGAGCTTCGGCGCAAGGGCTGGGGCGTCCGCAACCCGCTCGGACCTTCGCGCGACCCCTGGACCTATCAGCGCTACATTCGCCGCTCGAAGGCGGAGTTCAGCGTCGCCAAGCACGGCTACGTGGTGAGCCGCAGCGGCTGGTTCAGCGAAAGGACCTCCGGCTACCTCGCCAGCGGCCGTCCGGCCGTCGTGCAGGATACGGGCTTCACAGGACGGCTGCCGTCGGGGCGGGGGCTCTTGGCGTTTTCGAGCCCGGACGAGGCCGTGGAAGGAATCGCGGCCGTCAACCGCGACTACGAGCTCCACTGCCGCGCCGCGAGGAGGATCGTCGAGGAGCATTTCGACGCGAGGGACGTTCTCGCTCGACTGATCGATCAGGCGCTGGAGTCCCGTTCCTCTCGAGGACCCGTTCGATGAACTCGCGGGCCGCGCCGTTGCCGCCGGCGTTCTTCAGGACGAGCGTCGCGGCCCTTCGCGCCTCCCGCGTCGCGTCGGCGGGGCAGGCGGAGAACCCCGCGGCCTCCATCATGGGAGCGTCGGGCTCGTCGTCGCCGACCGCGGCGGTCTCCCGCGGCGCGATCTTCCAGCGCCGGCAGAGGCTCTCGTATTCGGCGAGCTTGTCCCGGACGCCCTGCCGGCACGCGTGGACGCCGAGATCCTTCGCGCGGGCCGCGGTGGCGGGCGAGGTGCGGCCCGAGATCCAGGCGATCTTCAACCCGGCGGCCATGGCCCTGCGCATTCCGTGGCCGTCCTTGGTGTCGAAGACCTTGAACTCCCGCCCGTCGCCCGCCAGATAGATCTTTCCGTCGGTGAGGACCCCGTCCACGTCGAAGAAGAGGGCCCGGATCATCGGATGATCGGGTAATCGGGTGATCGGGTGATCGGGCGATGTTTCACGAGGGCCTTCCTTCGATCACACGATGGCACGATCGCAGATCACCCGATTCCTCTCAGCGGATTCCGGCGGACAGCAGGTCGTGCATGTGAAGCGCTCCCGAGAGCCGGCCCTGATCGTCCAGGACGAAGAACGAGGTGATCTTCCACTCCTCCATCCGCGAGAGCGCGACCGACGCGAGCTCCTCGGCGTCGATGGTCTTCGCGTTCGAGTGGAGACATTCGCCGGCCGTGCGGGAGAGCAGGCGTGTGTCCCTCTCGAGCAGTCGGCGCAGATCGCCGTCGGAGATCACGCCCGCCAGCCCCCCTTTTCCGTTGACGACGGCCGTGATCCCCATCATCTTGCGGGACATCTCGTGGATCGTCTCGGTCATCGGCGTCTCGCGGGAGACGCGCGGGACCCGTTCGCCCGTCCGCATGAGGTCCTTGACCTTAAGGAATCTCTTGCCGAGCTCGCCGCCCGGGTGCAGGGCCGCGAAGTCCTCCTCCTTGAAGCCGCGCTTCTCCGAAAGGGCCATGGCCAGCGCGTCCCCCACCGCGAGGAGCGACGTCGTCGAAGCCGTCGGGGCGAGGTTCCAGGGGCAGGCCTCGCGCGAGATGGCGACGGAGAGGGCGAGGCTCGCCGCGCGGGCGGCCGAGGAGTCGGCCGCGCCCGTCATCGCGATCGTGAAGAGTCCGCGCTCGCGGGCGAACTCGAGCAACCTCACGACCTCCGGCGACTCGCCCGAGACCGACAGCGCGAGCACGATGTCCCCGGACACGAGCATGCCGAGATCGCCGTGCGAGGCCTCGGCGGCGTGCAGGAAGTACGCCGGCGTGCCGGTCGAAGCGAGGGTCGCGGCGATCTTCTGTCCGATCAGGCCCGACTTGCCCAGGCCGGTGACGCACAGTCTTCCGGTGCACGCGGCGATCTCCTCGACGGCGCGGACGAAGGGGGGGCCGAGGTTCCCGATCTGCTCGCGGATGGAGTCCGCCTCGATCTGGAGGACCCGGCGCGCCGTGTCGAGGATCACACGACTATCTTAGTAGAGGACCGTATCATCGCGCCGCCGCGAGACGGAACCGCAGCCTCCGCCAGAAGGATCGCAGGAGGCCCTCGCTCGGCAAGAGCGGCATGCCGTCGAGTTCGCCGCGCCAGCGTTCGAGCATCTTTCGGTCTCCTCGCAGAACGCCCTCTCGCGTCACGCCGGCCGGCGGGGGAACCAGTTGCGCCAGCCTCGCGCGCACGCGCTCACGATCCGTTCCCCGGCCGCCCGCGAGCAGGTGCCAGAGCGTCAAGCCGTCCTGCCTCCGGGCTTCGGACAGGAGCGTCGAGAGGTCGCCGGCTTCTCGCGATCCGGAGTCGATCGCGCCGAGAGCCCGGCGGAAGGCGGGCGTGGAGTCCTCGTAGTAGGGCGTTCCCGGGCCGGTCTGCGGTCGCGTCGCGCAGACGGCGCCCGCCGGGACGATCGATTCCCGTCCGCCCCGCTCGAAAGCGACCCAGCCCGTCTCGACGCGCAGCAGGCCGGTCCCCGCTTCGTCCACCTCGAGCGTGTAGGAGCATCCCAGGTCCACCGCGAGGGCCGACGGGGTCTGGACGAAAAAAATCCGCGGAGGCGCGGAGATGTTCGCCGAGATCTTTCCTCGCTCGAGCGCGAGGCGCTGTTCGGTCGGGCGAGACCGGACGAGACGCACGCGCGAATTCGGCGCGATCGTGATTTGGGCGATGCGCCCGATGCCGAGCCTCGCCCGTGAAACTCCGTTGGTCTCGATGCTGCCCCCGACGGGAAGGCGAGCGGCTTGCGATACCGGCGTGGAACCCACGATCGGCTCTCCTTCGAGCCTCTCGATGCGCCACTCGAAGCCGCGGTCGCACCGCGCGATCCAGAGCGCTCCGAGGGCCGCGGCAACTATGACCGCAGCGGCCGCAACGGCCGCCGCGGCGATAAGCCGGCGGGGCGGGAAGGACCGCCGTCGCGGCGGCTGGGGGAGCTGGCCCCTGTGGCGGAGGCGGCCGAGCGTCTCTTCGAGCCGCGCGACCTCGGGGTCGGGAGGGCCCGTGCGGTCCCAGAGGTAGCGGTCATCCATGGCTTTGCCTCCGGCCGAGCATCTCCTTGAGCCGCGCCATTCCGCGGCACAGGTTGACGCGCACCGAGCCCGGCGTCAGCCCCGTGCGGGCCGCGATCTCCGGACCCGTCATCCCTTCGACCAGGCGGAGGACCAGGGTCTCCCGATAGGCCTCCGGAAGCGCGCGGATCTGGGAGAGGATCTCCCGGGCCTCCGTTTCCGCGGGATCCTCGCCGGCGGAATCCTCCGAAAGCGGCTCGGTCTTCGGAAGGCGGCGGCAATGGTCCGTCGCCCGGTTCCTGGCGATCGCGGCGAGCCATCCGGGAAAGGCTTCGGGCCGGCGCAGCGCGCCCACGCGGCGAAAGACGGTCAGGAAAACCTCCTGGACGAGATCTTCGACGTCGATCCGCGGGACGCGCGCGAGCAGGATGCCGTGCACCATCGCCGCGTAGCGCGAGTAGAGACGCTCGAAGGCCTGGCGGTCGCCTCGCCGCGCGGCTTCGACCCAGCCGGTCTCCTCGGAGGCTTCGTCTGGTCCGACCGTCACGAGAGGACGCTGATGGATCGGCGGAACAAGGTCAAGGGCGCGTCGAAGATTCCTCCCCTCGGGCGAAGCGGCGGCGCGCAGAGCCGTGCGCGGAAACGCGGTCCGAGGATGCAGATGAGCCTCCCCGGGGAAAGACGATAGGCCGGGGGGCGGCGTTAACGCCGGGCGGTAGAATCTCACCCCTTCATGCAGCAACTGGCCTTCTACGTCTCCAGGTACGGCCTCTCCCTCATCTTCGCCAACGTCTTCTTCGAGCAGCTCGGGCTGCCGATTCCGGCCGGGCCCGTGCTCATCGTCGCGGGGGCTCTGGCCGTGGAGAAGAACCTCTCCACGACGCGCGTTCTGCTGGTAGCCATCGTGGCGTCTCTGCTCGCCGACGCCGCCTGGTTCCTGGTCGGCCGGCGCTACGGCTTCCGCGTCTTGAAGACGCTCTGCCGCGTCTCGCTGTCTCCCGACTCCTGCGTCCGGCAGACGACGACGATCTTCGAGAGATGGGGATTGCCCTCGCTCGTGGTGGCGAAGTTCGTGCCCGGCTTCTCGACCGTGGCGCCTCCTCTGGCCGGCGCGATCCGGGCTCGGCTTCTGCCGTTCCTGCTCTTCGACGGCGCGGGGGCCCTCGTCTGGGCAAGCGCCGGGGTCGGCGTCGGCATGGTGTTTCACAAGGCGATCGACCGCGGGCTCGAGTTCCTCGCCGGGATCGGCACCCGTGCCGTGGTCATCCTCGGCGCGGCCCTCCTCCTCTTCATCGCGTTCAGGTGGTGGCAGAGGAGACGCTTCTACCGGATGCTGCGCATGGCGCGCATCTCTCCCGAAGAGCTGCGCCGCCTGATGGACGAGGGCCGCGATCCGATCGTGCTCGACGTTCGAACGGAGGGAGCGCGCCTGGGAGATCCACGCCGCATCCCGGGCGCCCGGTTGCTCCAGCTCGGCGACATCCCCGAGAAGGTCGCGGAACTTCCTCAGGATCGGGAGATCATCCTCTACTGCACCTGACCCAACGAAGCCTCGGCGGCCCGTGTGGCCCACGCGCTGATGGAGAGAGGATTCACGCTGGTGCGACCGCTCGCCGGCGGTCTGGACGGCTGGGTCGCCGCCGGCTACGAAGTCGAGCAGGAGCCGCTCGTCGCCCTCCGCCCGGCCGCCTCGTAATCGAAGGCAACCTGTACGAAAACCTGTCCTTCGGGACAGTGTCGCAGGGGCTCTTCTTTCCCTAGAATGGAGACAAATCCTTCGAGGCCGAGATGAGCGCCAACAATCTGCCACGGGAAGAAACCTACATCGTCTCCTGCTTCAACTGTCAGGCCTCCTTTGACGCACTGTCCGCCCGCTGGTGCGCCTGCCTGACCGGCAAGAAGTCGG
>JAWOLE010000382.1:0-2763 GCA_033853815.1 Thermoanaerobaculia bacterium
GGCCGGGGGCGGAACTTCTGCCGGGTGGGCAAGCGCGAGCTCCAGGAGCGCCTGTCGCTCTCCGAACGACATCTGAATCGGATCCTCGACGGCCTGGTCCGCAAGGGTGCCATCCGGGCACTGCACCGGAACAACGACGGCACGCTCTATCGCGTGCGATCTCCCGAGGAGATCGAGCCAGGAGATCGGGCTTCGCTCGTCGGCGAAGTGGCCGCCCTCGCCCGAGCCGTCGGCTGGGCTCGTTCGTGACGTCTGGGGACCTGATGCTCGAACCACGCCTCCAGGAACTGGAACGTCGCACCGACACGGTCCGAGGTCGGTCCTCTCCCGATGGAGGCGGCCAGCTCCTGTCGACAGCTGTGGAAGCCGTGCGGCGACGCCTGTTTCGTCCGACGGACACGGACCGGGTGCTCGCGGACTTCATCGAAGACGATTTCCGTGAAGGACTTCACGCCCTGGCGGACGTGGACGCCTACTTTGCGGACCTCCTGCTGGCCATTGCATCGGACGCGCCGCCCGCAGATCTCGTCGCGAACGCGGACGATTTCATCGCCCAGGAGCGCCTGGAGTACCTCGCGACGGTGATCGCGGGTCTTCGCCGGAGGATCGGCGAGCTGGCCCTGCGGTCTCGCCGGCGTTGACACGAGCCCGCGCGGGTCCAGAACGAGCTGGGGTCGCCGCCCGGGTATCTTGAGGCTTCCTGGGGCAAGGGGGGTCTCATTTGACAGTCCGTTCCGCTTCGCGCTACGTACCGGCCCCGAGTCAAGCCCGCATGTTTGAGTTTGCGACAGCAGCCGGTAGGGATCGAGGCACAGGCCGGCGTGGCGTGGCCGCCCTGGTCTCAGGGGCCATCCACGGCTCCATCCTCGTGGTCGCGACCATCTTTGCCGTCGCACAGGCGCAGCCGGACGAGGCGCCCCCGGTCGACGTGAAGTTCATTCGCCCGGGGGTCAAGAGCGCAACCCCACCGCCGCCTCCCCCTCCGCCTCCGAAGAAGAAGAAGAAGACTCCGCACACGCCGACGAAGATCACCGCGCCCATCGTGATGCCCGAGAAACCTCCGGAGCAGCCCAAAGAAGAACAGAAACCTCCGGAGGATGACGACGACGACAGCAGCGACGACGGCGTGGAAGGCGGCGTCGAGGGCGGGGTCCCAGGCGGCGTGGTCGGCGGGGTGGTCGGCGGCGTCCTCGGAGGACAGTTGGGTGGCGTCATCGACGAGGAAATGCCGGTTTATGCCGGCTCGGGGTACACGAAGCCGCGACTGGAGAATCCGGCCTGTCTCGCCGACACCATCCACATCCCCGAGGGGCTACAGGGCGTTGTGAAGAGGGTGACGGTGAAGTTCGGCGTCGGCCCCAACGGTCAGATCTCTCACTTCCAGATCATGGCTCCTCGCGTGCTGCCCGATCCGCGGATCGAAGAAGCGATCATCAAGGGAATCAAGGCGTGTACTTGGGTCCCGGGTACCGACGCGAAGGGCAGGCCTCAGAGCATTTGGGTGGTCCAACCGATCGCATTCCAGTAGCACCGTCCCGGAAGAAGAGTTTTCACTGGCGCTCCGCAAGGGGCGTGACGTCACGAAAGAAGGAAGACGAGGAACGACATGTACATCATTCTCGCTACCGCCGGCTCGTTCTCGATCGATGCCATGTGGGCAAGCATGGGCATCTTCGCGCGCGCCGTCGTCATTTTCCTGCTGCTCATGTCCCTTTCATCCCTCACGGTCTTCGTCGAGCGGATGATCGTGTACTGGCAGGCCATTCGGCAGACGCGCTCGGCGGCGGGTGTCCTGCAGCGGGCGCTCCCCGAGGGCAAGTGGGAAGAGGCTCAGCGGGCGGCCGCGAACTACAAGTCGAGCCACCTCGCGCGCGTGGTGGCGGCCGGCGCGGCGGACGTGATTCGCGGCAAGGACATCCCGGGCTCGGATCGCGCCGAGAGCGCGAAGCGGGCCATGGAGCGGGCACGTGACCGGGAAGTCGCGCGTCTTCGCCGCGGCCTCGGCCTCCTCGCCACCATCGGATCGATCGCGCCCTTCGTCGGCCTCCTCGGCACGGTCGTCGGCATCGTGAACGCGTTCAAGACGATTGCCGCCACCGGGTCGGGCGGTCTCGCGTCGGTGTCCGCCGGCATCGCCGAAGCCCTCGTCACCACCGCCATCGGCCTCCTCGTGGCGATCCCGGCGGTGATGATCTTCAACTACCTGGCGTCGGTGGCCGACCGGCTCGCCCTCGACATGCAGGACGCCACCACGGAGTTCTACGACTTCGTGATGAAGTCCAGCCTCCGTCCTGCCGCCCAGCCGGCGGCGCTTCGCCAGGCCCAGGGCTAGACGCCATGGCGATGAACGTCGGCCAGGGCACGGACACGCGCCCGGTCATCAACGTCACGCCGCTCGTCGACGTGGTGCTGGTGCTCTTGATCATCTTCATGTTGATCACGCCGATGCTCCAGCGTGGCGCCAGCGTCCAGATGCCGCAGGCGACGAACGTCGCCAAGAAGGGGCATCCGGAGAACATCCTCGTCTCGGTAGACCTGGACAAGCACTACTGGATCGAGAACAAGCAGGTCCCCGAGGCCGACCTGGAGAAGGAGATCAAGGCGACGGCCCAGTCCAAGCCCGGGCTTCCGATCCTGATCAAGGCCGATAAGCGCCTGACCTTCGGCCCGGTGAAGAAGGCCGTGGTCGCCGTCAACAAGGCAGGACTGCCGGGCGCCTCGCTAGCGGCTGAGGTGCCGGGCGGAGTGACGCCGCAGGAGTCG
>JAWOLE010000383.1:0-5996 GCA_033853815.1 Thermoanaerobaculia bacterium
AACCGAACAGGGCCCGCCTGGAGAGGAGTTCCCGGCGCAGGTCGAGGGCGACGGAGAGGTCGGTTTTGACCCGGCCGCTGCCGCCGCAGCAGGGGCAGGAGCGCGTCAGGGTCTTCTCGAGGTTCACCCGCGAGCGCTGGCGGGTGATCTCCACCAGGCCGAACTCCGAGATCTGGAGGAGCCGGGTGCGGGCGCGGTCGCGAGCGAGCTCTCTCTCGAAGGATTCGAAGATCTGACGGCGGTGTTCCGGGTCTTCCATGTCGATGAAGTCCACGACCAGGATTCCTCCGAGGTCGCGCAGGCGGATCTGCCGCGCGATCTCGCCGACGGCCTCGAGGTTCGTTGCGAAGACGGTTTCCTCGAGCGCGTCGCTGCCGACGAACCTTCCGGTGTTGACGTCGATCGCCACGAGCGCCTCGGTCTGGTGCACGACCACGGATCCCCCCGAGGCGAGCTGCACGCGGTTCTTCAGGGCGTTCTCGATCTCGGCTTCGACGCCGAAACGCTCGAACAGGGGTTCCGGCTCTTCGTAGAGCTCGACCAGCGGGACCAGCGGCCGGGCGACGGCGGCGAGAAACTCCGAGATCCGCGCATGCGTCTGCGGATCGTCCACCCGGATCGCCGCGAAATCCGGGGTCACGAGATCGCGGACGCAACGCAGCGCGAGGTCGAGCTCCCGGTGCAGCAGGAGCGGCCCGCCGCCCCGTTCGGCCTTGCGCCGGATCCGGTCGGCCAGCTCCTGGAGATAGCCGCGGTCCGCGACAAAGTCGGAGGCCTCGCCCCCCGCGGCGGCGGTGCGCACGATCCAGCCGGAGCCGGGACCGAAGTCTTCGAGAAGCCGCCGCAGCCTTTCGCGCTCCGCCTCATCCTCGATCCGCCGGGAGACTCCGATGCCGCGGGCCCCGGGCAGGCACACGAGCATTCGCCCGGGCAGGGCGATACTGGCCGTCACGCGGGCCCCTTTGCCCGAGAGCGGGTCCTTGATCACCTGGACGAGGATGTCCTGCCCTTCCCGCAGCAGGTCCTCGATCCGGGGCGGCCCGAGGGTCGAATCCGCTGAAGGCGGGACCTCCGCCCCGTCCTCCTTCTCCTCCTTCTCATCGGCGTCCGACTCTTCGACCGCCCGCGGCAGGACGTCCTGGATGTAGAGGAACGCGTCCCGGTCGAGGCCGATCGAGACGAAGGCCGCGTGCATCCCGGGAAGCACGCGATGCACGCGCGCGAGATAGACGTTGCCGACCAGACCCTGGCGCTCACGCCGTTCGTGAAAGACTTCGACCGTCCTGCCGTCCTCCGTCACCGCGACGCGAGTCTCCGGGGGGGTCGCGTTAACGAGAAGTTCGCGTCTCACGCGTTGGCGAAGCGCCGGTAGTCCACGCCCAGGATCATCCCGATCGCCAGAAGCGTCGTGGCGATCGAGGACCCCCCGTAGGACACGAGCGGCAGCGGTATCCCCGTCGTCGGCAGGAGGCCGATCATCATGGAGGCGTTGACCAGAACGGAGAAGAACATCATCCCCGAGAGGGCCAGAACCAGGAACACTCCCCCCCGGTCCCGCGCAACGCGCGCGAGCGTCAGACATCGAAGGATCAGGGCCGCGAAGAGTCCGAGCACGAGGATGACGCCGAGAAAACCCCACTCCTCCGCGATCACCGCCAGGATGAAGTCGGTGTGCTGGACGGGGAGGAACCGCAGCTGGCTCTGGGTCCCGGCGTGGAAGCCCTTTCCGGAGAAACCGCCGGAGCCCACCGCGATCTTCGATTGCCGGACCTGGTAACCGGCCTTCAGAACGTCCCGGTCAGGGTTGATGAAGGTCTGGATCCGCTCCTTCTGGTAGTCCTTGAGGAAGATCCACGCCGCTCCCGAGAGCAGGACGACCGCGGCGAAGATCGCGATCCACCCCTTCGCGGGCAGCCGGCCGAAGTAAAAGCCCACGAGGAGGAGCGGGAGGAAGGTCAGCGCAAGACCGAGATCCGGCTGTGCAAAAGTCAGCAGGAAGGGGATACCGACGATCACTCCGAGCTTGAGGAACGCCGAGAGCCGCGGCCGCGTGTCGTCCTCGTTCTCGAAGAGGTAGGCCACGAGCAGGGCGGTCGTGATCTTGGTGAGCTCCGCCGGCTGGAACTGGAAACTTCCGAACCGGATCCAGGACCGTACGTTGGCGATCCTCGAGCCGAACACGAGAAGGTAGAGAAGCGGCAGGAGGCTCGCGCAATAGAGCGCGAAGGAAACCTTGAGCAGGGTCCGGTAATCGAAGAGCACGGCCGCGACCAGGGCGACGAGGCCGACCGCGATCCAGATCGCCTGGCGCGCGGCCAGACCGGCAAGACGCCCCCCTCCCGCCGTGGAGGCGATGAAGAGAACGCCGAGGCATGCCAGGGCGAGAGAGCACCCGAGCACGACCAGGTCGAGGCGCCGCGGGACCGGCAGGACGCGGCCGATCACCGAGGACTCCCTGTGGCCGGGAAACGGGAAACGGGAAACGGGACACGATGGAAAGACAGGTTTGCATTCCTCTCGTTTTCCGTCTTCCGTTTTTCGTTTCCTGGCTCGGAGGCACGTTGCGAAGGCGGCTGTGGCGCCGTCTTTCCGAAGAATTTCGCGAAGAGCTGTTGAGCCAGCGGCGCCGCCGCGCTTCCGCCATGCCCTCCGTTCTCCACGAAGACGACGACCACCAGCCGGGGGTCCTCGATCGTCGCGAAGCCGGCGAACCAGGCGTGGTCCTCGAGCTTCTTTCGCTCGACACCCGCTCGGATGACCGCCTTGCGGCCGACGACCTGCGCCGTTCCGGTCTTGCCCCCCGCGTCGAGGCCGGGTACCCGGGAGGCGAAGGCCGTTCCTCCCGCCTCGTTCAAGACCGCCCACATCCCGCTCTTGACGATCGCGGCCCGGGAGGGCTCGAGGGGAAGGCCGTCTTTGGTCTCGACCTGGTAGCGCAGAGGCGCTCCGTTCCGCGGGTCGTGCGACGCGAGGAAGAGGTGAGGCGTCGGCAGGCGACCGCCCGAGACGAGCCCCGACAGCGCCCGGGCGACCTGGAGGGGCGTGACGAGCACCGGCCCCTGGCCGATCGCGACCGAGATCGTCTCGCTCGGATACCAGCGCGCATGCCGCTTCTCGCGCGCCCACTCTTCGGAGGGGACGAGCCCCGCCTTCTCGAACGGCAGGTCCACCCCCGTCGGCTGGCCGAAGCCGAAGGAGCGGGAGATCTCCGCGATCCGATCGATGCCCAGCCGGCGCCCCAGATTGTAGAAGTAGACGTCGCAGGACATCTTGATCGCGTCGCGCAGGTTGACCCAACCGTGGCCTTCCTTCTTATGGCAGTGGAAGGTGCGTCCGTAGAAGGTCGCGTACCCAGGGCAGAAGACCTTCTGATCCGGGTCCACGAGCCCCTTGGCGAGCGCGCCGTAGGCGAGAAAGATCTTGAAGACGGAGCCGGGCGAAAAGGCGTTCTGGATGGCCCTGTTCTGGAGCGGCGTGTGAGAGTCCGAGAGCAGGCTGGCCCACTCGGCGGCGCTGACGCGACGCGTGAACCAGTTCGGATCGTAGGAGGGAGAGGAGACCAGAGCCAGGATCTCTCCGGTCTTCGGGTCCATCGCCACCGCGGAGCCGACCTTGTCGCGGAAATAGTCCTCCGCGATACGCTGGAGGTCGAGGTCGAGCGTCAGGAAGACGTTTTGCCCGGGGCTCGACTCGACGCGCTCTTCTTCCGCGATCTCGCGTCCGTGAGAGTCCACGACGACGCGCCGCTGGCCGTCCACCCCGGCCAGGAGCTTCTCGTAAGAGCCCTCGATCCCCTTCTGACCCATCCAGTCTCCCAGGCGGTACTCGTTCTCGCCGCTCTTGATCTGGTCGGGGCTCGCCTCCGAGAGGTACCCGAGCGCGTGGGCCGCCGCGGTGCCGAGCGTGTAGAGGCGCCGCTGCGAGACCGTGATCGCGAACTCCGGATGCTCGGGGGCGCGTGCCTGGATCGTGGCGACGTCTTCGACGCCGAGGTTCTCCCCGACTGTGATCGGGACGAATTCGGGCTCGCGCAGGCCGCGCTCGACGCGAGCCCGCACCTGGTCGCGGGGCAGCTTCAGGACGGCGGCGGCGAAGTCCACGGAATCCTCGAGGTTCTTCGCCTCTCGGCGGTAGAGCTGGAGCGTGTAGCCGGGCTGGTTGTCCACGAGGATCGAGCCGTGCCTGTCGAGCACGTATCCGCGCGGCGCCATGATGCGCACCGAGCGGATCCGGTTGTTCTCCGAAAGCGCGTAGTAGTGCTCGCCCCGCGCGATCTGGATGTACCAGTACGCCACGGCGAGCAGAGCGAAGACCGTCCCCACGGCGATCCTCGCAGCCTCGATGCGGCGCGACAGGGCGCGGCGGTCCTCCCGGATCTTCAGCATCGCGGCCTCCGCGTCACCGGAGCCTCCTCAGCTGTCGCCGCTGCCACCAGTCCTGCCACGGGAAGGCGCGGGCGGCCTCCAGGAGTCCCCCGGTCACCCCGGTCGCCGCGGCCTGCCAGAGGGCGTCGCGGGAGAAGAGGACGAGAGGCGCGCGCAGGAGCACGAGAGACAGGAGCCCGACGAGGCAGTCGTTGACGAGAGACGCGACCGCGAGCGCTCCTCCCACGGCCCACGGACCGCCGAAGACCACGCGCACGGATACCACCGCCAGCAGGTAGCCCAGGACCGCCTTGGCCAGGGCGTTCATTCCGAGCAGCTGCTGGGAGAAGGCGTCCTCGACCAGGCCAAGCGCCCCGCCCGCGAGGACGGCGCGCGAGGAGTTGCCGCCCCGCGCGACGGCGGCGGTGGCGATCAGGAAGCAATCGACCGGCCACGCCGCGCGGTGGCGGGAGCCGCCGATGAGGAACTGGAGGGCGGTTCCCGCGACCAGGACGAGGGCCAGCCGCCCGAGCTTCACGGTCCGCCATTCTTCGGCCCGCCTCCGGAGGCTCCAGCCGCCGGAGAAGGAGCGAGCAAGAGCACGTCGGTCAGCTGCGAGAATCGGGCGGCCGGCGTCACGCGGATCTCCAGGAAGAGGTTGCTTCCCCGAGCGACCGCCGCGACCCGGCCGATCGCGACGCCGCGCGGATAGATTCCGTCGATGCCCGCCGACTCGACCACGTCCCCGGGTTCGACGTGGGACGTCGTCGGGATGTTGTTCAGGCGCATTCCGCCGCGCCCGTCTCCACGGACCACGCCGAGCTCCTGCGTTCGGACGATACGGGCCCCCACGGCGGCGGAGGCGTCGAGGAGGAGCTGCGCGCGGGAAATCGACCGCCCCACCGCCACGACCCGTCCCACCAGCCCCTCGGAAACGGCGATGGGCGAGCCCGGGAGGACGCCGGAGGACGATCCGGCTCCCACGAGCGCGCTCTGGACGCCGGCCCGGCTCTCGAGCAGCAGGACAGGAGCGGCGCCCAGGACGTTGGGCAGAGCGTTGCCGCCTTCGAGCAGCAGCCGCTCGCGAGACGCCTGTGAGAGCTCGGCGCGCAGGCGGAACAGCTCCCTGTCCTTCCGGGCCATCGCCTGCTTCAACGCCGCGTTCTCCGCGCGGGCGGAAAAGAGATCCGCGACGGAATCGGCCGCCCCGGAAACCGTTCGGGATACGGCCGAGCCGGCCAGCGCGACGGGGGAGGACACGGTCAGGATCCACGACTGCAAGAGCGAGCCCCGCTGCCTCGGGGCCGGCGCCTGCGCGGAGAGGAGCAGGATGCAGAAGATCAGCACGCCTGCGAGCAGAAGTCCGCCGCGGCGCGAACGCCCTGCCGCAAGCTCAGCCGGGGAAGAGCTCATGGTTCGTAAGTCTTACGGCTCCTCACGTGATCGAGATCTTGCGCAGCAGGTCCATGTCGGTCAGCATGGCGCCGGTGCCCAGGACGACGGAAGCCAGGGGGTCGTCCGCGTAGGAGATCGGCAGGCCGGTTTCCTCCCGCAGGCGGCGGTCGAGATTGCGCAGGAGCGACCCGCCCCCCGTGATGATGATCCCCTTGTCCATGATGTCGGCCGAGAGCT
>JAWOLE010000384.1:0-11115 GCA_033853815.1 Thermoanaerobaculia bacterium
CGATCATGATCCTCGACATGAGGCAGGTCCTGAAGCCCGAACAGTGGGACCACCTGGTTCAGAGGGCGATCGAGAGGCGGGAGATGATGCGCGAGCGCATGCAGGAACAGCGGCGGATGATGAACGAGGGAGGCCCGCCTCCGCCGTCTCGCCCCCAGGGAGCCCGCCCGGAGGGCCGCCGCCCCAACGGCTGAAATGCCGTAAAACGTAAGACGTAAAACGTAAAACGTAAAACGTAGAAGGGCGGTCCTCGGGGCTTGGTTTCACGTTTGCCGTTTTACGTTTTACGATCCTCGGCGGTGGACGAGGCGACTCGCAGGCGCATCGAGGAGTTTGTCCGGCCGCTCGATGCCGGCCTGGACGGGCTGACGGATTTCGGAGACGCGCGCCGCGTCGTCGCGGCCTCCGGGCAGATCGCGCGGGATCTCCCGGATATCGACCGTGATTTGCTCTACCTGCTGGCGATCTTTTCGGGGCAGGAGCGCTGGGTCTCCCGGATGGGCAATCGCAGCCGCACCGAGATGTTCCTCGCGTCTCTCGGCGTCCCCGAGCGGAGGGTCGCCGCGCTCTTTCGCGGCCTGGCGCGGCTTGCCAGCCGCTCCGCGACGCCCGAGGAGGAGATCGTTCACGACGCCGTGAAGCTCGAGGAGATGGGCGCCCGCGGAATCGTGCGGCATGTTCTGGAGGGACGGCGGGAGGGCCTGGGACTTTCCGAAATGGCGGCCCGGATCGGGGAGGCCGCGCGAGCGCCGCTCAAGACTCGGGCGGGAGAGTCCCTGGCCTCCGAGCGGCGCCGCCTCATGCTGGACTTCGCCCGCCGGCTCGCGGACGAAGAGAATCAATTCATGTGAGGGATTTTCCCCCGTCCACGGCGATGACCTGGCCGGTCAGGAAGGCCGGGCCGGCGCAAAGAAAGAGTACCGTGCGCGCGACGTCCTCGGGATCGCCGTTGCGCTTCAGGGGCACCCGGCGGGCGAGCTTCTCGGCTTCCTCGGGAGGGGTGCCCTCGGGAACGAGAACCGTCCCCGGAGCGACGCCATTGACGGAGACCTCGGGCGCGAGCTCGACGGCGAGCGCGCGCACGAGGCCCTCGACGGCGGCCTTCGAGACCGAGTGCGCCAGGTAATTCCGGGCGGGGTCGCGGGCCAGGAAATCCGAGATCAGGACGATGCGGCCGCGCCGCTCCCGGAGCATGGGCGCCGCCTCACGGGCGAGGAGGTATGCGGCTCGCGCGTTGACGTTCATGGCGGAGTCCCAGAGCCTCTCGTCGGTCTCGGCGAGGCTCGCGCGGTGGAAGTTCGCCGCGGAATGGACGAGCAAATCGAGCGGCCCCAGTCCCTGCGCCGCCGCGCGCACCGCCCGCCGGCACTCGTCCGGATCCTCCAGGTCGGCCTGCACCGCGAGGCCTCGAACTCCGAGCGCGCGGACGGCTTCGACCGTCCCGGCGGCTTTCTCCTTCGAGGAGTGATAATGGACGGCCACGTCGGCCCCCGCCTCGGCCAGCGCGAGCGCTACGGCCCGGCCGACGCGAACGGCGGCCCCCGTCACGAGCGCGGCCTTGCCGCCGAGCGGCAGAGAGACCATGCGTCATCGTAACCTTTTGAACCAACAGAACGTAATCTGGAAGACGGAACCGCCCGGGAGGAGACCATGAGGACGTTCGCACGCCGCCGCTGGAGTGTTCTGGCCGCGTCGCTTCTGTTTGTTTTCGCCACGAAAGCCCGCGCCGGATCGATCACGGGCCGGGTGCTGGATCCGGCTGGAAAGCCGATCGCCGGGGCGAAGGTCCAGTGGACCTCGTACCGCGACGACGACCAGGTCCTGTTCGACGAGACGTCGGGCGTGGATCCCGCGGTCCTGGGCGAGACGGCGGCCGACGCCGCAGGCCGCTTCCGGGTCGTCCTGGACAAGCCCGGGGTCTCCGTCGCGCTTCGCGTCCTCTCCTCGGGCCTTCCGTCGGCCCGCTTTGCCGGCCCCTACGATTCCTCGGAAGAAACCGCGCTCTTCGACATCCAGCTTCCCGCCGCGGCGGCGCTGTCCGGGCGCGTCGTGGACGAGGCGGGGAAGCCGGTTTCGGGCGCGAGGGTTTCCGTGGTCGCGACCCAGAATCCTTTCGACAGCGAGGCGGTCTACGCCGCGGAGGCTCGGACCGGAGCGGACGGGACCTTCGCAGCGGCGAATGCCCCGGAGGGCGCCAGGAGCCTCCGCGTGCGCGCGCCCGGGTTCGTTCCGGCACAGCGAGTCCAGCTCGAGGCGAAGCCGCAGGAAAACGTCTCGCTCCAGCGAGGGGGCACGATCCTCGGAACGGTCGCGGACGCAAGCGGCAAGCCGGTCGCCGGCGTCATCGTGACCGCGGAGGACGCGGCCGCGGAGAGCGATGCTCAGGGCGCCTTCCGCCTGACGGGCATTCCCGCCGGCAGCCATCGCGTCCAGGCCTTCTGGAAGGAGAACTTCGCGGCCCGCAAGGACGCCGTGCGCGCCGCGAAGGGGCAAGAGGTCCGTGCGAACCTGACGTTGAAGCCCGGCTCCTCGATCTCGGGCAGCGTCATCGAGGAGGCGACGCGGCGTCCCGTGGCCGGAGTGCGGATCTCGGCCTATGCCGCGACGGGATTCAGGGGATTCGCCCAGCGGCGCGCCGAGCGCTCGGTGCGAACCGACTCGCACGGCCGCTTCCGCCTGGGCGGGCTCGCGGCTGCGCGCTACTCGGTCGAGGCGGCCAAGGAGGGCTTCCTCTCGGCCTCGATCGCCGGCGTCACCGCCGGCGGACAATCGGCCCCCCCCGCCAACCTCGCGCTGCGCCGGGCGGCGAGCATCTCGGGCCGCGTCACGGACGAAAAGGGACTGCCGGTCGCCGCCGCCCGCGTGAGGATCACGAGGGAGATGGGCCCTCGCCGGCTCCTGCGCGGCATGGCCTCCAATCCCGCCTCCGTCCTCGGGAACCAGGGAATCCCGACGGCCTCCGACGGGACCTTCCGGCTGCGCGGCCTCGCGCCCGAGCGGAACCTGTCCCTGGAAGCCGCGAAGACCGGCTACGCGACGGCGCGCAAGCCGGGGGTGTCGGTCAAGGCCGGGGACGCGCTGAAGGACGTCACCCTGATCGTGCGGCGTGGGCTCGAGGCGCGCGGCCGGGTGGTCGACGCCGCCGGCCAGCCGGTCTCAGGCGCCGAGATCCGGGCGGTCCATCGCGAGGAGGGATTGATGGGCCGGGCCCGGTTCCAGATGCGGGTGATGGGACTGCAGCAGGACAACCCCGACGCGGTGACCGGAGCGGACGGGTCTTTCACCGTCAAGGGGCTCGAGGAAGGCGAATATACGGTTGCGGTCTCCAAGGAGGGCTTTGCGCGAAAGACTATTCCGTCGGCCGAGGTCAAGGCGTCCGGGGAGAACGTCTGGCCTCCGATCACGCTGACCTCCGGCGCTCCCATCGCGGGGATGGTCCACGACGGGACCGGCGCGCCCATCCCTGGCGCCCAGATCTTCGCCATCGACATCGGCAGCGCCGGGCGTCCGGCCAACAGCACTTCGGACGGCGAAGGCCGGTTCCGCCTGGAGGGATTCACGGCCGAGCGGCCGATCCTGCTGAGCGTTTCGGCCACGGGCTATGCCCCGGTCCAGAAGAACGTGACGCCTCCGGCTCCGGATCTCGCCATCGTCTTGAAGAGCGCCGGCACCGTCCGCGGCCGCGTGGAGGACGCCGACACCCAGAAGCCTGTCACCGATTTCACGATTTCGCGCAGCGGCCCGCGCGGCGGCCCCGGCGGGGGCATCCAGATCGCGCTGCGCGGAGCGGGAGATCAAACCTTCCAGTCCGACGACGGCAGCTTCGAGCTGACCGACGTCCCCCCGGGCAAGTGGACGGTGCGGGCGACCGCGGCCGGCTACCGCTCCGCCGAGGTCGCGGGCGTCGAGGTGGGCGAAGGGGAAACGAAGGAAGGCGTCAATCTCTCTCTCAAGAAGGGCGGGACCCTCGCCGGCCGCGTGACCGATCCGCGAGGCACGCCGGTCGCCAATGCCTCGGTTTCCTGGCATCCGTCCGAGAGCCAGGGGGGCGGGATGGGGGCCATGGTGGCGCGAATGATGGGCGGCGGCCCCGGTGGCTCGACGAGCACGGACGCCGACGGCCACTACCAGTTTGATGGACTTCCCGACGGGCGAGTCACCGTCACCGCCTCGCACCCCGACTATCTCGACGCGAGCCGCGAGTTCGACCCCTCCAAGGACAGCGCCGCGGATTTGAGCCTCGGCACCGGAGCGAGCATCTCCGGCAACGTCGTCGGCACGGACGGGAGCTCGGGGGTTCCGGGTGCTCTGGTGCAATTGAACGAAGAAGGGGACAGCGGCGGCGGCTTCGGCGGCGGCAACTCCGACTCCACGCGCACGGACGGGGGCGGCGGTTTTCTGTTCGACCACCTGGCCGCCGGGCGCTACAAGGTGACCGCCTCGGGCAACACGGGCGTGTCGGTGGCGAAGGAAGTCGTGGTGGCGGAGAGCCAGCAGATGAGCGGCGTCGTCGTCCAGATTGCGACGGGCGCGCTCCTGCACGGCACGGTGAGCGGCCTGCCGTCCGGACAGCTCGGCGGCGTGCGCGTCGTGGCCTCGGCGGCCAACTACAGCGACGCAACCCAGACCGACGACAGCGGCGCCTATTCGCTGCACGATGTTCCCTCGGGCGTCGTCCGCCTCCAGGCGACGACATCGTTCCTCTCGGGCCGCTCGACCTCGAAGACCATCGAGATTCCCGACGGGAGCACGGACTTCCTTGCCGACATCGCCTTTCAGGGGACGTCCCGCCTGGCAGGACGGGTCACGCGGGGAGACCGGCCGCAATCGGGTCTGTTCGTCATCGCCATGCCGGATCCGCCGCAGCCCAACGTCGGGCGATCCTCCGGCCAGACCGACGACAACGGGAGCTATGCCCTGGAGGGCCTGAACGACGGGAATTACCAGGTGACCGTCAACGGTCAGGGCGTCAGCTACCGCCGCGAGTTCGCGGTTTCGGGCGACACCTCCGGAGATATCGCGCTCCCGACGATCTCGGTGACAGGCACCGTGACCGAGTCCGGTTCGGGAATCCCCCTGGAGGGCGTGACCGTCCAGGCCCAGACGGGGCGAGAGACCCAGACGTTCGCGATGAAGCAGGGCACTTCCGACTCCTCGGGTCACTACTTCATCGACGACGTGGATCCAGGCTCCTATCTCCTGACCGCGCAAAAGGCGGACTACCAGGAGAAGTCGCAAAACCTCACGGTCGGCAGCGATGACGCGCAGGCGGACTTCGCTCTGGACCGCGGCACGGGCCTGGGCATCCAGGCCGGGGACGGTTTGACCGGCCTTCCGCTGCGGGGGATCTCCGTGCTCGCCTACGGGGCCGGCGGCACGGTGGCTTTCTCCGGAACCGTCTCTCTCGACTCTTCCGGCCGCGGGGAGCTCGCCTCACTGGGGCCCGGCGTCTATTCGCTCTATGTCTTCTCGAACGGCTACTCGCCCCGCTCCTTTCCGTCCGTCCAGGTGCCCTCGCCGACTCTGGCCGTGGCGCTGACGCCGGGAGGGCGGGTGGAAGTGCGTCCCGCCGTACCGATCGCCGGGCGCATCGTGGACTCCTCGGGAGCGATCTATCTGCTGTCCCCCTTCCGCCTGGACGGCAGCGTGCACCCCGCGCCTCCGGTCACGGTTTGGGACAACTTCACGCCGGGCTCCTACCAGCTCCTGGTGGTCGGGGCCAGTGGCGAGACGTCCTACCCCTTCACCGTAGCCGAAGGCCTCACCACGACCCTCGAAGTCAAGTAGCCCCCGTTCCCGGTCGGCGCCGGACGTAGGCGCGGGGGTCAGCCATCAGGCGGTGGTTCTCGCCGAAGGTCTCCCACTCCGCGACGAGGGCCCAGGCGTGCGTCGCGACCGCGGCGGCCGAGGCCGCGAGGTGCGTCCACGGCGGGAGAGCTCGCGTATGGACGGCGCCGCCGAGGACGAAGACGGCGATCGACGTGAGGAGCGAAAAGGTCGCCGGCGGAGACGTCTTCGCCTTGAAGCGGGCGAGCTCGCGCAGGATCGGGCGGCGGTCGGCCTCGGGATATGAGGCAATTTCATCTTTGACGAGCCTGCCCGTGCCGATGAAATAGAAGAGCACCATGGACTGCGAGAAGAGCGACAGCAGGACCGTCGGGATCGAGTAGCCCACGTGCCGCGTGATGAGATGGCCCGCGGCCGGTGCAGCGGAGTGAATGGCCGAGGCGACGAAAAAGCCGTCCACGGAAACCGCGAGGAGCCCCGCCAGCGCGAGCGCGGTCGCCGTCGTCAGCGCGATCGCCATCGCTCGACAGGATAACGTCTCTCTGACAGAATCGCAGGTCAAACCGCAGCGCGAGGGAGGGCATGAGCAGCGACGTCCGCACCCTCTGTGACATCTTCCTGAAAGCCTCCGCCTCGGGAAAGCCGGACCTGCTGATCTCCAAGGTCGGGGGGAAGTGGACGCCGATCGCGGCGGCGGACTTCGGCTACACGGTCCGGGCGCTCTCGCTGGGACTGAACGCGCTGGGCATCCAGCCGGGCGACCGCGTGGCGATCCTGTCGGAGAACCGGCCGGAGTGGGCGATGGCCGACTACGCGATCGTCTGCGCCGGCGCCTGGTCGGTCCCCATCTACCCGACCCTGCCCGCCCACCAGATCTCCCCGCTCCTCCAGGATTCCGGCGCGCGAGCGGTCGTCGTCTCCTCGCTCGAGCAGCTCGGCAAGGTCCTGACGATCCGGCGCGAGTGTCCGGCGCTCGAGTACGTCGTCACGATCGACGCCCGGCCGCCGCAGGAGCCGGGATTCCTCTCCTTCGAGCAGTTGGTGGACCGGGGGCGCCCGGCCCTCGACATGAACCCTTCGACCTTCGAGCAGCGCGCCAGCCGCGTGAAGCCGGAGGACGTCGCGACCATCATCTACACCTCCGGCACGACCGGAGAGCCCAAAGGGGCGATGCTGACCCACGACAACTTCGTCTCCAACGTGCTCGGATCGCTCCAGGTCGTCCCCATCGGGGGAGAAGGCACGGCCTTGAGTTTCCTCCCCCTCTCGCACGTCTTCGAGCGGATGCTCGACTACGCCTACACCTGCCGGGGATCCTCGGTCGCCTATGCCGAGTCGATCGAGAAGCTGAGAGACAACTTCCTCGAGGTCAACCCGCGCTGTTTCGGCGCCGTGCCTCGTGTCTACGAGAAGGTCTATGGCCGCATCCAGGACAAGGTCGAGGCGGAAGGAGGTTTCCGGAAAAAGATCTTCCAGTGGGCGGTCGCGGTCGGCAGGGAGAAGCTGTCCTACGACGAGCGGGCGGCGCCGCTGCCCGCCGGACTCGCCCTGAAGGCGAAGATCGCCGACGCGCTCGTTTTCAAGAAGATCCGGCACGCCCTCGGCACGAAGTTCCGGTTCGCCGTCTCCGGAGGCGCGCCACTCTCGCGGGAGCTCGCGGAGTTCTTCTGGGGCGCGGGCGTGACGATCTACGAAGGCTACGGCCTGACGGAGACCTCCCCGGTCATCTGCGTCAACGGGCCGAGAGCCTGGAGGCTGGGGACCGTCGGGCGGCCGATCCCGGGCGTCGAGGTGAAGATCGCCTCCGACGGAGAGATCCTGACGAGGGGCCGCCACATAATGAAGGGGTATCTCAACAAGCCGGAGGCGACGGCCGAGGCGATCGATCCGGAGGGATGGTTCCACACGGGGGACATCGGGCAGCTCGACTCCGACGGGTTCCTCACGATCACCGACCGCAAGAAGGACGTGATCGTGCTCGCGGGCGGAAAGAAGGCGGCCCCACAACCGATCGAGCAGGAGTTGAAGAAGTCCGCCTTCATCAGCCTGCCGGTCGTCCTCGGGGACCGGCACAAGTTCCTGGCGGCCCTGATCGTGCCCAACTTCGAGAGGCTCCGCGAGGAGGCGGCGCAGAAACAGA
Source organism: Thermoanaerobaculia bacterium (assembly GCA_033853815.1). Lineage (GTDB taxonomy): Bacteria > Acidobacteriota > Thermoanaerobaculia > UBA5066 > Gp7-AA6 > JAWOLE01. The sequence continues at coordinate 7,928 of JAWOLE010000384.1, forward strand.
TCGCCTTCGATCCCGGCTCGATCGACTCCAACGCGCAGATCCGGGCGCTGTTCCAGCGGGAGATCGACACGTACAACACCGACAAGCCTCACCACGAGCAGATTCGCGCCTTCGCGCTCCTCCCGGAGGACCTCACCGTCGAGGACGGGGCGATCACGCCGACCCTCAAGGTCAAGCGGCGGATCCTCGAAACGCGGTACCAGGGCCTGATCGAACGGATGTACCAGTCGGCCGAGAAGCCGCATGTCGCGTGACGTAGTCGTCGTGGACGGCGTGCGGACGCCGTACGCGAAGGCCAACACCGACTTAAAGAACGTCCCCGCGCAGGATCTCGGCCGAATCGTGGCGGTGGAGCTCCTTGCGCGCACGGCCTTCGACCCGAAGGAGCTCGACGAGGTCATCTTCGGCAACATCGCCCAGCCGCCCGACGCGGTCAACGTCGCCCGCGTCGCGTCCCTGCGGGCGGGCATCCCGCAGAGCGTCCCGGCCTTCACCGTCAACCGCCTCTGCGGCTCCGGGCTCGAAGCGGTCGTGGAGGCGGCCTACCGGATCGCGTCGGGGCAGGCCGAGGCGATCCTGGCCGGCGGGATCGAGTCCATGTCGAACATTCCCTTCCTCTACTCGCGCGAGAGCCAGGAGGTCTTCACCGAGGTCTTCACGGCGAAGGGCGCCCCTTCCCGCATCGCGGCCGCCGCTAAGTTCCGCCCGAGGCACTTCAAGCCGGACATCGGCCTTCAGATGGGTCTGACGGATGCCGTCTGCGGGTTGAACATGGGGGAGACGGCCGAGGTTCTCGCCAAGGAGCACGGCATCACGCGCGAGGAGCAGGACGCCTTCGCGTTGCGCTCCCACCAGCGCGTTACGACCGCCCGGGCCAGGCTCGCCGAGGAGATCGTGCCGGTGCCGATCCCTCCGAAATACGACGCCGTGGCCCTCCAGGACAACGGCGTGCGCGACAACCAGACGCTCGAAGCCCTGGCGAAGCTGCGTCCCTTCTTCGACCGGAAGTTCGGAACGGTGACGGCGGGCAACTCGTCGCAGATCACCGACGGCGGCGCGGCGACCCTCGTGATGAGCGCCTCGGCGGCCAAGAGCCGCGGCTACGCGCCGCTCGCGAAGATCCGCGGCTTCGCTTTCTGCGCGCTCGAGCCCGAACGCATGGGCCTCGGCCCCGCGGTCGCGACGCCGCTCGCCCTGAAGCGCGCCGGAGTCTCCTGGGAGGACATAGGCCTGGTCGAGATCAACGAGGCCTTCGCCGCACAGGTGCTCGCCTGCGCGCGGGTCTTCCCTTCGGCCGCGTGGCACGCGAAGTACGCGACGGGAGGACCCATAGGCGAGATCGACTGGGAGAAGACCAACGTCAACGGCGGCGCGGTCGCCCTGGGACACCCGGTCGGCTCTTCCGGCAACCGCCTCGTCCTGACGCTGGCCAAGGAGATGCGCCGCCGCGGCACGCAGTTCGGCCTCGCAACCATGTGCATTGGCGGCGGCCAGGGCGGAGCGATCGTGCTGGAGCAGGTATGAAGAGATGACCATGAGCGCCTTCCAGTTCGAAATCGAGGACGACGGGCTGGGAGTCCTGACTTTCGACCGGCCCGGCGAGAAGGTCAACGTCTTCTCCCGGGAGGTCTTCGAGGAGCTCTCCGAGATCCTCCTGCGCATGGGCCACGAGCCGAGGCTGCGGGGGCTGCTCTTCCGCAGCGGGAAACCCGAGAGCTTCTTCGCGGGAGCCGACGTCAAGGAGTTCGTCGCCACCCCGCCGGCGCAGATCCGGGAAGGCTCCGCCCGGGGACAGGCCCTCTTCGAGCAACTCGCTTGCCTGCCCTTTCCGACCGTCGCCGCGATCAACGGCATCTGCCTGGGCGGAGGCACGGAGGCGGCGCTCGCCTGCGACTACCGGGTCATGTCGGACTCCCCGAAAGCCAAGATCGGGCTGCCCGAGGTGCGCCTCGGCATTTTCCCGGCCTGGGGAGGCTGCACGCGCCTGCCCCGCCTGGTGGGATTAGAGAAGGCCCTGGACCTGATCCTCTCCGGCCGGCAACTCAACGCGAAGAAGGCGAAGACGATCGGCCTGGTGGACGAGGCCGTGCCGGCGGCGATCTTCGAGGACTTCTCGAGGCGCTTCGCACGCGGCAAGCTCGGAGGGAAGAAGCCGCGTCCCGGCGGCCGCGGCGCGGGAGGGCTGCGGGACTGGGCGTTCGAGAGAAACCCCTTCGGCCGGCGCCTGCTCTTCAAGACGGCCCGGGAGAAGGTCTTCAAGGAGACGGGCGGGCACTACCCGGCGCCGTTCGAGGCCCTGGCCGTCCTCGAGGAGTCCTACGGGCTGTCCGTCGAGAGGGCGCTCGAGGTGGAGAGCGCGCACATCGCTAACATCTTCGGCGGGGAGGTGCAGAGGAACCTCCTCTCGATCTTCTTCTGGACCGAGCAGGTCAAGAAGGAGACCGGAGTAGCGGATGCCGCGGTTCGGCCGGGAGCGGTCACGCGCGTCGGCGTGCTCGGCGCCGGCGTGATGGGGGGTGGCATCGCGCAGCTCGCGGCGGACGGCGGCCTCCCGGCCCGAATGAAGGATATCGAGCCCAGAGCGCTCGCCCACGGGTACGCCGCGGCGGCGGCGATCTGGAACGAGCAGGTCCGGCGGCGGCGCTTGAAACCCCGCGAGATGGCCGGGAAGATGGCTCTCCTCTCCGGGACACTGGACTACTCGGGCTTTGCCGCCTGCGAGGTCACGATCGAGGCGGTGGTCGAGAAGCTCGGAATCAAGCGCGCCGTCCTGAAGGAATGGGAGGCCGTCGTGCCCCGGGAGGCCATCTTCGCCTCCAACACCTCGACACTGCCCATCGGCGAGATCGCCTCGGGCGCGCTCGGGGCCGAGCGCGTCGTCGGAATGCACTTCTTCAACCCGGTCCACCGCATGCCTCTGGTCGAGGTCATCCGCGGGCCGCTCTCCTCCGACGAGAGCGTCGCGACCGTGTTCGCCCTCGCGAAGAAGCTCGGCAAGACGCCGGTCGTCGTCAAGGACTCCCCGGGCTTCCTCGTCAACAGGATCCTGGCGCCCTACCTGTCCGAGGCCGTGCGGCTCGTCAAGGAGGGTTGCCGGATCGAGGACGTGGACCGCGCAATGACCGATTTCGGGATGCCGGTCGGCCCGCTCGCGCTCCTGGACGACGTCGGCCTGGACGTCGCCGCCA
>JAWOLE010000385.1:0-3307 GCA_033853815.1 Thermoanaerobaculia bacterium
GCAAAATTAGCACCTCGCCCCAAGGCTGTCAATCAGCTGTCGGGAGGGAGGTGACCTGGATGGCTACCAAGAAGAAGGCCGCTAAGAAGGCAAAGAAGGGCGGCAAAAAGAAGAAGTAAATCAACGAGTTACAGTTTACTTCTGGAATTCTCGGGGGCCTGCGGGCCCCCATTTTTTTCTCCTTGCTTTTTGGACTTTCTTAGTTTTCTGACTCCGAAAGAGGACGCATCTATATCTGTTTTGATATAGTCATCGCATGGCTCTTCCCCACATCCTTCTCGGTCTCTTGAACCACGAGCCGCGCACCGGATATGACCTCGAGCGCGCGCTGCGGGAGGACCTCGACGCGGTCTGGCGCGCGGAGTTCTCCCAGATCTACCCCGCCCTGGCGCGGCTCCGGCGCGCGGGGTTCGTCCACCTGAAGGTGCTCGGGCCCCGGCGCGGACCCCGGCGCAACCTGTACCGCGTAACGGCCGCCGGGAGGCGGGAGCTTCGACGGTGGCTGGCCGAGACCGCGCCACCCCGGGGGAAGGACGAGGGACTGGCGCGCGTCGCTTTTCTGGACGCCCTGCCCCCGGCCGAGAGACGCGCGGTCCTTGTCGAGCAGGAGGCGGCTCTGGCGGAAGAGGCGCGGCGCCTTCGCTCCCTGCCCCCGGCCGCCGGATTCCTCGGCCAGGCCCGGCGAGGCGCGATCGAGAAGATCGAGGCCGGGCGGCGATGGCTCCGCGCTCTCGCGCTTCGAGGAGGGTCCGGGGGCGCCGCGAGCTCTCCGGCGCCCGAGGGGCTCGCCTCTCCGGCTGCCGGGACGGCGGTCGCCAAGAAGAAATGAAACCGGGTTCGAGCCAGGCTTCGCCCGGCTCCCTGGCCGCGGTCGTTCTGGCCGCGGGTCTCTCGCGGCGGATGAAGGCCGAGAAGATCCTCCTCCCCTTCGGCGACTCGACCGTGCTCGAGACCATCCTCTCGACGCTCGCCCTGGCCGGCGTGGAAGAGGTCGTGTGTGTCCTGCGAACGGATCTTCCGGACGCCGCGCGGCGCGCGAGGGCCGCCGGCGCACGGGTCGTCTGGAACGCGAGACCCGAGGAAGACATGTTGATCTCGATCCGAATGGGCCTCAGGGCCGTCTCGCCGAAGGCCTCGGCGGTCTTCATCTGGCCCGCCGACTGCCCGGCGGTCTCGCCGCGGACGGTCGGGCTTCTCGCGCGCTCGGCGGACCCCGCCCGCGCTCTGATCCCCGTCTACCGTTCACGGCGGGGGCACCCGGCGCTCCTCGGACGGGAACTCCTCCCGGCCGTCGAAGGAATCCCGCCCCGGGAGGGCCTCCGGCACCTGTGGCGGACGCGGGCGGAGGCCGTCACCGAAATCGCCGTGGACGATCCGGGAATCCTCCAGAACCTCGATACTCCCGAGGCCTACCGCGTGGCGGTCGAAAGTCGGGAGGAAGGCCCCTGACCCTCCTCCCGTCCCGACACGGCGAAGGTCACCGCCCGAAGTTCATTTCCTCTTGAGGTCGGCCAGAACCAGGCGTGCCGCGGCCTTCAGGGTGTCGAAGACCCCGGCTCCCGTGGTGGCCGTCGCCTCGAAAGTCGGTTCGCCCTTGATGTTTAAGCGGCGGTACATCTCGTCCACCGCGACGGCGGTCGGCAGATCCCGCTTGTTGAGCTGGAGGACGTAAGGGGTCGTAGCGATGTCGTACCCCTGCTCGCTCAGGTTCTTGTCGAGGTTCCGGATCGACTCGGCGTTGGCCTCCATGCGGGACTCCTGAGAGTCGGCCACGAAGATGATCCCGTCGACGCCGCGCAGGATCAGCTTGCGCGAGGCGTCGTAGAACACCTGTCCCGGCACGGTGTAGAGGTGAAAACGGGCCTTGAAGCCGCGGATCTCGCCCAGCTCGAGCGGGAGGAAATCGAAGAAGAGCGTGCGCTCGGTCTCGGTGGCGAGCGAGATGAGCTTGCCCCGGGAGGAGGTGTTGGTCCGGTCGTAGATGTATTGCAGGTTGGTCGTCTTCCCCCCGAGGCCGGGACCGTAGTAGACGATCTTGCAGTTGATCTCCCGAACCGCGTAGTTGATGAAGGTCATGGCGCCCAGCCGGAAGGAATCATCGGGAGCTGCCGGCGAGGAGGGACGGGCCTCCGGTCCTCACTCCGAGAAGAGGCGGTCGATGTCCTCGTCGGTGATCTCGGAGAACGGAGCCTCCGGCTCCGCCGCCAGGGACAGGCTCTCGCTCTCGACCTTGCGGGCGATCTCTTCGAAGACCGTCTCCAGCTCGGCCGTGGCCCGGCGCACTCGCAGCCTCACGAGGCCGAGCGAGGCGCGCTCGTCGAAGATGACGACCAGGATGACGCGCCGCGCCACGATGGAAATGTGGATGTTGTCGCTCGCCCCCTCGTGAAAGAGGATGGAGAACTCCTTCTCTCCGATGAGCCTCGCCAGGCCGTCGGTGGCGGCGACGTTGCCGGCGGTCAGCGAGGCGAGCGAGGTCGTGTCGAGCGAAGTCATGTCGCCGACGGCGGCGATCTGCTGCCCGTTCTTGTCCACGAGGAACACGAGCCTCGCGTTGGCGTCCTCGAGGAGACGTTGCAGGGCCTGCCGGATCTTTTCGAACTGTTCCTCGTACAGGACGAGGTCCTGGGGCATCATGGGCAACTGTTTCTTTGAGTGAGACTTATTCTAGCATCTGTGATCGGGTGATCGAGCCATCGGGTGATCTGCCAGGGCCTTCAATCACCCGATCACCCGATCGCAGATCGCCCGATTCCTAGAGATCCCGCCGGTTCTCCAGGGAACGCGCCATCGTGACCTCGTCGGCGTATTCGATGTCGCCTCCGACCGGCAGTCCGAAGGCGATCCGCGTCACGCGCACGCCGGAGGGCTTCAGCTTCTTGGCGATGTAGAGCGCGGTCGCCTCCCCCTCGACGTTCGGGTTCGTGGCGAGGATCACTTCCTTGACCTCCGAGGTGACGCGGCGCACGAGGCCTTCGGCGTCGATCTCGTCGGGGCCGATCCCCTTGAGGGGCGAGAGCGCTCCCCAGAGCACGTGGTAGCGGCCGCGGAATTCCCGGGTCTTCTCGATCGCCGCCACGTTGCCGGGCTCCTCGACGACGCACAGGACGGAGGGGTCGCGTTCGGGGTCGGCGCAGACGTCGCAGGGGTCCTGTTCCGTCAGCGTGTTGCAAACCGAGCACCGCCGGACCGTCTCCCGCGATTCGGCAATGGCCTGAGCCAGCCGATCCGCCTCTTCCTTGGGGACCCGCAGGAGGTAATAGGCGAGCCGCGCCGCGCTCTTCCCGCCGATTCCCGGAAGCCGCTG
>JAWOLE010000386.1:0-5818 GCA_033853815.1 Thermoanaerobaculia bacterium
TCCCTGGCCAACAGCGGCAGGCTCGCGGGCCTTATCGGCGAAGGCGGAAGCCGGGCAGCTCTCTCCGCAGCCGATTGGGGCAGCCGGTTCGCTCCCGCCCTCGGCATCCTCGCGAACGGAATGGCCGCCTACTGCCATTTCAACCAGGGAATGGACGAAGGAAGCACCGCTCTGGTCCTGGCGTCCCTGGGCGATGCCGTCGGTGCCGTCGGCGGCGCGATGGGACCGACGCCGTCCGGTCTGGCGGTGGAGTCGGCCGGGATGGCCTTCTCGGCCATCTGCGAAGTCGCACACGTGGCCGGGAAATACATTGATGACCGTGATCACGACATCCAGCTTCTCACCCGCTCCGGCGTGCCCCGAGAGGTTGCCGAGGGCCTGACCGCGGCGTTCGCCGACGGCAACCCCGAACATCTGAGAAGGGCTGGCTTCGACTGGAAGACCATCCAGGACATCATTCGCAGCCACCCGGGGGGGTTCTGGACAGACACGGACGTCCCGGAGGACGGGTTCTACGAGCTCCCCCCCGGCGTGCGGCTGGTCCGAGGCGGCGGCGTGTCCTGGGACCGCCGTTGATGCCCGGGGACCTTTCACGATGGGAGGCGAGTCTGATGACGACCACAAAGCGCCAGGTCTTTCGGTTGCGTTTGGGGTGGCGGGTCTGGTGTCTCGCCCTCCTGCCTGGGACCGTCCCCCTGTTGGCCGCGACGGTGGTGACCGGCTTCGAGTATTCGAAGCTCCAATTCTGGGGCGCCATGGCAGTCTTCGGAGTTTCTTGCGCCATCTCACTGATGTTCGTCGGACGGTTCCTACCTCCGGCAACCGTGTTGACGGTTTCCGATCAGGGCCTTGAATACCGTTCCCCGGAGATCCGCATTCGTGCGCCCTGGGCCCACGTGCTTGGAAGCGGCGAGCGACAGCTCGATGGCTTCAGTTGCGACGGACTCATCCTGCAGGCATCAGGCGCGGCGAACGCGCTGCAGGCGCAGGCCTCCTTCCTTCCGCTGAGCACCTTCGATTCCGAATGGAAGCGCGGCCCTATTGGGGCAGCGATCGCGCGTCATTCGCCACAAGCTCTGCGTTCGCCCGCGGATGATCGGGGCGCGGGAACCAGCGACGTGGGCGGCGGGAGGGTTCCCGCCGGCGGTACCGGCGGTCGAGTAAGCGCCTCGGCGCCCGGTGTGCGTGCACTCCCCGCCGTGTCGGCTGTCGTCGGCCTCGTCGCTCTATTGGCTGCTGCTGCACCTGAGGAGATGTGCGAGCTCCTGTTCGGGGGTCCCGGCCTCGTCATCCTGGCTGTCGGCCTGATGGCCCTGATTCTCCTCGGCAGCGATTGGCCTTGAACCAACGGATCGTTGGCGCCCCCGGAGCTAACGTGGCAGAATCCCTCGCCGATGCTCATCCTCCGCGCCTTGGGTGCGGTCGCGTTGCTGGTCGCGACCGACGCGTTCGCGCAGGCCGAGTCCGAGGCTGCGGCCCCGGTCACGGATCAGCCGGCGCAGAAGTTCAACGAGATCGAACGGGGCTTCTTCGTCGCAGGTGAAGGCGGCGCCTTCCTCCTGTTCTCGCCGAAGGGCTGCAACAGCGGCTTCTCCCCCGGCCGCATGGCAGGCATCTCGATCGGCGGCGAGTTCGGGGAACGGGTCGCCGTCAGCGTGCTCGCCATGGGCACCGCGTCCGATGCCCCTTCCACGTTCGGCGGCGACCTCTGCGGCAGCCAGACCGGCGGCTTCTCGTCCCTGACCCTGGGAGCGTCCCTCCGCGTGAACCTCGTCGGTTTCGCGGCCGACGACGGCAACCTGCGCACCTGGTTCTACGTCCGGGCTCTCGCAGGGTACGCGATCCTCCAGCCGGCGGGCCTGTTCTCGGGCACGGACATCCTGGTGATGGGCGGCCCCGGCGTCGACTTCTTCACGCACCTTCGCCACTTCGCGATCGGCGTCGAAGCAGATTTCGTCTTTGGACTGAGCCACCTTCAGGCGGGTCTGGTGGTCGCGCCTCACCTCAAATACTCGTTCTGATCGCCGCAATGGGGCCCAACGGGCGAGCCGACCCGCGCGTCCGGTTGACCTAGCGGCCAAGGCCGGATGGCTCCCGAAGTCCAGAAGCGCTCCTTGACTCCCCCGCCCCCCGGTGACGGCCCCGGGTTCGAGGCGCAGCGTGCCCAACTCGAGAAGTCGGGGCGCTACAAAGAGCTCGCCGATCTCATCGAGCAACAGATCCTGGCGTATCCGGCGAGCAGCGACGTCGTCGCCCTGCTGGTCAAGGCGGGCGATCTGCACCGCGAGAGGCTCCGGAACGCGAGCCGCGCCGAGGACTGCTACCGCCGTGCGCTCGCGGTGGACCCGTCCGGCGTCGCCGCGCTCCGTGGTCTCGCCGCCGTTTTCGGCGAGCGGGGAGACGCCATCGCCCAGGCCGGGATCCTCGAGCGACTCGCGAACTACCTTCCGGTGAACGAAGCGGCAGCCTCGCTGCTCGCGGTCGGCAAGCTCTACGAGGCCGCCGGGCGGGCGCACCGCGCGGCGCTCACCTACCGTCGTGCGGCGAGGCTCGAACCGGGCAACCGCGAAGCCCTGCGGCTGGGTCGCAGGGCCCTGCTCGCCGTGTCGCACTACCAGAGCGCGTTCGAGGCCCTCGAGGCGGAGGGCGAGCGGTTCGGAGTGGACGGGCTCGCGGCCGAATACGCCGCGCTCGCCGAGCGTCTGGTCGACCAGCCCGTCGATCACCCCCTGGCGAAGCGAGCGCTCGAAGCGGCGCTGCGACTCGACCCGGCGAACGACGTCGCGGCGCGCGCGGCAGCGGGCCTGCAGGCGTACGGGAAGGCATGGAAGGAGCGGGCCCGTACCCTCCGCGCGGAGGCGCTGGAGGAACGCGACCGCAAGCGGGCGGCGTCCCTGTACCTCTCCATCGCCCAGGCCCACGCCGTCTACGACCCCGACGGGGCCACGGGAAAGCAGAAGGTGAAGGAGTTCCTCGACCGGGCGCTGCTCCTGTGGCCCGGCATGCCCGACGCGCTGAACTTCCTCGAGCGCTACGCCGGGCAGTTCAACGACTACAAGACGCTGGAGATCCTCTTCGACCGGTTCGCGGCGAACATCCAGGATCGGACCGCGGCCGCGGACGTGTACCTGAGGCTCGCACAGGTCCGCATGGTCCAGTTCGGGGACCGCGCGGGTTCCCTCGTCGCTCTCATGCGGGCCAACACGCTCGACCCGTCGCGCGGCGACGCGACCGGCCTGGCGGTGGAGATCCTGCTCGACGACAAGCGCAGCACCGAGGCCATCGAGATCCTGGAGCGACACCTGGAGACCCTCACCGACCCGGGAGAGCAGGCGGCGCTCCGGCTGACCCTGGCCGACCTGCTGGCCAACCGCCTCGGCAATCCCGACGGAGCGCGAGCCCAGCTCGAAGCGGTGCTGCGCTTGGACCCGCTGAACCAGAAGGCGGCGGCAGCGCTCCAGCCGCTGTACGAGCGCGCCGAGGACTGGACCCGGCTCGCAGGGGCCCTCGAGGTCACGCTGCACGGCATCACCGACCCGCAGCAGAAGGTCCAGGCGCTGGAGCGCGTCGCGCAACTCTACGCGGAACGGCTCTCGCGGCCCCTGGACGCGCTGCGAACCTTGGGGCTCGCGCTCACGGTCGAGCCGTCCCGCGTCAAGCTTCGCAAGCAGCTCGACAAGTACGCCCAGGCGGCCGGTTCGCCCGATGAACACGTGCGGATCCTCAAGGGAGCCATCGCGCTTGCGCCGCCCCCCACGGCGAAGGTCCTCTGGAAGCGCGTCGCCGAAATCCTCGAGTCCGCGAACCGTCTCTCCGAGGCCGCCCAGGCCTACCAGACCATCGTCGAGATGGATCCCGACGACAAGGAGGCCAAGGCGGCGGCGGAGTCGATCCTGGCGCGGGCCGGCCGGCACCAGGAGCTCCGCCAGGGCTTCGAGCGGGAGCTGTCTCGAGCCAAGACCCGGTCCGAGCGGCGCGCGATCCTGGACAAGATGGCGGGTGAGCTCGAACGCGACCGTGCGGATCCGAGCGCGGCGATTCCCGTCTACCGGCAGATCCTCGACATCGACCCCAAGGACGTCTCCGTGCTGAAGCGGCTCGGAGCGGCCGCCGCCGCGCTGGAGCGCTGGCAGGACGTCGCCGACGTGGCCGGCCGCATGGCGGCACTCTCGACCGACTCCGCCGAGGCGCGCGAGTGGAAGGCTCGGCTCGCGCACCTCTTCAACGAGCGGCTCAACCAGAAGGCGGAAGCGGCGAAGCTGTACCTCCAGCTCCTCGCCGAGGAGCCGGCCCGACCCGAGGTCCTTCCCGCGCTGGAGCGGATCGCCGCGGCAGGCGTGGCGACCGCCGAAATCGCCGTGGCAATCGCACCCGTCTACGTCGCCCAGGGTGACCACAACCGGGCGGCCACGTGGCTCGCGCGCGTCCTCGAAGAGACCAAGGACCCGAAGCGCCGCATCCGCCTGATGCTCGATCTCGCGAAGCTCCACGAGGAGAAGCTCGCGGACCGCCGAGCGGCCTTCGAGTGGTGCGTGAAGGCGATCAAGGAGGATCCGCTCAACGCGTCCGCGCTGCGCGAGCTGGATCGCATCGGTCGCGGCCTGGCGTCTCCGCTGGAGCTCGCGCGGACGTACGTGGGCATCGCCGACGCCAGCGAGGACAAGTCCGTCGCGCGCGATCTCCTCATGTCGGCCGCGAACGTGGCGCACGAGGCTGGCGAGGAGGACCTCGCCGTCGATGCCCTGAACCGCCTGCTGGCGGCCACTCCCGAAGACCCCGACGCCCTGAAGCTGTTGCACCTCGTCGCAGTGAAGGCCGAGCGCTGGGAGGAGTGCGAGCGCGTGCTGCTCCTTCGTCTCAAGGAGAAAGGCGCGAAGAAGAAGCGCGACCTGTGGCTCGAGCTGGCCGACGTCTACGAGCGCATGGCCAAACCCCAGAAGCTCGCGGAGGCGCTCCGGGAAGCGAAGGACGCGGGCGCGGACGAGGCGACGATCGTGCCGCGCCTGTCCAAGGCCTACGAGCTCGCGGGTCAGACCGACCGGCTGGTGGAGAATCTCGGGCGCGAGATCGAGCTCGCGGAAGCGAAGGGCGACCGTGAGCGTGCCTCCCGCCTCGCGCTGAAGCGGGCGCGCCTCGTCGGCGACCAACTCGGGGACCGCGCCTCGGCGGTGAAGCAGTACGCGGAAGTCCTCGCCCGCCGCCCGAGCGACCCCGACGCGCTCGCCGCGCTCGAAGGTCTGCTTCGGGACGCGACCCTCCGGGAGGCCGCGGCCCGGGCGCTCGTGCCGGCCTACGAGGCCAACAAGGACTTCCGGAAGCTCGCCTCCCTCCTGGAGCTCCTTGCGGAGGCTTCGGACGAGGGCGATCGCGTCGAGATCTACAAGCGCGCCGCCCAGATCCACGCGACCGACCTTCGGGCGCCCGAGCAGGCCTACGGCGCGCTCGCCAAGGCCTTTGCGCTGAGCCCGGGCGACGCCGAGCTTCGCATCGCCGCCCGGCGAGCCGCCCAGGAATGCGGTCAGATTCCCGCCTACCTCGAGACCGTCGAGGCGGCGGCCGCCGACGCCGAGGACAAGGACCAGCTCCCCCTCCTACGGGAAGTCGCCGAGATCGCCGAGCGCTACCTGGCGAACCGCGAGAAAGCCGTCGACGCGTACCGGGCGATGCTCGCGGTCGACCCGGAGAGCCTCGATGCCCTCCGGGGATTGCACCGCCTCTACCGGCAGGCCGGCTTGAACCAGGACCTGGCGACGGTGTGCGAGGCCCTCGCCGGCGTCGTCTACGAGGATTCCGAAAAGGTCGCGCTCCTGCGCGAAGC
>JAWOLE010000387.1:0-5426 GCA_033853815.1 Thermoanaerobaculia bacterium
GTCGTCAGCAGGCGCTGGCCGAGAGGCTCCCAGACGAGCGCGCCCCAGCCCGAGCCCATGATGGTCGAGGCCGCCGCCGTCAACTGCTTGCGGAACTTCTCGAAGCTCCCGAAGTCGCGCTTGATCGCCGCCGCCAGGTCGCCCGTGGGCCGCTCTCCTCCCTTGGGAGTCAGGTTCTGCCAGAACAGGGAGTGGAGGACATGCCCCGAGAGATTGAACGCGAGCGCCTTCTCGAGCGCACCGATCCGCGTGAAGTCTTCCTTGTCCCTGGCCTCCTCGAGCTGTTCGAGCGTCGTGTTGGCCCCCTTGACGTATCCACCGTGATGCTTGTCGTGATGTAACTCCATGATGCGGCCCGAGATATGCGGCTCGAGCGAGCCATAGTCGTACCGAAGGTCCGGAAGCGTGTACTCTGGCATTGACCTCTCTCCTTTCGATCGCTTTTCCAGGATTGGGGCCTGCAAAAGAGAAGCCAGCCGCGGAACATGTCTTGCAGGACTCTTGTTCGTAATCGGGGAGACCCGCGGGTTCCGGCCAGAGCGAGGAGCCGGTCCCTGCGGGCTCCGCCGATCGAGATCCGACGGAGAAAAACCGGTTGGCCCGTTCGCGGCGCACGGCGCCTCGAGAGCCATTCCGGAAACCGCCGAAGGCAGGAGGACCTCATGAGTGCTTCCCCAGTCCCGCAGCCGACGCCGCCCGCGAAAGACCGGACCCGCCGCCGGATTTCCTATCTCGTCGTCGCGGCGGCCGCGCTCGTCGCCGGCGCCGTCCTGACGGGAACCCTCAACATCACGCCGCGCGCATCCGCGAAGAAACGCGACGCCCCCACTCCCGCGGCGACCGTGACGATCCCTTCCTTCGCGGACCTCGCGCAGGCGGCGCTCCCTTCGGTCGTCTCCATCACCTCGACGGAGATCGTCAAGGAGTCGGAGCAGGTCTCGCCCTTTCAGGGGGATCCCTTCGAGTTCTTCTTCGGCCCGCGTCCGCGCACGCCGGGCGGCGAGCACAAGCAGGTCGAAGGAGGATCGGGATTCATCATCTCGGACTCCGGCGAGATCCTGACCAACAACCACGTCGTCGAGGGCGCCCAGAAGATCCAGGTCCGTCTGCAGGATCGTGAGGTCCTGACGGCCAAAATCGTGGGCACCGATCCCGCGACCGATCTCGCGCTGCTGAAAATCTCCCCGCACTCGAAATTGCGCCCGATCCCGCTCGGGGATTCCGACAAGCTGCGCGTGGGCGACTGGGTCATGGCGATCGGCAACCCGATGACGTTCGAGGGAACGGTCACGGTCGGGGTGGTGTCCGCCAAGCAGCGCTCGGGGCTCTCCGAGGACGTCAACGCCGCGTCCCTCCAGGACTTCATCCAGACCGACGCGGCGATCAACTTCGGCAACTCGGGCGGGCCGCTGGTCGATGTCAACGGCCGGGTCGTAGGTCTGACGACCATGATCGTGCGCCCCGCGCAAAACATCGGGTTCGCCGTCCCCATCAACATCGCCAAGAGGATCCTGCCGCAGCTGCGCCAGCACGGAAAGGTCACCCGAGGCCTGCTCGGTGTCAACGTGGGCAACGTGGATCAGGACATCCAGCAGGCGTTCCATCTGCCTTCGCTCGACGGGGCGTTCGTCCAGTCGGTGGATCCGGACATGCCCGCCGCGAAAGCGGGAATCAAGCCGGGCGACACGATCATCAAGGTGGACGACACGCCCGTCAAGGGGACCCGCGACCTGATCGACTACGTTTCTTCCCGGCCTCCGGGCCAGAAGGTCCGCATCACGCTGCTGCGGGAATCCCGGACGGTCACGACGACGGTCACGCTCGGGGAGCGCGAGAGCGAGCCGAGCGCGTCGATGCGACCTTCCTCCTCTCGCGGCGGCGGCGGCGGAAAACTGGGCATCGAGGTGGCCGAGCTGACTCCGGACGTCCGGCGCGAGCTCGGGATCGGGCCTTCGGTCACCGGCGTCGTCGTCGAAAACGTGCAGGAGGTCTCCCCCGCGGCCGATCAGGGGCTGGCTCCCGGCGACGTCGTGACCGAGGTCAACGGCAAGACCGTCCGGTCGGTCGGAGAATTCCGCGACGCAGTGACGAAGCTGAAGAAGGGGGACTACGTGCGCCTCTACGTCCGTCGGTTCGCCCCCCAACAGGTCTCCCGGTACGTCGTGATCCGAATCGAATAAGAGGAAGTTTCAGGTTTCAGGAGGCAACTTGGATACTCGTCTTGAAACTCGAAACTTGAAACCTGAAACCGGTCCCGAGGAAAGCACGACGCCGACGAGGATCAACGCGCCTCCGGCCAGGATCCTCGGCGACAGCCTCTCCCCGAGGAAGAGACCCCCGAGGAGAACGGCGATGAGGGTGTCCACGAGCGGGATCGTGCCGATGACCGAGACCGGCACCCGCGGAATCAGCCAGAAGAGCCCCGCGAAGGTCAGGACGGTGCCGAAGAGCGCCAGGTAGCCGAGCGAGGCGAAAGCCGACGGGGTCCAGCGCGCGGGAGCTCCGGCCTCGAGGGTCGCGGCCGCGAGGAGAAGGACAGCCGAACCCACGAGCGTCTGTCCCCAGACGTTGACGAGGGGCGGGACGCGGGAGAGGAATTTCTTGTTCAGGACGTTGGCGTAAGCGGAAGCGACGGCGGCCGCGAAGACCAGGGATCCACCTGCGACCAGGCGGCCGTGCGCCGGCGCGAGGAGGGCGGCAGCCGCCGGCGCCTCGATCACGGCCACGCCGGCGAAACCCATCGCGGCGGAAGCGGCGACCCGGCGCGTGAGCGGCTCGTCGGGCAGGAGGAAGTGAGCGAAAAGGCCGACGTAGATGGGGAAGCTCGCGAAGAGAATCGCCGCAAGGCCCGACGCGATCCACTGCGATGCGGTGAAAAGGCAAGCGTAGGCGAGACCGATCTGAAAGAAGCCGGAGAGCGCCACCACGCGGGCTTCGCGCCCCGACGGCCGGAACCGGCTGGAAAGGGCCGCGGGGGCGAGCAACAGACAGGCGATAGCCATGCGGAAGCCGGCGAAGCGAAGGGGCGGCAGGTCTCGCAGCCCGATCTTGATGACGAGCCAGGTCGAGCCCCAGACGGCGCAGAGGAAGACGTAGACGGACAGCCGGCGGCCGGAGAGCGCCGTCCGGCGCGAGGAGGACATGGACCGAATGGTAGCCGGCTTTCGGCCGCAGACGTTCGTTTCGCGAGCGGCGGCCGAGAGTTTCAAAACCAGAGCTTTCCGAAGTGTCGCACTCGTGGCATCGCCCTCGTCGTGCTTCCTTGTCTCGACGAAAAATCTCAGTCGCGGGCAAGGTGTTCCTGAGGAGTGCATAGAATGGTCGCGTGGAGACGGTCGCGATCGATCGCTCGCTTCCCAGGCCAGTCTTCTACGAGGATCTCGCCGCGTCGCTCAAGGCGCTCGCCGGCGGCGAATCGGACGCGCTGGCCAACCTCGCCAACGCCTCGGCGCTCCTCGCCCACTCGCTCGATCGGATCAACTGGTGCGGGTTCTATCTCCTCCGGGAGGGAGAGCTCGTCGTCGGCCCTTTTCAGGGAAAGCCGGCCTGCGTCCGCATCTCTCTCGGCAAGGGCGTCTGCGGGGCGGCCGCGGCGCGGAGGGAGACGATCGTGGTCCCGGACGTCAACGAATTTCCCGGACACATCGCCTGCGACCCGGTGTCGCGGTCGGAGATCGTGGTGCCGATCCTCGAGGGCGACTCGCTCCGCGGCGTGCTGGACATCGATTCGCCGGAGCTCTCCCGTTTCGACGAGGTGGACAGAGTGGGGCTGGAGGGCTTCGTGAGGGCCCTCGTCCCCTTGGTGAATTGGTCGGCGTTGATGACGTAGGAGAGAGACGAGATGAGTAAGAGGAAATTCGGCGGAAGGGTGACGTGGCTCGGCCACGCCGCGTTCTTCATCGAGTCGCCGAAGGGGGCCCGGATCGCGATCGATCCGTGGATTGGAAACAACCCCGGGTTCCCGAAAGGCTTCGACTACGGACGGCTCGACGTCATCGCGGCGACTCACGGGCACTTCGATCACTTCGGGGATGACGGCATCGCTCTGGCGAAGAAGTCGGGGGCCACCGTCGTTGCGGTCTTCGAGCTCGCGCTCCACTGCGGCGCCAGCGGCGTCGAGAAGGTCTCCGGGATGAACAAGGGAGGCAGCCAGACCGTCGCGGGTGTGGAGTTCCGCATGGTGCAGGCGGTCCACTCCTCGGGCACCTCGGGCGCCGGGCGGGAAGCGAACTTCCCCGCGGACCCCTGCGGCTACGTTCTCGCCTTCGAAGACGGCTTCCGCCTCTACCACGCCGGGGACACCAACGTGTCCGCCGACATGGCGTTGATCGGCGAGCTGTATGCCCCCGACATCGCCCTGCTTCCGATCGGCGACTTCTACACGATGGGACCGCGCGAGGCGGCCAAGGCCTGCGAACTTCTGGGGGCCCCGCGCGTCCTCCCCATGCACTGGGGGACGTTCCCGGCGCTCACGGGGACGCCGGCCGCCCTGCGGCAGGAACTGAAGAAGCGCGGCCTAGAGACCGAAGTGGTGGAACTATCGCCTGGCCAATCATGGCCGACGTAGGTATCAGGGAACAGGTTTCAGGTTAAATGCAGGTGTCAGGTGTCGGGTGTCAGGGACCGGAGCTGAAGCCTGACACCTGAAACCGGACACTTGCATTTCCCCTGGCACCTACAACCTGACACCTTGGACCTTACTGGAGGGGGAGTCTTCCCGCGAACCCCTCGTCGTAGCCGTGGAAGTAGTCGAGGGACGGCTCCGGGTACTTCCAGCAGTAGTAACCGGCGCCGGAGTCGAAGTCCACGAGCCACAGCCCCTTGACCTCGACACCGAAGCCCGATACCCGCTCGACCCAGCCCCGGACGATCTCCTGCCGCTCGGCCTCCGTCTCGGCGTCGTCTCCGATGCTGGCGCAGCGCGCAACGGCCTCGGCCGTGATCTCCCGGATGCGGGAGAGCAGGGCTCGCGCCTCTGAAAGCGTGAAGACCCGTCTTTCACCCGACGCCGCGGAGGATTCCCGATCGCGGACCACGGAGAGAAGCTTCGCGACCGCCTCGAGGTCTTCGCCGCGGCCCGCGGCGACATAGGCTTCGAGCGCGGCAACCGCCTCCCGCGACCGCCCGAGCCTCAACAGGAGGAGCCCGCGCTCGCGCAGCACCGACCCGTCCTCGGGCATGAGCGCTTCCGCGCAGTCGAGGGCCGCGAGCGCCTCCTCCAGGCGGCCCCTCTTCTCGCAGGAGCGGCGCAGGTTGTAGAGGACGCGGGTCAGGATGGCCCGCGAGGAGTCCGGCAGGAAGGCCTCGGGAGGCAGCTCGACCGGCGTGCCGAAGATCGCCCCCACGCGCGCCGCCACGGCCCCGGCATCGTACAGATCGCCGCCGTCGAACGGGTCGAGGTACAGGCCTTCGGGCAGATCCGGTCC
>JAWOLE010000388.1:0-7399 GCA_033853815.1 Thermoanaerobaculia bacterium
GCGTGGGACCCTCGAAGTTGATCCCCGAGATGTAGTAGCCGGAGCCGTGGCAGGGGCACTTGAACTTCCTCTGCGCCGGTAGCCAGTTGGGCGTGCATCCCAGGTGCGTGCAAACCGCTATGAGCGCATAGATCGAATCGGTGTTGCGCACGATCCAGACGCCGTACTTCTCCTTCCACCGTTCATCCACGCCCAGGCTGTAGGTGGAAGGGTCACCCGCCTTGAAGCGCGTGGGCGGCTCGAAGAGCACGTTGGGGAACATGAACCGCGCCGCGGCGGTCAGGCCGGCAACTGTGGCGGCGGCAAACCCCACCCAGGCGAGCGTCATCCACTTCAACGCGGATCGTCGGGTGACTCCGTCGAGCTCGGTCGCGGGGAAAGAAAGGTCTGTCGGAATCGCCGCCATGTTCGCCCTTCGGCGCGGCTTGAAAGTCCCGCGCCTCGATATCGCCCCGTTGGCGAGGCGAAGGAGACGGAGGCTCCTTCCGGGACGCCTCGGAATACATATCGTAGCACGATATGTTGGCAAGGGTAGAGGAGGCGAGCGGAAAGATGGCGAAGCTCAAGGTTGTTCCGATGGCCCTCGGAGCGGGCGTCACCTGGGGTCTGGGGATGTTGTTTCTCGGGTGGGTCTCGGCCACGGGCTGGGGGGCGAAGATCGTCGAAGTTCTGTCCAGCCTGTACGTTGGCTACGCGTCCACGTTCCTGGGCGGCGTGATCGGCGGGCTATGGGGGTTCGCGGACGCGTTCCTGGCCGGCCTGCTGCTGACCTTGCTCTACAACGCTTTCGCCGCGGGGAGGCGCGCGCAACACGTGTCCGTTCTCGGGCAGACGGAGCAAGTGGCACACTGACCGCCTCGAGCCCGGCGCCGCCGGACTGAGCCGGCGTCCACGGATCCGGATCGCTCGAAGGAGCGCGGACGCCCTCTGCGAGCGCCTCGGTCGGCTGTATGCGTATAATCGAGATCGTCTCGTTCGGCCGGGAGCGGTCGCTCCGCGTGCAATCGACAGAGGCTTGTTGACGGGAGAATCGCGGGCATTCCGTGCTATCACAACGATACAGGGCCCTCCGGTCCGGCCCTGGTCGCCCTCCTCGGCCGGACCGCGTAGCCGTCCCTGGGGCTCCAGGCAAGTGAGGGCATGGCGAGCATTCTGAAGATCTTTCGCCCCCGCCGTTCGCGGGAGCCGCAGCCTCCCCACCTCGCCGACGAAAGCCACTGGTATGTCGAGCACACCGCGCTGCTGATCAGCACGCTCAAGTGGGCCCTCCTCGGCGCGGCCGCCGGGCTCTGCGTGGGCCTCGGAACGAAGGCGTTTCTCTGGTCCCTGTCGGCCTCCGGCGACCTCGTGGCGCGAATCCGCCTGGGCCCGCTCCCGTACTACGCGCTGCTGCCGCTGGCCTTGCCGGCCTGCGTGTGGCTCATCCGCACGTTTGCGCCCACGGCCAAAGGGCACGGCACGGAAGCGGTCATCGCTGCCGTCCATCAGCGCTCGGGGAAGATCGACTGGAAGGTGGCGCCCATCAAGCTGCTCGCGACGGTGCTGACGCTCGCCTTCGGCGGCTCGGTCGGCAAGGAAGGGCCGTGCGCCCAGATCGGAGCGTCGATCGCGAGCCTGTTTGCCGATATCCTGCGCCTCAACAACGAGGACCGGCGCCGGCTGGTCATCTGCGGCATCGGCGGCGGTTTCGCCGCTGTTTTCGGCACTCCGATCTCGGGCGCCCTCTTCGGCATCGAGGTTCTCTACCTCGGCCGGATCGAGTACTCGGTTCTCTTTCCCTGCCTGGTGTCCGGCATCGTCGCCCATCTGGTCTGCGGCGTGCAGGCTCCGGTCCCGGTCCTGCACCAGTCTCTTGCCTCCTACCGGCAAACCGAGGTCGTCTTTCTCGCGATCGCCTTCGGAGCCGCCTTCGGAATCGCGGCGCTGGTCCTGATCGAGACCATGAGGCTGCTCGAGAAAGGGCTGAGGCGATTCGAGCACCACCCTTACCTGGTGGCGGCGGGCGGCGGGGTCTTCTTGGCGCTCTTCTATCGGGTCGTGGGGGCCGGCTACGCCGGCCTCGGCACCGATACGATCGAAGCCGCGCTGTCGGGAGCGGCCGGAATCGCTCTCCTCGCTTTCCTCTGGAAGGTCGTCGCGTCCGCCGTCACGCTCGAGACCGGGGGAAGCGGCGGCATCGTCACCGTCCTCTTCTTCATCGGCGCGACGAGCGGGGCGGCCCTCGCACGCGTCTTTCATCTGCCGATCGGCGCGTTCGCATCCTTCGGATTCGTCGCCGTCGTGGCCGCCGCCGCCAACACGCCCATCGCCGCGGCGGTGATGGGCATGGAGCTGCTGCCCGCCGAGCTCGGTGTCTTCGCCGCTCTCGCGGCCGGAACGGCCTTTCTCATGGTCGGGCATCGAAGCGTCTACGCGAGTCAGAAGATCGGACTCTCGAAGTCGGCAGGACTGGACGTCCGTATGGATGTCCCCTTCAGCGAGCTGACCCGAGACGGCCTGCGAATCCGCGAGGGAAGCCTGACCGAGCGCGTCTTTCGCCGCCCGAGAGGTCCCACGAGCGAAGGACCCGGGACACCGGAAATTTGAGTCTGAAGGCAGGCCTGCTCAAGCTGGAACCCCCGTCTCTGGAGAACCTCGTCGAGGCCGAGAATTTCGGGTTAGAGATCCTGCACCCCGGGGGCCCGGAAGTGACGCGCGAACTCGCCGCCCTCGCCGCGATCGCTCCGGGGACGAGCGTGCTCGATGTCGCGGCGGGCACCGGAGCGACGGCGCGTCTGCTCGCGATGGAGTTTGGCGCAAGGATCACGACCGTCGACGTCTCTCCTTCCATGATCGAGCGGCAGCGCCGCGAACTCTCTTTTCGCAGACCGGCGGTGGAAATAGTCCAGGCCGATGCTCACGAACTCCCCTTCCGAGACGGATGCTTCGACGCGGCCATCTCGGAATGCGCCGTCTGTCATTTTGACCAGCGGCGCTCCATTGGCGAGATGGCCCGGGTCGTGCGACCCGGAGGGAGGGTCGGCATTCACGACCTGTGCTGGAAGGAGAACGCGCCCGACGCTCTCAAACGCCGGCTTATCGAAATCGAGCGGGAAGCGCCCGGGACCATAGGCGATTGGATCGGGGTGTTCGAGAGCACAGGTCTCTCTGAGGTCCGGGCGTTCGAGCGGTCACGCTTGATCGCTGACTGGATGCGCGACATGAGGCACAGGCTGGGCCTTGTGGGGTACCTGGCGATCGGAGCGAGTGTTCTGAAGCGCTGGGGCATCCGGGGGCTTCGCACGGTTCTCGAGTCGGAACGAATCTTCGCAAGTCCATATCTCGGCTATGTGCTCGTGATCGGCGTGAAACGCTGAGAGTCCAGCCTGCCGAGCCCGGCTTGATCGAAGATCAGCTCTTCCCCCCGCGAACCACGCGGTGGCGGTCGATCCAATACGCCCACGGGACCGTGAGCCACATCGCGAGGCCCGCCACGGCGACGGGCTTCACGGCCGGAGGCGGCGGCGCCAGGAGCGAGGCGATCCAGAGGCCGAGCAGGAAGACGACGAGGATCCAGAGCGTCCAGATCCCGATCCGGTCCTTCGCCCGGGTTGCCATCAGGTAGAGGGCCAGGCCACCGCCGTAGACCCCGACCTCCGCGAGGACCGTCGCCGGGACGGAGTTCCAGAGCCCGAGCCCGACGTACGACTTGCCCGGCAGGATCGGCATGTCCGGCCGATGGACGAGGAAGTCGAGCACCCAGTGGCTCACGACCGCGGCCGCCACCACGAGCGCGCCGCGGAGGCTGTTCCTCAGAGTGAGATAGGCCCCGCCGAGGACGGCGCCCCACCCCACCAGCGCCAGGAGGCTGTGGCTGATCGGATAGTCGTAGAAGTCGAGCGGAGAGACCCTCGTGGCCCCCGGCGTGATCCGAACGTGCTCGATGCCGAGCAGAACGAGAAGAGGCCAGAGCGCGTCCGCGAACTGCGCGGCGAGAAACAGCGTGCCGAGCGACACCGAAGGTGCAATCTTCTTTGCCCCGAAACCCACTCCGAAGTGCCCGATGAACACCCCAGGAGTTTCGAGTTTCAGGTTTCAGGTTTCAAGAGGAATCCGCTTCCTGGAACTGAGAAGACCGGCAAGTCCGTCGGGGCGGGCGCCGGGCCCGCCCCGCGGAAGACTACTTGGCCGTGATGACCATGTGGCCCCGACGATTCTCCTGCCAGCAGGAATCGGTCTCCTGGCTGCAGAACGGGCGCTCCTTGCCATAGGAGACCGTCTGGACGCGGTTCGACCCCACGCCCATGTCCGCCAGGTACTCGCGCACGGCGTCCGCCCGGCGCTCCCCGAGGGCCAGGTTGTATTCGTCGGTGCCGCGCTCGTCGCAGTGCCCCTCGATGAGCAGCTTCGTCGAGGGATACTTCTTCAACCAGCCGGCGTCGGTCGCGAGGGCCTGCCGCGCGTCCGGGCGCAGATCCGATTTGTCGTAGTCGAAGAAGGCGTCCTTCAGGTATCCGCGCCGGTTCAGCTCGGCGAGATCGCCCGAAAGCACGTCGGCCGCGACCGGCGCGTTCGCGGACACGGCGGGCGGTGGCACGGCGGTGGTCGGGGCGGTGGCGGCGGCTTCGCGCGCCTGCGCGGCGGTCTTCGGCTTGGCCTTGCAGGACGACAGGACGGTTGCGGTGACGGCGATGCAGACGAGGGCGATCCAGCGATTTCGAATCATGGCTCCCACTTCCTCCTTCGGTGAAATATCGTAGCACGACATATTGGAGGCCGTGCTAACGTGTTTCCGTGACCTCCAGGAACCCGCGCCGCTTGAACGAGAGAGCCTTCCGGGCGCTCGCGAACTGGCGCTACGCCCTTCGCAAGTTCCTCTCGGCTTCGGAAGCGATCACGCGGTCGCGGGGGGTTTCGGCGACCCAGTACCAGCTTCTTCTCTTCGTCCGGGGGGCCCCGGACGGCGCACCTTCGATTGCGGATCTGGCTGAGCGGCTGCAGATCCGGCATCAGAGCGCCGTCGGACTCGTGGATCGGTGCGCGGTGGCGGGGCTCGTGCGGCGCCGGCGGGACCCGAAGAACCGCCGCCGGGTCCTCGTCGAGACGACGCGCCGGGGCTCGAAGCTGATCCAGCTTCTCGCGGCCGAGCACTACTCGACCATCGAGAAGCTCGGACGAATGTTCATCCCTCCGTCCCGCTGAAAACGAACGCCACCCTCTCCCGGAGGTGCCCAGGGTCTCCGGTCATTGTGAGGAACAACGCGCGGAGGCGCGATGTTCCCGGTCCAGGGAGATGGTGGCGAGCTCGCTACCGGGCGCGGGGGATCGCTCGCCGCAGGATTTCCTCGAGACCGGCGGTGTCGCCCCGCCGGGTCGCGGTTTCGCCGGAGCGGTTGTACACGAGCCGGCCCGAGGCGTCCAGGACGGCGAGCGTCGGGATGTAACCGTGGAAGAATCGGGAAACGAGCGGCTTCTGCTCCCGGGCCGGATGGTCGAGGTCCACGACGAGGAAGCGGACGGCGCCTTTCTCCTTCGCGAAGACCGCGACGAAGCGCTCCGCCTCGCGGGCGGTGTTCCAGCAGTGCGAGGTCCCGAAGAAAATCGCCGTCGGCCGGTCGGAGGCGATCCTGCCGTCTCCGAGGTTCTCGCCGCGGATCGGGAAGTTGGCGGACGAGTCGTCGGTGAAGGAGAGGTTCGGAGCGAGGGCGAGATTCGCCGCGCCGCCCGGCCCCGGCGGGGCGACGGCGAGCGACGCCGATTCCCCGGCCAGGACCGCGACGAAACGGAAGAGCAGAAAAGCGACCGCGGCCGTTCTCATCGAAATCACAGGCCGTCGTACTTCGAGTAGCCCCGCTCGTTCCAGTAGTCGGCCGGCGCCTCGACGGAGTAGGCGATCGAAGTGATCGCCTTGATGTTCTTCAGGCCGAGCTTCATCGGCGCGAGCAGGCGCAGCGGCGCTCCGTGCTGCACGGGAAGGGGACGGCCGGACACGTGCGTCGCGAGAAGGGTCTGGGGGTGCCGCGCCGTGGGCAGGTCGATGGACACGTAGTAGGGATCCGGGTTTCCCCTGTAATCGAGGTTGACGGCCGAGTCCAACCGCGCCCAGCGCGCTCCCGGCATCGGCGGATAGGCCCGCAGGAAGTCGGCGAAGCGCAGGCCTCCCCACCACGAGATCATGCTCCAGCCTTCCACGCAGCAGAGTCGCGTGACCTGGTCGTGATGCGCGAAATGCTCGAGCAGGTCCGAGAGCGTCAGCCGCTCGACCCGGCCCGAAGCGAGCCCCGAGACCGTCAGCGTCCAGGAAGGAATGTAGGCAGGAGACGGCGTCAGCCCGTTGTAGTTGTTGCGCAGCGGGTCGACCCGCGACTTCGAGTAGGTCCGCACCGAGCGGTCCGGCGAGTAGAGAGCCTCGGCGACATCGTCGTCGAAGGTCAGGGCGCGGTTCAGGAACTTCTCGCGCCTCTCCCGCGTGGCGCCCAGCCGGGCTTCGGCGGAATCGAGCCAGTCGCGCAGCCGCGGCGTCAGGTGCTTCGAGCGGGTGCCGTCGGGCATGAGCCACCAGAAGCCGCCGGCGGCGGCGAGGACCCCGGCGCCGAAAAGGAGGAAATCCCGGCGCGAGCGCGCCCGGAGTTTCGCCGCGGGAACTTCGATGGGAGTCTCTTCGGGCTCGCGAAGACGTGCGGCGAGCGAGCCTCGAGGTCTGGGAGGCGGCTGCGGTTCCGGACGGGCTTCGGGACGAGGTTCCGTTTTCGCTGGAGGCTCGTCGGGCGCGGCGGTTGGAGCAGCGGCGGTCTCGGCGACAGTTTCCTCCCCACCCCCTGCCGCAAGGAGAGGGGAAAGAGCCTCTGCGGCGGCCTGTTCGCTCTGACTCTCTTCGGGGGCAGGTTTGTCGTCAGTCTCGTCCATGGCTTTCCTTGAGGCACTCCGACCAGCCGGTGATCATCGAGCGAAAGGTGTCCCAGCCGTCCGCAAAGACGAGGACGACGTGCGGGACGACGAACGCGGCGAACGCCACCATGACGCCGAAGTGCACGATTCGCGCGCCGTTGTAGTTGACGAAGAGCCTTTCCAGCCATGGGAGCTGGACCGGCTTGTGCATCGCCCAGCCGCTCGCGATCGCCAGGATCGCGAGGAGCGGCATCGAGAAGTACGCCGCGCGCTGGAGCGCGTTGTACTTGGACGTCACGTGCGGGTGCGGCCACGGCCGCCGCAGCAGCGCCATCGGCACCACGCCGAGATAGTAGCGGATCATCGCCAGCGCCTCGGCCACGTCCGAGGGCCGCGGCAGCAGCGACCGCCAGCCGCGGCCCGCGAACAGCCCCACCACGTACAGAACGCCGTTGGCCATGAACAGGTACGCCAGCAGCCAGTGCAGCCGCAGCGCCTCGGCCAGCAGGCCTGGCCCCAAGCTGAAGTGGTT
>JAWOLE010000389.1:0-8680 GCA_033853815.1 Thermoanaerobaculia bacterium
TTGGTCGAAGGCAAGACCCTGCGCGAGCTGGCCGTCTCGGGGTCCCTGCCTCTCAAGCGCGTCGTCGCGATCGGCGCGCAGGCGGCGGAGGGGCTGGCCAAGGCGCACGCGGCCGGGATCGTGCACCGGGACTTGAAGCCCGAGAACCTGATGGTCTCCAGGGACGGGTACGTCAAGATCCTGGACTTCGGGCTCTCCAAGCTCGTGGCGCCCGAGTCGGGAGAAGTCTCCGCGATGCCCACGCTGGCGCGGCCCGAGACGCACCCCGGCACGGTCCTGGGCACGGTGGCGTACATGTCGCCGGAGCAGGCGAGCGGGCAGCCCGTGGATTTCCGCTCCGATCAGTTCACCCTGGGCTCGATCCTCTACGAGGTCACAACCGGAGAGAAAGCCTTCCAGCAGAACACCGCGGCCGAGACGATGGCGGCCATCATCCGCGACGAGCCGAGGCCGCTCTCGCAACTGCGCGCGGACGCGCCGCTCCTGCTTCGCTGGATCGTGGAGCGCTGCCTCGCCAAGGATCCCGAGGAGCGCTACGCTTCGACCCGCGACCTCGCCCGCGACCTGGCCGCCGTGCGCGACCACATCTCGGAGATCACGAGCGGTGTCGAGGCCCTGGCCGCTGCGCCGGCGCGGCGGCAACGGAGGCTGCGCCCTGTTCTGCTTGCCGCCGGGATCCTCGCCGCCGGCATCGCCGTCGGGGTCCTGGCCGTGAAGGCCCTGTCGAAGGCTCCGGCTGGAGCCCCGTCGTTTCACCGGCTGACTTTCCGCCGCGGTGAACTCGGCAACGCCCGGTTCGCTCCGGACGGTCAGACGATCATCTACGGCGCGCGCTGGGCCGGTGAACCCCCGCGGATGTACCTGACGCGTTCGGACAGCCCCGAGTCGCGGCCTTTCGATTTTCCGCTCGCCGATATCCTCGCGATCTCCTCTTCGGGAGAGATGGCGATACTGCTCGGGAGCGGGCCGACGGGAGTTCTCGCCCGCGCTCCGCTGACCGGCGGAGCCGCCCGGGAAGTCCTCGAAGGAGTTCTCTACGCGGGCGCGGACTGGGCTCCGGACGGCAAAGATCTCGTGATCGCGCACGTCGTGTCCGATCACGCCCGGCTGGAATACCCGATCGGGAAGGTGATCGTGGAATCCCGGGAAGAAGATTTTTCCTCTCCCCGGTTCTCGCCCGGAGGAGATCAGATTGCCTTCTACCAGTCGGACGACTCAGGCAACGCCTCGCTGGCCGTCGTGAAGACCTCGGGGAAGGAGAGACGGACGCTATCGAGCGGATTTGGCGGAACACCCGGCGTGCCGTGCTGGAGACCGGACGGCCGGGAGATCTGGATTACCACGGCGAGACCCGGAGAGAACCCCGCCCTCTACGCGGTCGACCTCGCGGGAAAGCGCCGGCTCGTCGCGCGCGCGCCGGGACAACTCGAGCTCGACGACATTTCTCGTGACGGCCGCGTTCTCGCAGCCCACCACACCGTCGCTCAAGTCTTGAACGGGCTCATCGCGGGCGAGGAGAAGGAGCGCGACCTCTCCTGGCTCGACGGGTCAGTCCTCGCGGACCTTTCGGGAGACGGGAAGACGCTCGTGTTCACGGAGATCATGGAAGGAAGCGGAGGAAGAGTCGCGGTCTATCTGCGCCAGACCGATGGCTCGCCCGCCCTGCGCCTGGGAGAAGGCACGGCGATCGCGCTTTCTCCCAATGGCAAGTCCGTTCTGGCCTCGGTCCATGCGGCCGATGGAAAAGAGGAGCACCTCGTCCTCCTGCCGACCGGCGCCGGCGAAGCGAGGACGCTCAAGAATGACGGCCTGGAGGGCTTCGGACAGGGAGGCGGCTGGCTCCCCGACGGGCGGAGGGTCGTCTTCACGGCGAACGAGAAAGGCCATAGGCCCCGCGTCTACATCCAGGACACCGAGAAGGGAGCGGCGCAGCCGATCACGCCGGAACGGACGGGGATCTGGCCCGCGACGAACCCGGTTTCGCCGGACGGAAAGCTCGTCCTCGGAATGCATTCAGCCGGGAATGCTTCGCTCTACCCCGTCGATGGGGGAGAGGCGCTCCCCGTCGCGGGCCTGGAAGCGGGGGAGATCCCGGTCCAGTGGAGCTCCGATGGGCGTTCTCTCTACGTGCACAAGCGCGCTGGGGTCCCCAACAAGGTCTGGCTGCTCGATCCCCGGAGCGGCGCCCGGCGCCCCTGGCGCGACATCTCCCCCTCCGAATCGGTGACCAATGTCCCGCGGCTCCTGATCGCGCGGGACGGCAAGTCCTATGTCTACGGGGTCCAGCGCGTCCTGTCCGAGCTGTACCTGATCGAGGGGCTCCGGTAAAGCGGCTCAGCCTGTCAGGCGTTTTTCCGGTCGTCGCGGAACTCGTTGCGGCGGGCCCAGAGGTAGAGAAGGATCGCGACGTTGACCGCGAGGAGCAGATAGCGGCGAAACGACAGGGGCCGGTGGAGGATCTCCCACACCTCGACGGGGATGCCGGACGCGGTCAGCACGATAGTGAAGAAGGGGGACCACCAGATCCGGGCGGTCAGGAACAACGCCTCCGCGAGGAAGACGGCTGACGCCACGAGCGATCCCACCGCGATGCGGGTGGCCTGGATCGGCGTGAGCTCCCGGATCGCCTGCGCGGCCTTCCGGATCAATTCACTCTCGGGCGAGGCGGCGAAGAAGTGGGCGATCTCCCGCGCCGAAGGGATCGTGCCCGACCTGAGCAGCCTCAAGGTCGCCAGTCCGAAGAGGAGGAAGACCACGGCTTTGAAGAGCTTGAAAATGATGATGGCAATGAAACCCGCCGACATCCCTTCACTTCTGCGCGCCATCCCTTCGGATCGTACCCGGTTTGGGTTCGCTAGAATCGGCGGGCAAGATCCTGCCAGGAGGTTTCGATGCGTTCGCGTTGCGCCGTCTTCTTCGTCTTCTTCTGCGCGGCTACGCTCCGGGGGGCGGAGCAACCCGTCCTGGTCTACCGGCCGTCCCACGAAGAGTTGAAGTACACCTTCGGCGGCGCGGCCCCGGCGCGGCGGATCCAGCCGGGCACGCGCATCGTCTCCTGGACGGAAGACTGCTACGACGGCGCGGTGACGAAGCCGGGGCAGCTTCCCTCGAAGGTTCAGCTTCCCGGCCACGACAACCCGCAGACCGGGCCCTTCTTCGTCGAGGGCGCGGAGCCCGGCGATACCCTCGCCATCCACATCGAGAAGCTCGAGCCGGCACGGGACTACGGGATCTCTTCTTCCTTTCCGGGATTCGGCGCGCTCAATGGAACCGACAGGACGGCGATGCTGGGAACGGGCCTTCCCGAGACCGTCTGGTTCTATCAGGTGGACCGGGCCCGAGGGGTCGCGCGCACACGCTCACAGGACGGCAAGCACTCCTGGGAGGTTCCCCTGGCTCCCTTCCTCGGCTGCCTCGGCGTGGCCCCGCCGTCCGGCGAGGTGCGCTCGACCATCGTGCCAGACGACTTCGGGGGCAACATGGACTGCCCCGAGGTGCGCGCCGGCAATACGGTCTATCTCGGCGTACAAGTCCCGGGAGCGTTGCTCTCCTTCGGCGACGGCCATTTCGCCATGGGCGAGGGGGAGATCATCGGGACGGCGATCGAGGGCGCGATGAACGTCGAGCTGACGGTGGACCTGATCAAGCACCGCGAGACGCCGTGGCCCCGAATCGAGAACGCGGAGTGGATGATGTCGGTCGGGGCTTCCCGGCCGCTCGAAGACGCCGCGCGCATCGCCTTCAAGGACATGGTGGCCTGGGTGCGGGAGAAGACCGGGCTTTCCGAGATGGACGCCTACGAGTTCGTCTCGCAGGCGGCCCGCGCGCCGATCGTCCAGCTCGTGGACCCCCAGTACACGGTCCTGGTCAAGATCGAGAAGAGCCGGCTTCCCCGGCCTAAGCAGTAGCTTTCACGAAGGAATTTGACGTGACAAATCGCACGTGCTAGATCTGGTTGGTCAGCTCGGGCGTATTGGTCCTGGCGCTCTCCACAATGCTGCTGTTACGTGAACAGCAGATCAATAAGTGGCTAACCGTAATGCATTCTCTCCGCGCGGGCATGACTGAGGCAGCGGTCCGCGCGGCCGCGGGCACGCCGGACGACGTAGCTGTGCCGCCTTTGCCTGCCGCGTTCGACGTCGGAGACAAGGCCTGCACGGCCGCGACGCACCGCGTCCTCGTTTATAAACGGCGTAATCTCTTCTTCCTTGTGTTTGTAGGGGCAGATGGCGCAGTTCAGTGTATCCACACCGTTGCCATATCGGTCTGACAGTGACGAGGTCGATCTGCTACCCGACTCCACCAGCCAGGTCTGCGCGGCGATTGAAGCGATAATGGCGAGAAGGCGCCCCGGAGCCGTCGGCATTCCCCTCGTCGGCACGCGCCGGCAGGACTCTCGCGCCAGAGCCGGCCGGCGCTGAGGGCTCCTCGCACTCTCGCCCGAGCGCCAGTCATGCTCTTCCACGCTCGTCACCCATCACCTCCTTCAGGGAACGCCGCCGTCTCCGGGGCTTACACCTCGGCTTATGCCGGAATGCGAGCCTCGGCGGCGGGACGCCTCCCGGAGGAGGCCATAAGCGAAGGAGCACACCACGCATTCGCAGCCGCGTTGCTGCCTCTGCGACTGAGCGACGAGCGACGGCCCGTTCTCTCGGTCGCGGCCGGGCCGGCGCGTGCCGACGAGGGAGGCGTGCCGACGACGGGGCGGCTCGAAGCGCCGAGCCTACGATGATGTTTCCGGATGCCGGAGCGAGAGGATAGTGCCGGTTCCGAACGTGATCGCCGAGCCAACGAGCGAGTACCAGGGCCAGGCGATTTCCTCTCCGAGATGAAAGGGGACCCAGCCCTTGGAGCCGAGCCACAGCAGCAGCATGAACGCCGTTGAACAGCCGACCGCCCAGAGCAGATCGCTCTCGCGAGCGCGGCGGGCGTAGAGCGCGAGAAGGAAGGCGCCGAGGAGGCCGCCGGCCGTCACGCTGGCCAGGCCCAGGGCGACCTGGACGGCCGGCTGGGATTGCGGCAGCCGGGAGAAGCCGACGGCGAGTCCCGCAAGCAGAACAGACCAGAAGAGAGTCAGCGCCCGTCCGAGGCGAAGTCCCCTTCCGCCCGCCAGGGCTTGCCTTCCCCTCAGAGGAGCCACGAGGTCGTGCGTCAGCGCCGAGGCGAGCGAGTTCAAGGCCGAGGACTCCGAGCACATCGCCGCCGAGAAGATCCCGGCGACGAGGTACGCCGAGACGAAGCCCGGCAGTTCGCGCACGATGAACGTCGGGAAGATCTCGTCGGGCGAGCGGAAGGCGCCGGCGGCGGAAGGATCGATCGGGCGGCCGTGGAAGAAGGCGAATAGCATCACGCCGATCGAGAGGAACAGCGACATCTGGGCAAAGACGAGCAGGCCGCTGCCGACCAGGGCCTTCTGCGCGTCGCGCAGGTTCCGGCAGGCGAGAAGCCTCTGCACGATCAGCTGGTCCGCTCCGTGGCTCGCCATGGCGAGAAAAGTCCCGCCGAGCACTCCCGCCCAGAACGTGTAGGGGCGCGCGAGGTCGAGTTCGAAATGGAAGAGGTGCGCCGGCCGTCCGGCCGCGGCGTTGGCCGCGAGCGCCCCGGCCAGGCCCCCGGGAACGCGGGTCCAGAGGAATCCCAGGGCGAGCAGGGCCCCCGAGAGGTAGATGAAGACCTGGATGAGGTCGATCCAGATCACCGCCTTGATGCCGCCCAGGAAGGTGTAGAGGGCTGTCGCGGCGGCGAGGATCAGGACCGCCGACCACACCGGGATCCGGAGGATCAGGGCGATCGGGATCGCGGGCACGGCCAGGCGAACCGCCGCCGCCAGCACGCGCGTGACCATGAAGAGCAGCGAGGTGAAACGCCGCGCGGCCGGACCGAAGCGCGCCTCGAGCAGGGCATAGGCGGTCGCGAGCTCCCCCTTGAAGTAGCTCGGCAGGAGGAGGAGCGAGACGGCGATGCGGCCCAGGATGTAGCCGAAGACCAGCTGCAGGAACGCGTACCCCGTCCGGTAGGCGTCGCCCGGGATCGAGAGAAAGGTCAGCGCTGAGGTCTCGGTCGCGACGATCGAGCCCATGACCGCCCACCAGGGCATGGCGTGGCTGCCGAGGAAGTAGTCCCGGGCGTCCCTCTGGCCTCTCCCGATGACGAAACCGAGCAGGTTGATGCCGGCCAGATACACGAGAATCAGGAGGAGCGTCGGGAGCCCGACGCGCAGGGATTCCATCGTTTGCGGGATTATCCCTTGGGCCGCCCGTGTTGCCTCTACGTAAGCCTGGCCGTCCTGCGGCTCGTCCGATAGAATGGAGGCGCGATGTTCGAGGGACTCTTACAGCCGATGCATCTGATCGTGATCCTCGCGATCGCGCTGCTCGTCTTCGGCCCCAAGAAGCTTCCCGAGCTGGGCAAGGGGCTGGGCGAGTCCATCCGCGGCTTTCGGGAGGCGATGAAGGGCGAAGAGGAGAAGCCCAACCCGCCCAATCCGCCCTCCATCCCCTCCGGCACGACCCCTTCCGATAAGAGCTAACCGCGGCTGCTGTCCGCGGGCGTCCGCTCGCGCCAACGGCGACCAGAAGGATCCGGGCTAGAATCCTGCGCCTCCCATGGCGCTTTCTGCCGGGGCCCGCCTCGGACCCTACGAGATTCTTTCTCCCATTGGCTCAGGGGGAATGGGAGAGGTCTATCGCGCCCGCGACGAAAGGTTGAAGCGGGAGGTCGCCGTCAAGGTTCTGCCGGCCTCCTTTTCGAGCGACGCGGAGAGGTTGCGCCGCTTCGAGCAGGAGGCGCAGGCGGCCGGGGCCCTGAACCATCCCAACATCCTGGCGATCTACGACATCGGAACCGTGGACGGGGCGCCCTACACGGTCTCGGAGCTGCTGGAGGGCGAGACCCTGCGCGGGCGCCTCGTCGGAGGCGCCCTGCCGGCGCGCAAGGCGATCGACTACGCGATCCAGATCGCGCAGGGGCTCGCCGCAGCGCACGAGAAGGGGATCGTGCACCGGGACCTGAAGCCCGAGAACCTCTTCCTGACCCGCGACGGGCGCGTCAAGATCCTCGACTTCGGCCTGGCCAAGCTCACCCAGCCGGAGAGAACCGGCCCGGCGATGACGGAGCTGCCTACGGCGGCGGCCGCGACGGAGCCGGGCGTCGTGCTGGGGACTTTGGGCTACATGTCTCCGGAGCAGGTGCGGGGCCGGCCGGCTGATGTCAGGTCTGACATATTCGCCTTCGGCGCGATCCTCTACGAGATGCTCACGGGGGCTCGCGCGTTCCGCGGCGACAGCGCCGCCGACACGATGAGCGCGATCCTGACGAAGGAGCCGCCCGAGATCTCCGAGACCAACAGAGCCGTGCCGCCCGGCGTGGAGCGCGTCGTCCGGCACTGTCTGGAAAAGAATCCGGAGGAACGCTTCCATTCCGCTCACGATCTCGCCTTCGATCTCCAGGCCCTCTCGGGCGGGTCGGGCTCGGCACCCCGCGTGGCGGTGGCATCGGCCGGGCCCGTCGCGAGGCGAAAGATCTCTGTGGCCGCGGCGGGTGCTGCCCTGGCGGTCGCCGTTGTCCTGGCCGGGATCGCCGGCGCTCTGCTCGCCCGGAGGCCTGTCCCCGAGCCTCCCGTGTTTCGGAGGCTGACATTTCGACGCGGGCTCGTCTGGTCGGCGCGGTTTGCTCCCGACGGCCAGACGATCGTCTACGGAGCCGCATGGGACGGTCAGCCGGTCGAGCTCTTTTCGACCCGGCCGGAAAGCCCCGAGTCCCGCGAGCTCGGGCTGGGCTCGGCCGACGTGCTGTCGATCTCTCCCTCGGGAGAGATGGCGGTCTCGCTCAACCGCCACTTCCTGACCGGCTGGGAGAACAGCGGCACGCTGGCGCAGGTTCCCCTCGACGGAGGCGCGCCGCGGGAAATCCTGGAGAACGTTTCCGAGGCCGACTGGTCTCCCGACGGCAAGTCGCTCGCGGTCGTGCGCGAAGTCGGGGGAAAGAACCGCCTGGAGTTCCCGATCGGGAAGGTCCTCTACGAAACGCCCGGTTGGGTGAGCCAGATCCGCGTGAGCCCGCGGGGTGATCGGATCGCGTTCGTGGATCATCCGACGCGCGGCGACAACTTGGGATCGCTCGCGGTGGTGGAATCGAACGGGAAGAGGACGACGCTTTCCGAGCACGGGGCAACGGGCCTGGCCTGGTCTCCGTCGGGCAAAGAGATCTGGTTCACGGCAGATGGGCTGCGGGCGGTCTCACTGACGGGCGTCGGACGGTTGATCGCGCGGATGCCCGGCGGATTGTGGATCGAGGACATTTTCCGCGACGGAAGGGTCCTCCTGGCTCACACCAACATCCGCCGCGAGATCATCGGACTGGCGCCAGGCGAAACGAAGGAACGCAACCTCTCCTGGCTGGACTGGTCGTTTCCGATCGACCTGTCCGCGGACGGCCGGCTGGTTCTTTTCGAGGAACAGAACCGAGGGAGCGATACCGGCTACGCGGTCTACTCCCGAAGAACAGACGGTTCTCCCGCCGTCCGGCTGGGGGACGGCAACACGGTCGCTCTCTCCCCCGATGGCCGGTGGGCGCTCGACATCCTCGGCTTCCGCTCTGATTCACAGCTCGCTCTGTTGCCGGTCGGCGCCGGTCAGATGAGGGCGCTGCCGCGGGACGTCGTCCGATATCAGCCTGGCGG
>JAWOLE010000390.1:0-2976 GCA_033853815.1 Thermoanaerobaculia bacterium
CGTGCGGCCACTTCCTCGAAGACGGCGCGCGCCGCGACCGGGTCCGCCGCCTTGAGTTTCGCCTTCCCGAGGAGGAAGAGCGCGTCGGACGCGACGTCCGGTTCGCCATCCGCTGCCGCCGCACGAAGCGACGGCTCGGCAGGCCTGTAGTCGCGCATCGCCACGAATGCCTTCGCCCGGGCAAGCGCCGCGACGGCTCTCTCGGGGCGCGTCGTCGCGGCCGCCCCGGCGAGATCGGCCTCGGTGAACGCCCGCTTCGCGAGGCCGCGGCGCAACAGTCGCTCCGAACGGTCGACGCGTTCCGCAACCGTGGCGGGCTGCCTGGCCGTCACCGCGCGTTCGATGAGGTCCGCTGCCGGGTGATCCGGGAACCGGCGCCAGAACTCTCGCATCATGCCGCCGGGGTCGCGCGATCCCACGAGCTTCGCGGCGAGAATCCGCCCCCAGGCGAGGTCGGCGGTTTCGCCGGAACGGATGGCTGCGTCGAATGCCGCGAGAGCCAGCGGGCTCCGGGCTTGAAGGAGCGCTTCCGCGCGCCGTCGTCCGGCGCGCTCCGAGACCGCAGCACCGCTCGTCGCGGCCCGAGCGAACGCGTCGGCCGCCGGTCCATAGTCGCGCAGGTAGAACAGTGCCTCGCCAAGGTAGTAGTCGGCCCACGGTTCGAGGGGTCCCGTGGCGGCCGCATGAAGGGTCGCCGCCGCGGACGCGAGACGCCCGGCCTCGAACTGCGCGACCCCCAGTGTGAGCGCGGCGTCGGGGGAGATCGCTTCCGGCGCGAGGTCGGCGACCGTCGCGATCGCGCCGATCGCCCCCAATGCATCGCCATGACGAAGCGCCTCGCCACCCCGCTCCGCGGCGAGCGGCATCGCCGGGTCGACACGGCTCGGCAGCGAAGAGGCGCTCCCGTCGATCCATGCGGGCGGTCGAGCGGAAGCGGCGTTGGACACCGCGAGAAGGACGATGAAGGCGAGCGTTCGCACCCAGCGGCCCAATTTGACAAACTCGTTCGACGCAGCGCAATATCCGCCGCCGTGCAGAGGGACGTCAGGACAAGGTCGCTGCATGTAGCCATCGTCGGAGGGGCACCTCGTGGTGCCCTGCCGGGAGGAGCGGGATCGATGGCGAGCAAACCGGGAATCTAGACGTACGCGCCGCGAGACCAGGACGCGGCGAGGGCGATCCGCCCGCGCCGGGCCCCAGTCTCCGGTCCGCTCCGGAAGTGACGCCTTGGGCGACAACCGAAGGAGGGTCTGTGACCAACGCGAACGTGAAGCCGTGTCCCACCGAGCTCAACTCTCCCATGAATCTGGAGTTGGCGACGGGACGGGGTGCGACGGTCGAGTCGCACCGCAATTTGTTCTGTCCGCACTACGACGACTGCCTCGATGAAGCCGTCAAGCGGGGGTGGATGAGCTTCACGTGCGTCAATTGCCCTCTGTACACCGTCACGCAGAACACCAAGCGCAGCAAGGGCGGAATCGACATGTACGCCACGCAGCGCCGCATGGCGTGAGCCGAGCGCCGCGCCCCTTCAAGAAGAGTCGGTCGTCCCGCCTCGATGGGCGTCTTTGACTTGCCCCGACGGCCCGACTAGGTTGCGCCGCCGTGTGGACGCGGCTGCTGCGGATCGGCGTCTGGGTGGTGTATCTCGCTGGCTCCGGCTTCCTCGGCGTGGCTCTGACGTGGAGCGTGTACCAGTCCGCCCGCCAGAGCGTCGGATTGCCCCCGCCGCCCAATCCCGAAGTCTCGCGCTCAGACCTTCAGGTCTGCGGCGACAGCCTCGCCTCGCTGTCTTCGGAGCTGAACGACCACCTTCGCGCCGTACCGATCAGCGTGCCTGCCGCGACGCAGGACGACGTCTGGCAAGCGTGGATCCCGACCTGGCGCGCGCGGTTGCTCGCCCTCGCGGGGCGCTGCCGTCTCATCGAGAACACGCCGCCCGAAGCCTTGGCTCTGAGGGACGCCTACGCCGATCTGAACCGCCTTCAGGGCCTCTACACGACCCACGTGGTGCAGTTCGCCCGCGAGATCGGGAAGACCGCGGACGAAACGCGAGAGGCGATCACGCGGGCGCAGTCTGCGGTTCGGTCCGCGCCCTGAATCACTGGCCGGTCAGCGCGGTCGCGGGCAGCACCATGCGGAACTCCCCCTGCTGGTTCGCCTGGGTCTGCTGAAGCAGGAAGGGCGTCGAAGAGCCGCCGTCTGCGCCGCCCGCGGGCGTGGCGAAGACCTCGATGCTGCTCCCCCAGACAGCGGACGGGTCCACGTTCATGGGCGGAACGAGCTGCACGTCGACCGTCACCGCGCCGGGGAGGGTCACGGGCGGGAGTTGCCTGGGGCTCGTCGAGGCGTCGATGGTCCGCGCAGACAGGTACCCCCGCGCGAGAACGGCGCCGTTGTACGCGGATTGCGCGTCGAAGAAGAACGAGTACGTGGCGGGCGTCACGGCGAGCGTGTACGACCCCGACGTGTCGCTCGTCGCCGACTCGACCTGACCATCGTTCGATTCGGGGTGCGCCGTCACGACGACATTCCCGAGCGGCGAACCGTCGGGAGCCACCACGATTCCGTGGAGCGTCGTCTTCTCGTTGCAGACCAGGTTCGGATAGGACGAAGCGGGAATCTGCTCTGGAATGATGGTGACCGCGGCGGTGTCGGCCCCGTTTGCGGGGGGCACGATGTGCACCGACAGGGTTCCGGGCACGCCGTTGGTCACCTTCGCGGCAAGGACCTGCACGTTGAAGGTGCCACCCTGATCCGTCGTGACCGGGTCGCTCTTGAAATAGCCATCGCCGTTCACGGCTCCCTCGAGCCACACGGTCGCGTTGGCGAGGGGCTGCCCGGGAACGGGTGAGAGTGGGCTTCGCACGACCGACTGGGTGAGCGTGATCGGCGGTCCGTAGTCCCCCAGGTAGAGGCTCAGTGGGCGGCTGAAGTCGTT
Source organism: Thermoanaerobaculia bacterium (assembly GCA_033853815.1). Lineage (GTDB taxonomy): Bacteria > Acidobacteriota > Thermoanaerobaculia > UBA5066 > Gp7-AA6 > JAWOLE01. The sequence goes on from JAWOLE010000390.1 coordinate 2,942, forward strand.
GCTGGGAAGCGGAAATATCTTGGCGGGTATCAAGG
>JAWOLE010000391.1:0-4985 GCA_033853815.1 Thermoanaerobaculia bacterium
CGAACGACAACTTCGTCTGCCTGACGATCACCGCCTTCGACCGGCAGTTCCCCTTCATCAAGAACAGCCACGGCGACACGATTCACATCGCGACCGTGCCCTACCGCCCCGAGCAGGTCCCGATCATCATCGAGAAGGGAAGAGCGGTCCTGCGCGCCCGCCGGCACGTCCCCTTCAACAAGCCGGACGATTTCGCGATCTACACTCCGGACCAGCTGATCGAGAGCTTTCAGGCGATCACGAGAGGAGTCACTCTCGGCATGATCTTCGTCGCCTTCATCTCCCTGCTGATCGGGGGCGTCGGGGTCATGAACATCATGCTCGTCTCGGTGACCGAGCGCACGCGCGAGATCGGCGTCCGCAAGGCCGTGGGCGCCTACCGGCGCGACATCGTGCTGCAGTTCCTGACGGAAGCGACGACCCTGTCGATTCTCGGCGGCGCCATCGGCGTCGTCGTCGGCGTGGCCGTGCCGGCCGCCGTCAAGCGGGCCTTCGAGGCCCTGCCGGCGGAGACCCCTTTCTGGTCGATCCTCGTGGGCCTGCTGGTCTCCCTCTCCGTCGGGATCTTCTTTGGCCTCTATCCGGCCGTGAAGGCCTCGCGCCTGGACCCCATCGAGGCCCTGCGCTACGAGTAGCTATCAGTAATCAGTCATCAGTTGTCGGTAACGAGTTGTCGGTTCCCGGTTACGATAAGCGGCACTGGGCGCTGAGAACTGAGAACCGATAACTGATAACTGAAAACCCGGAGCTATGTCTTCCGTCCTTCCGGGGCTGCGGCGAGGATTCGGCGAGAACGTCCGATTCGCGCTGCTCGCCGTGCGGGCGCACAGGCTGCGCGCTTCCCTGACCGTCCTCGGGATCGTCGTCGGCGTCGCGACGGTGATCGCGATGGTGTCGATCGTGACCGGTTTCAACAACAACATGGCCAACACCTTCCAGACCTTCGGCGCGACGCTCGTTCTGTTCCAGAAGTACGAGCCGCGCTTCGGGCCGGGCGGCCCCCGGCCGGAGGGGGAGCGCCGGCGCAAAGAGCTGACCCTCGAGGACGCGGCCGCATTGAAGGCCGCCATCCCCGAGATGCGCGCCGTCTCGCCGGCCCGCTATCTCTGGGACAACACCGACTACCACATCCGCTACCGCGACGAGGAGGTCCAGTCTCCGAAAATTTCCGGCGTCGTCGAGGAATACCCGATCGCCACGAATCGCCCGATCGCCGAGGGACGGTTCCTGACGGCGACCGAGATCGAGCACGCCGCCGACGTGATCGTGATCGGGGACGAGATCCGCGAGCGGCTCTTTGCCCGCGAGGACCCTCTGAACAAGCGCGTCCAGCTCGGGCACGACTCCTACACGGTGGTCGGAATCTTCGAGAAGAAGGGAAAGATGTTCGGCGACTCGCAGGACGACCTCGTCGTCATCCCGATCACGACGTTCGACCGCCGGTTCCCCTGGGTCAAGGCGGGCGGCGGCAACGGAGACGCGCTCCGGATCGCGACGGTCCCCTATACGGCCGACCAGATCCCCACGCTCATCGAGAAGGCCCGGGCGATCCTGCGCACGCGCCGGCACGTGGCCTTCAATCAGCCCGACGACTTCGGCATCGTCACGCCGGACAAGATGATCGAGAGTTTCCAGGGGATCACGAGCGGGATCACGCTGGCGATGGTCTTCGTCGCGTTCGTCTCGCTCCTGATTGGCGGCGTTGGCGTGATGAACATCATGCTCGTCTCGGTGACCGAGCGTACGCGCGAGATCGGCGTCCGCAAGGCCGTGGGCGCCTACCGCCGCGACATCGTTCTGCAATTTCTGACCGAGGCGACGACGCTTTCGCTTCTGGGCGGAGCGATCGGCGTCGTCGTCGGCATCGCCGTGCCCGTCGCCGTCAAGAAGGCCTTCGAGGCTCTCCCGGCCGAGACGCCTCTCTGGTCCGTCTTCGTCGGCCTCTTCGTGTCTCTCTCCGTCGGGATCTTCTTCGGCCTCTATCCGGCCGTGAAGGCCTCGCGCCTCGACCCCATCGAAGCCCTCCGCTACGAATAGGGCTTTCGGCGTGGGCGGTCGCAGCGCGACCGGCGCCGAGAGTCGTCAGTTACGGGAGCTGAGGCCTCGCTCGCCGCGACAAGGGCCGGGACCTTCCTCATTGGGAGCAGAGCGATGAATGGGAGTGCCTGTAAGATTCGCAGTAGGAATGACTCTCGCTGCCGGGTCGCGGCTCGGCCCGTACGAGGTCCTCGCTTCCATCGGGGCGGGAGGGAGGGGGGAGGTCTACCGGGCGAAGGACCCGCGCCTCGGCCGCGAAGTCGCGGTCAAGGTGCTGCCGGCGTCCTTCTCGAAGGATCCCGATCGCCTGCGCCGGTTCGAGCAGGAAGCGCGTGCGGCGGGCGTCCTCAACCACCCCAACATCACGGCTCTCCACGACATCGGCTCGGCGGCGGGTTCGCCGTACGTTGTCTTCGAGCTCCTCGAAGGGGAGACGCTGCGGAGCCGGATCGCGGCGGGGGATCTCTCCGTGCGCAAGGCGATCGACTCCGGGGTCCAGATCGCGCGGGGTCTGGCCGCGGCGCACGGCAAGGGGATCGTCCACCGGGACTTGAAACCGGAGAACCTGTTCGTCACGAAGGACGGACGGGTCAAGATCCTGGACTTCGGCCTGGCCAAGCTGACCCATCCCGAGAGCGGCACGCCCCTGACCGAGGCGCCGACGGAGACTCGCGGCACCGAGCCGGGTGTCGTGATGGGCACCGTCGGCTACATGGCGCCCGAGCAGGTGCGCGGGCAGGCGGCGGACCAGCGCTCCGACCTGTTCGCCTTCGGCGCGATCCTCTACGAGATGCTTACAGGCAGGAGGGCGTTTCAGGGCGCGTCGGCCGCCGACACCATGTCGGCAATCCTGAAGGAAGAGCCACCCGACCTCTCGTCCGCCGGCCGCGACATCCCTCCCGGAATCGAGCGGATCGTGCGGCACTGCCTCGAGAAGAACCCGGACGAACGGGCTCACTCGGCTCATGACGTCGCGTTCGACCTCGAAGCGTTATCCGGGATCTCGGGACCGAGAGCCGCGGTCGTCCCTTTGCCCGCACGAAAGAAACGGCTCACCTGGATCCTCGCCGCTGCGGCGAGCGCGATCCTCGCCCTGCTCCTCGCGGGCATTTTGTCGTACCGGGCGGGAAAGAGGGCCGGTTATGTCCCGCCTCCTTCGTTTCACCAGGTGAGCTTCCGGCGGGGTGAGGTCGGCGGGGCCGTTTTCGCGCCCGACGGTCAGACCATCATCTACTCGGCGGCCTGGGAGGGGCTGCCGATGGAGATCTTCGTCACGCGGCTGGAGAGCCCCGAATCGCGCCCCTTCGGCCTGGCAGGGGCCGAAGTGCTGGCGATCTCGAGAACGGGGGAGCTGGCCGTGTCGCTGGACCGGCATATGACCGTGCCCTATGTTCGGGTCGGTCGGCTCGCCCGGATCAACATCGCGGGAGGCGCGCCGCGCGACATCCTGGACGATGTCCAGTGGGCCGACTGGTCCCCGGACGGAGGAGACCTCGCCATCGTCCGGGACGTGGGCACGCGCAACCGCCTCGAGTTCCCGATCGGCAAGGTGCTTTACGAGACCGACGGCTGGATCAGCCACCCGCGCGTGTCTCCCGACGGACAGCGGATCGCGTTCATCGATCATCCGATCGTTCGCGACGACGGCGGCCGGGTGGCCGTCGTCGACCGCGCCGGAAAGAAGACGGCGCTGACGCCCATCTACGAGACGGCGCAGGGGCTGGCCTGGGCGCCGGGGGGACGGGAGATCTGGTTCACGGCCGCCGAGACGGGATACAACCGCGCCATCCACGGGGTGGATCTGTCCGGCCGCGTTCGCCTGATCAGCCGCGTTCCGGGCGTGAGCACGATCGAGGACATCTCGAAAGATGGCCGGGTTCTCCTGACCAATGGGACGTTCCGCGCGGAGCTCTGGGCCAGGCGTTCGGCGGAGGAGAAGGATCGCGAGCTCTCCTGGCTCGACTGGTCTCTCGTAACGGACATGACTCCCGATGGCGCGACGGTCCTCTGTACGGAAGCCGGCGAGGGCGGAGGTCCGGGCTACTCCGCTTATCTCCGGAAGACCGACGGCTCGCCGGCCGTCCGACTGGGTCAGGGGTTCTCGCACGCTTTTTCCCCCGACGGGAAGTGGGCGCTCTGCGTCGCCCATCAGGTCGAGGAGGCCACGCTCCTTGCGGTTCCCACCGGTGTCGGACAGACGCGCACGTTCTCCAACGACGGCCTCCGGGTCCTCGTCGCCGACTGGCTGCCCGATGGGAAGCGCATCCTGATCACCGCGACGGAGCGGGGCCAAGGGCCGCGTCTCTATCTGCGTGATTTCGACGGCGGGAAGGCCAGGCCGGTGACGCCGGAGGGCTACCGTCAATTCGAACGCTGCGTCTCCCCGGACGGCAGGTTCGCCGTTGTCCGCGGGCCCGATCGCAAGGTCTATCTCTATCCGCTCGAGGGAGGGGAGCCGACGCCGCTCTCCGGATTGGCGGCGACCGACGTCCCGGTGCGGTTCGATCGGGAAGGCCGTTCGCTCTATTGCTATCGGGCGGGAGAAATCCCCATGCGCGTTTATCGGTACGAGATCTCCTCCGGGCGCAAAGCGCTCTGGATGGAGGTGAGCCCGCCGGATACCGTGGGCCTGTCGTTCTTCAGCCGTTTCGTGCCCACGGCGGACGGACGGGCCTACGCTTACAGCTACTTCCGGGTACTTTCCTATCTTCAGATCGCCGACGGTCTGAGATGACGCTTGCCTCCGGCAGCCGGCTAGGACCCTACGAGATTCTTGCCCCCATCGGGGCGGGGGGGATGGGAGAGGTATACCGGGCGAAGGACCCGAGGCTCGGCCGCGACGTGGCAATCAAGGTCTTGCCGGCCTCGCTGTCGCAGGATCCGGACCGGCTGCGGCGGTTCGAGCAGGAGGCGCGGGCGGCGGGGGTCCTCAACCACCCCAACATCAC
>JAWOLE010000392.1:0-3833 GCA_033853815.1 Thermoanaerobaculia bacterium
GAAGCCAGCTCATCGACGAGAACCTGGAGTTCATCCGGAACCAGGCGCTGTACCGGCGTTGTCTGGACCTCCTCTCGACCCTCGACCTGGAGCGACTGCAGGAGTCGGTGCTGGCCGAGCTGTGCACGGTCTGCGACGCGCAGTCCGGTGCGCTGTGGGTCGCGGACAGCCGGGGAACGCTGGTGCTTCGCGCCTACCGTGGTCTCGTCGACCGCCCTCGGCTCGTGGCGCGCATCGACCCGCAGGCCGATCCCTTCGCCGAGGGCATCCGCGGCCGCATTCCCTTCGTCCCGCCGGACGCCCATCGCCCCGAACGGGCGCCCGGTGCCAGCTTCTATGTCCCGCTGGCCGCCGGGGGCGAGGTCATCGGGCTCGCGATGGTGGCGGACAAGCTTCGCGGGAATCTCTCGGCCGAAGACCAGCACCTCGCGCGCGCCCTCGGCGACTTCGCGGCGACGGCGCTCCGCAATGCGAGGCGCTATCAGGCGCTGGAGCGGTTGGGGCTTCGGGACCGCGACACGACCGCCTACAACCTGGCCTACTTCGTCGACTACGCGGGGAAGGAGATCTACACGGCCCGGAGGTACCGGCGGACGTTCTCGCTCCTCACCCTGGCGATCGACAACTTCGACGCGATCCGGAACGAAGTCGGCGCCGAGGCGGTGCGGACCGTGACGCGGGCCGTGCTGGGGGCCCTTTCCCGCGTCACGCGCGACGCGGACATCGTCGCCAAGGCGAGCGAGGGGGAGTTCTACGTCCTCCTTCCGGAGACGGACCACTTTGGGGCGGTCATGTTCCAGCGACGGGCGATGCAGGTGGCGCGGAACGAAATCGGCCTCCGCGCCAACGAGCTGACCACGCGGGTGAGGCTGGCGGCCGGAAACGCGTCCTACCCCGTCGACGGCGAGGACTTCGACGAGTTGGTGCATCACGCGCGGGCCCGGCTCGACGAGGCCCGGGCAAGCCTGGCCTCCCGGCTGGTGCTCGACGGCCTGGACTTCTGGACTGCATTCGACCTTCTGCTCGGCAACCCGACGTCCCCGCCGCTGCCGCACACCGACGCGGGCGGCCCAAGCCGCCGCGGTGCGGTCCCCATGTCGCTGTTCGGGCAGATCCAGCACGAGGCGGGCCGCGAGATCGCCCGCAACCCGGGAGCCCGCGGAATCGTCTACGTCGGCGGCGTGCCGCTGGATCCGGCGCTGCCGATTCTCACCGGCCTCGAGCACGCGCCGCACGATGCGGCGACGCGGGTGATGATCCTGGGCCGCCGGATACCGGTGCCGTTCGCCGCCCATGCCAACGTCACCGCGGTCTACCTGGACGGCGACGAACGCCTGGCCCGGAACCAGTTCTTGCTGATGTTCACCGACAGCGCGACGTACGCATTCCTGCAGAAGCCCTTTGCGGGGGCCGAGGCCCCATGGGCGTTCCACACGAGCGACTCGACCCTGGCCGACGCGCTGGTCGACCGGATTGAAGCCGCCTACGACCTTCAACCTTTCTGATGGCCGCGAACCGGAAGATGCTCATCGCCGACCCGGACGCCCGCAGGGCGCGCGAGCTCAGCCGTTCCCTGCGGGAGCGCCACTACGCCGTGACCACCGTGGCGGACGGCTCGCGGGCGCTGGAGATCGCGGTCCTCCGGCACCCGGACATGATCCTCTTCGACGAGAGTGCGCCGCTGATCGACGCGCGGACGTTCATCCAGATCCTTCGGACCAACCCGCGCACCGAAGACATCCCGGTGATCGTGGTGGGGTCGTCTCTCGACCTGGATCGGCGCCAGGGCTTCCGCGAAGGGTTTCTGCGGCGACCCTTCACCCTCGAGGTCCTGCTCGGGCGCATCGACCAGCTGTTCCGGAGCTCCGAGACGGCGCGCGACCTGAGGGGGGAGGCGCGGGAGATCGAGGGGACCCTGAAGCAGATCGGCCTCTCGGACCTCCTCCAAATCCTGGGGATGAACCGTCGCTCCGGTCGCCTGTACGTCAGCTCGGGGGGCAAGCGCGGAGAGATCGCCCTTCTGGAGGGAGGCGCTGTCGACGCGCGAGCCGGAGGGGCGGAGGGGGAGAAGGCCCTCTTCCGCGTGCTGTCGTGGCGCGAGGGCAACTTCGCCTTCGTCCCGGGAGCGCCGCAGGTCACGCGGAGGATCGAGCGGCCGATGGAGGACGCGCTCCTCGAGGGAATGCGGCAGGCAGACGAGATGGGCAAGCTCGTGGCTTCGCTGCCCCCCCGAAACGCCCGCCTCGCGCTGGCTCCCGACGCCCAGCTGGCCAAGGACCAACACCCGGTCACCGCCGAAGTCATGGGTCTTCTGGCCGAGGCGAAGCCGCTCCACGAAATCGTGGAGGCGTGCAGCGCGACGGACTTCGAGACCCTTCGCGCGATTGCCGCGCTGCTGCAGAAGGGCATCGCCTACGTCGCTTCGCCCCCGCTGGAGACGACCCCCGGCGGCCCGGTGCTCGGGCCCGCGGAGCTGCACGCCCTCCGGGCGCGAATCCTCAGGGGCCGCCCCGCTTCTCGGGTCGCCATCGGCCGCGTCCTGGTGACGTCGGACGAGCCACGCGCCGTGCGGCGCTTCGTCCAGGCGCTCACCGACCTGCCCGGCTTCGCTCCGACCCTGCCGTTGCCGCCGGACGTATTCGGGACACTCGGGCAGATCGAGTTGCCGGACGGCGTGCAGGTGAACCTGCATGGCAACCCCGCGGGCGATTTCTACGCGCCCCTCCTGCGCCCGTTCGAGGGAGGCGTGGTCAGCGCGGTGCTCCTCGATCCGGGCGAGGACTCGATTCGACTCGCGTCGGCGGTCGCGCGTCGGCTACGCGTTCCCCTCCTCGTCGCCGCGGACGAGGTGCCGGCCGAATTGAACGCTGCGCCGGGAGGCGTGTTCCTGGCGCCGCAGTCGCCGACCGAGACCCTTCGGGCGGCGCTGGCACTTGCAGCGAAGCCGGAACGCTGACCCGTGCTATGGTCCGCGCGGGCCTCCTTCCTGGGATCTTGACGTTGGGTTCCGGTCTCCGAGTCGCGACCAGCCTGGGCCTCGCCTGCGCGCTTGCCGCCTGCGGCAGGCGCCCGTTGACCCAGGCGACGGTGACCAACAGCTTCACCTACTCCCTGAGTGCCGGCCAGGAGGTGAACACCTGCTACGCGTGGACGTTGAACAACACCCGGCCGATCTACGTGCAGACCGTGACGATGACCAACCGGGGCGGGTTCCATCACTCCAACTGGTTCGTCGTGCCGGACGACCAGTACCCGGGCCCGGACGGTCTCTTCGACTGCAATAGCCGCGGGTTCAACCAGATCACGTCGACGCTCGATGGGACCGTGCTCTACGCACAGTCGACGCAGGCCGAGCAGGAGGTCCAGGACCTGGGGCCCGGCGTGGTGGTGAAGATCGCCGAGCACTCCAAGGTCGTTTCGACGGTGCACATGTTGAACCTGGCGCCGCAGACCGTGAACACGGAGTTCGTGCTCTCGCTGACCATCATCCATCCCAAGCTGGTCACGACGGTCGTGGCGCCCTTCGCGTTCTCCTACTTCGATCTGGCGATTCCCCCCCAGGCGGACTCCTGGTTCACGAGCGAATGCGACATCGCATCGGCGTTCGGGAGCCAGGGATTCGGCACGTTCTCGGGCAAGCTCTACTGGGTGCTGCCCCACTACCATCAACTGGGCAACCACTTTCAACTGACGGTCGTCGGGGGCCCGGACGACGGTCGGAGCCTTTATGAGTTGAGCGGATTCAACGCCGATTCGAACGGGAAGGCGTTCAACCCGCCTTACGACTTCTCGGCCGCGCGGGGACTCTCCTTCACCTGTGGCTATACGAATCC
>JAWOLE010000393.1:0-2857 GCA_033853815.1 Thermoanaerobaculia bacterium
GCGCGCGAAGCGACGTTATTCCGCCGTCGTCGGGTCGATCATCCGCCGGACGGCGGAGATCCGATTGGCCGGGAACCCTCCCCGGCGCGCGTGCTCCCGCACAGTGGCCTCGTCCGGCGCCAGGTACACGCAGTAGAGCTTGTCGCCGGTGACGTAGCTCTGCAGCCACTGGATCTCGGGCCCCATCTGCTTCAGGATTCCCACGGACTTCTGCGAGACTTCGCGGAGTTCCGCGTCGCTCATCTTCCCGAGACCCGGAATCTCCCGCTCGATTACGAATTTCGGCATCCCATTTCCCCCCTTCTCCGGCCGGATGCCACCCCGAAGGTAAGATCGCGCTTCTCTATGGGATTCTCACCCGCCCGCGCCCGGCCGTTGGCGCAATTGTAGTGGCGATTCCGACGTGAGCCTCTCCGCGGGCATGCAGCTCGGCCCGTACGAAGTGATCTCGCCTCTCGGCGCGGGAGGAATGGGAGAGGTGTACAGGGCGAGAGATTCGCGGCTCGAGCGCGACGTGGCGGTCAAAGTCCTGCCGGAGAGCCTCGTCGCGGATCCCGAGGCCCTCGCGCGCTTCGAGCGGGAGGCCAGGGCAGTGGCCGCGCTCTCCCACCCCAACATCCTGGCGATCCACGACTTCGGCCGGGAGAGTGGAACCGTGTACGCCGTGATGGAGCTGCTCGAGGGCGAGACCCTGCGGGAGAGGCTCGACGCCGGGCCCATTCCGCAGCGTAAGGCGCTCGACTACGCGCTCCAGGTCGCTCAGGGGCTCGCCGCCGCGCACGAGAAGGGAATCATCCACCGGGACCTGAAGCCGGAGAACCTGTTCCTCACGCGGGACGGGCTGGTCAAGATCCTCGACTTCGGGCTCGCCAAGCTCGACAGAAGTGCGACCGCGATGGGAGGCATGTCCACGGCGCCGACGAGACCGGCGACCCGCGCCGGAATGATCCTCGGCACGGTCGGTTACATGTCCCCCGAGCAGGTTCGGGGGGCCGCGGCCGACCACCGCTCCGACATCTTCTCTCTGGGAGCGGTGCTCTACGAGATGCTGACCGGCGAGCGCGCCTTCCGCAAGGAGAGCGAGATCGAGACCATGATGGCGATCCTCCGCGAAGACCCTCTGGAGGATTCCAACGTGCGAAAGGCGCTTCCGCCGGAGCTCGAAGAGACCATCATGCACTGTCTCGAGAAGAACCCCGAGGAGCGCTTCCAATCCGCCCGCGATCTCGCGTTTGCCCTCCGGGTCGCCGAAGGGCGCGGCGGAGCTGCGCGTTCCGACGCCGCGACCCGCGCGGCCGCTGCGACCCCCATTTCCGAGGCTTCGGCCAACTCGATCGCGGTCCTGCCCTTCCGGAACCTGAGCGCCGACCGGGAGAACGAGTACTTCAGCGACGGCGTCACCGAGGAAATCATCAACGCGTTGACGAAGATCGGGGCCCTGCGCGTGGCCTCGCGGACCTCCGCTTTCGCGTTCAAGGGCAAGGAGGAGGACGTCCGGCGCATCGGAGCAGCCCTCGGAGTCCGCAACGTGCTCGAAGGCAGCGTCCGCCAGGCTGGCCGGAGGATCCGGATCGGCGCGCAGCTGATCAACGTGGCCGACGGCTACCACCTCTGGTCGGAGCGTTACGACCGGGAGATGGAGGACGTCTTCGAGGTGCAGGACGAGATTGCGCGCGCGATCGCCGACGCCCTGAAAGTGCGTCTGCTTCCGGCCGAGGAGGCCGGCATCTCGACGCGCGGGACCGAAGACGTCGAGGCGTACAACGACTTCCTGAAGGGACGTTACTACTTCAACCGGCGCGAAGCCCCGGAGGCGATCGCGGAGTTCGAGCGGGCGCTCGCTCGCGACCCGGGATACACCGACGCCCATACGGGGCTCGCGGACTCCTACTGCATCTACGGTTTCTACGGAGGCATTCCGACCCTCGAAGCCTTCGCGAAGGCGCGCGCGGCGGCCGAGAAGGCGTTCGAGCTTTCGCCCGAATCCGCGAAGGTCCACGTCTCGCTCGCCCTGGTCGAACACTACTTCGGCTGGGACGTCAAAAACGGGGAAGCGGAGCTGCGGCAGGCGATCCGGCTAGCTCCCGGTTCGGCGCCCGCTTACTCGTGGCTCGGCCTCATGCTGGCGTTCACCGACCGCACGGTGGAAGCCCTCGAGATGACCCGGCGGGCGACGGAGATCGAGCCGTATTCCCCCAACGCGCAGGCCAACGTCGCCTGGGCGTACTATGGCGCCCGTCGATTCGAAGAGGCCGCCGGCGAGTTTCGCCGGGCGCTTCACATCGACCCCAACGCGCCCTATCCGCTCTGGGCGCTCGGCCTGACCTGCATGCACCTCGGGCGGCATTCGGAAGCGATCGCCTCGCTCGAGAAAGCCCTGGAAGTCACGAAGCGGCGGCAGTCGCACTACGTGGCTTTGCTCGGAGGGGCGTACGCCGCGGCGGGGCGGCGCAGCGAGGCCCTGGGTATCCTGGAGGAGCTGACCGAGCGTTCCGCGCGGGAGTACATCGCCCCCTTCCACCTCGCCTTCCTTCACATCCCGATGGGCAATCTGGACGAGGCCGTCTCCTGTCTCGAAAGGGCGTGCGCGGAGAGAAACGCCCTGGGGTGGTGGCCGAGGTCCTGTCCCTTCTACGATCCTCTCCGCTCGCACCCGCGGTTCCCGGCGTTGCTCGAAAAGATCCTGCCGGCGTAGCCGTCGCTCCGCGCCTGTGCCTAGTCTGCGCCTCCGGCGCACCGGCGGGCAGCTCGCCCGGATGCGGGCTCGACCGCCCGCCTGACCCGGCACAGGCGCTTCGCTCCCGCGGCGTGCGCCTCCTCCCTCCGTCGTCGGGAGACTACGCACGCCGCGAACCCG
>JAWOLE010000394.1:0-3455 GCA_033853815.1 Thermoanaerobaculia bacterium
CGTCGCGGTGGACGAGGCCGTACAGCTCGGCGAAGCGGTAGATCGTCGAGACGCCGTTGTCGCCGCGCCGGGACGCGATGCGGTAGAGGTCGATGCCGTTCTCGGCGTAGACGAGGCGCACGAAGCCGACACAGTCGTTGTTGAAGCGGCGGCCGTTCAGCTCGACGCGTCTCTGCCCGACCAGCTCCTCGGCGGTGCGGACGACCGCGGCGCGGAGGGCCTCCGGGGACTCGTGTCGACCGCTCCGGACGGACGTGGTCGCACACGCGGACGCGAAAAGCGGGGCGACGACCCACGCGGCGAAGCGGGCGGAACGCATCGGGTGCCAGCTCGAATGCTAGGCGCCCGTGCGCGTTCGTCAAAAAACCGGAAGCCGGCCGATCAGTACGCCAGCTCCTTCGGGTCGATCGGGTTGATCAGCAGGCCGCTGGGGAGCTTCGGATAGAAGAAGGTCGACTTCTGCGGCATGGTTTCCCCCGCCTCGGCGACCGCCCGGACGTGAGCCATCGGCGTCGGGTTCAGGAACACGGCGACCTGGCATTCGCCCGAGGCGACGAGCCGCGCGGCGTCGGCCGGGTCCTTGACGTACTTCAGGTTCTCCTGCCGCTCCTGGCTCTCGGGCGAAAGGCCCAGGACGTGCTGCATCACCAGCGCATGCAACACGACGACGTCGAGCGCGCGCAGCGCCGGGTTCTTGGGGAGGGAGGCCACCGCGTCCAGGTTCGCGTCGGGTCTCAACCGGAGGAGGAGCGCGAGGGCGTGATCGGCGAGGGCGACCAGGAACGACGGTCCCCTCTTGCCGGAATCGGCCAGCCTCGCCAGGGCGACGCCGCGGTCCTTCGCGTCGGAGAGGGCCCCGTGCACGGGCTGGATCGTGAAGAACTTCTCCAGCTCGCGCCGCGCGTCGCCTTCGTTCGGGAGGCGCTTGAGCCCGAAGAGCACCCGGTGCGTCGGAAGGATGACGAGCCCGGGGTCGCTCATCGGGCAGAGGAAGGTCATGACGTATCGGTGGCTGCCGCGCTCCGGGGCCCGGCCGCTCGCCTCCAGGAGATCGCGGTAGTTGAGCGCCGTCTCGTACCGGTGGTGACCGTCGGCGATGAAGACCTTCCGAACGACCAGGAGCTTCTCCAGGGCGGCGATCGATTCCGCGTCCGACACGGCCCACAGCTTGTGGGCCACGCCGTCGTCCGTCTTGCCCTCGGCGTCGGGGGCGCGGCTCGTGAGCTCCGCGAGAAGCGTCTGGGCCTCGCCGTCGTCGTCGGGGAACAAGCCGAAGATGGACGAGAGGTTCGCCTTCACTTCCTTGAAGAGCTCCAGGCGATCGGCTTTCGGCCCGGACAGGGTCTTCTCGTGGGGAAGGACGACCCCGTCCTTGAACGGGTGGAGCTTCATGCGCGCGTGGACGCCGCGGCGTACGAACCGCCTCCCTCCGTGCTCGAATACCTGCGCCAGGACGTACATCGCCGGCTTGTCGTCGCGGACGAGGACGCGCTCGTCGACCCAGGAGGCGAGCGTCCGGCCCGCGGCCTGGTACTTCGTCAGGCCGTCCCGCTCCTTGGGAAGAATCAGGTGGACGCTGTTGTGCGGGTCGCGCGCCGCCAGCCGCTCCCGCTCGTCCGGCGAGATCACGTCGTAGGGGGGCGCGAGCACCTTGGTCAGCTCGGGCACCTTGTCGGGCGCGTAGCGAAGCGCGCGGAACGGTCGGATTTCGGGCATCGCGGCGAGACGCTATCGCCTCGACGAGACGATGCCAATCCATCCACCGAAGCCCGAATGGATGGTCTAGTTGACGAGAGGCTCGACGCGGCGCGGAGCGGGCTCCCGTTGCTCCGGGGCCATCGCCGCCTGACGGGAGAGGACCTCGATCGCCGACCGGACCAGCTGGTGCACGCGATCCTCGGAGTCCTGCGCCTGCGACGGGGTCCACGCCACCCTGGACTCGGCTCCTTCGAGCGCCGCATCGCTCACGAAGCGGAACTCCCGGACGAGCGACGCCTTGTTGCGGCTGAAGGTGACGCTCGGGCCCATTGCGACGATGTCGGTCGTTCCGAGGGAGAACTCCTCCAGGAAGCTCTTCACCTTGAGGGGGGTGCCGCTCTCCCGCGCACGGGACGCGCCCTTCAGCGCCTCGGCGAAGAGCTGGGCCTGGACGATCCGGGCGGTCGACTCCGCACCGAGGGTCTCCGCGTCCACGTCGGGGAGGGCGGGGGCAACGCCCGCGTTCTTGTCCATGGTGTTCACGTGGCCAAACCTAACCACCGCCGGGAAGATGTCAACGAAAGGCGGGCCCAACCCCCGCAACTTCGAGGATCTTCTCCCCCTGTATCGGACCTTCGCGCAGGACCTTGAGGGCACCCTGGACGACGGCGACGACCGTGGACGGCCGGCCGCCCGGCGTCGGCCCACCGTCGACGACCGCGTCCGCGGCCGCGCGGATCGCGGCATCCAGGTCCGCGACCGTCGTGACCTCCGGATCGCCGCTCCGGTTGGCGCTGGTCGCCACGAGCGGCCCTGCCCGGCGGGCGAGCTCCTGCGCGAATGGATTCGGCGAGACCCGCACCCCGATTTCGCCCGAGCCGGCAACCTCGGGGGGAAGCCCCGGCCGCGCCGGCAACACGAGGGTCAGCGGGCCCGGCCAGAACGCGTCGATGAGCCGACGCGCCCACGCGGGCACCTCGGTCCAGAGGGATTCGGCCTGCTCGCGGTTGGCCGCGATCACCGGGAACGGATTGCCCGGACGCCGCCCCTTCGCGTCGACGACCCGGGCGGTGGCGACGGGATCGTCGACCCGACAGCCGAGGCCGTAGAAGGTCTCCGTCGGGAAGACCACCAGGCCCCCGCGCCGGAGAACCTCGACGGCATGCCCGATCGGGTCTGCTTCTCTGCTCAATAGGCGTTCTTCGAGAGGAATCCGCCCAGCGCGGTGCGAATGAGGATCCGAACGTCGAGCGCGAGCGACCAGTTCTCGATGTAGTAGAGGTCGTACGAAAGGCGATCCTCGATGGAGGTCTTGCCGCGAAGCCCGTGCACCTGGGCCCAGCCGGTCATTCCCGCCTTCACCTTGTGGCGGAGCTGATACCGGGGGATCTGCCGCTTGAACTCCTCGATGAACGGCGGGCGCTCCGGCCGCGGTCCGACGAGGCTCATGTCGCCGACCAGCACGTTGAACAACTGCGGCAGCTCGTCGATCGAGGTGGCTCGCAGGAACGCACCGATTGCGGTCCTCCGCGGATCCTCGCGCTCGGCCATGACGGCGCCGTTCGCCTCCGCGCCGTCGACCATGGTCCGGAACTTGACCATCTGGAACACGCGCCCGTCCATACCCATCCGTTCCTGGCGGTAGAAGACGGGCCCCCGCGAAGAGAGCTTCACCGCGAGCGCCGCGAGGAGCATCACCGGCGAGGCGAGCGCGAGCGCGACGGAGGCGAAGAGCACGTCGAACGCCCGCTTCGCGA
>JAWOLE010000395.1:0-3212 GCA_033853815.1 Thermoanaerobaculia bacterium
TCGACCTCGATCGTCTTCCCGATCGGGTCTCCGAGCACCTGTACCAAAGTACGGAGACCGAATCCCGAACTGAGCAGTGCGAACCAATCCCCCTCGGCCCCCGCGAAGTTCACGACGCAGATGCCGCTCCCGTGGAGCAGGTCGACGCTCTCGATCTTCCCGACGCGGATCACGCCTCGGCCCCCTCGTCCCCTTCCTCGTCCTCGCCGTCCGACCCGTCGAGCGGGGCGTTCGCGATCGTGGCAAGCTGGTTCTGGGCGCCCAGGGGCGCGTTCCAGTTCCGCGCGAAGTACTCCATGATCCGGCGGCGCGTGAAGCCGTTGCGGACCACAAGCCCGCGGGCGAACACGAGGAGGGCGAAGGGGCTGCTCGCGAAGCCGCCGTCCTGCGTGTCGTACAACCCGGCCTCGCGGTTCCGCTGCAGATCGGCCTTGAACAACTCGTTGCGACGGGTGACCTCCTCCTGGCGGAGGGCGATCTCCTGCGCGTACCACTCGGACTCGCGGCCGCTGAAGCCGTCGGACATCAGTCCACGCCCCCGCGCCCGCGGGCCTCGACGCGCCACGCGGCCTTCGCCGTGTTCTTGAGGGCCAGCCACCAGCCCTCCCCGAGCCGCAGCGCCGGGTGGTCCGCGCGGCGCTGCCGGGACTCCGGGATGTGCCGCACGACTCCCTGGACGAAGGTGCGCCGCGGCCCCGCTTCGAGCACGACCGTGGCCGTGTGGTGCGTCCCGAGGATCGAGGGCCTGATCAGGCGGCGCTCGAAGCCCGTCGTGGCCGTCTGCTTGAACCGCGCGCGCCAGGGGACGGTCTCCACTTCCTCGGCGGTGGGCTCCTGCTTGACGAACCAAATCTCTCCCTGCCGCTCGACTGGGCGGTTCTCGATGCACGCGAGCCGGACCTCCGGCGGCATGAGTCCGAGGAGGGCGTTCGCGACGTTCTCGGCGGGATCGGCCAACTCGATCAGGTAGGGAGCCCAGCCGTCGCGGCCGCTGAGCAGGCAGCGCTCTCCGTAGCGGACCAGCGTCCGCAGTTCCGTGCGGTCCACGATCTCCAGGTCGCGCAACGGCTGCGCGTCGTAGAGCCCGAGGGCCTCGCGGATCGCCGTGAGGGGGAGCCAGGTGGGCGCGTGCAGGGAGCACGACGCGAAGCCGGCGGACCAGCACTGGGAGTTGCGGATCACCGTGCCGTCGCGGAGCCGCACCCCCTCGATCGTGCGGTAGTGGTACAGGACCCCGGCGCTCGACGAGTAGTTGTCCGTGGAGGATCGCCGGCCGTCGATCCCCAGGGCGAAGAGCCGCGCCACGTCCGCCTGCGGCATGACGGTCGCCCTCGACTTCCCGGAGACGACCCGGCAGGTCGCGCACGTCGCCTCGTGGCGGGCCTCGGCCTCGTCGTAGCCGACGTAGTCGCTGTTGTACTCGGAGCCGCACGGCATCCGGTAGGCGACGCCGTACTCGCGGCGGATCGTCTCGATGCTCAGCATCTACAGCGCCCCCAGGAACTGGGTCCAGTGGTCCCGCGCGTACTTCCGACGCGCTTGCCGTCCCATCCCCTCAGCCCTCGCGAAGGCGCGGGCCCGGCGGCGGGCGAGGCGGCGCTGGTGGCGGGGAAGCCTCACCGCGGCGCCCCCGGGAAGATAGTCTTGATCCTGGTCTCGTACATCTGGCGGAATTCGCGTTCGATCCGGTCCGCCTCGTTCCGCGTCTCGCGCCCGGCGCGGATCAGCGCCTTGACCTGCTCGATCGTGAAGGCGTCCTTCTCCGTGTCCAGCACATGGAGACGCGGACCCTTCGCCCACCGCTCGCCGTACTTGCGGTTCGGCGCGTCTTCGATCGCCTGCTCCAGCGTGAGGCCGTAGAGCGGCAGCACGGTGAAGGTCTTCGGGCCCTCCGAGATCACGACTCCGAGTTCGAGCGCGTTGTAGCCCAGGCGGACAAGCACTCTCGCCACGCAATTACCCCATACATATGCGGGGCCGACTTCCCGCTCGGAGACCGGACGACAAGAAGATGGGGGCTTGACCCCGCCCCCGGGGGAGCGCCGTTTCGCCGCGGCGCCGGCGGCCAAGCCAAGTAGCCGCGTAGCGGCAGGATTCCCATGGTCGACGTTGGTATATGAACTCTTGAAGCTCATCCCGCGTGGACGTTCACGTCCGCGATCGGACGGAAGTCGTCCTCCTCGTCCTCGTCGCCCCCCAGGACGGACTTCCTGATGACGTCTAGGGCTTGCTGGCTCGTGGTGAGGTAGAGCCGCCGTTGGCTGGAGCCCATCAAGTCGACGATCGCCCCGCCGGGCTTGATCGCGTTGCGAGCCAATATCCGCGGCGCGTGGTGGTCAACCGCACAGGGCGATCTGCAAATCGGGCAGTACGCCTTGCTGCGAGCCCGCTCGCGGGCCTTCCGCTGGCTGAGCGATCCCGGGGCCGACGCCCGCCCGTTCCTCACCGAGAGCAGGAGGTCCGCGTTGCTCGCGGCGCGGCCGCGCTCGTGAACCTCGACCGCCACGGGCTCGCCGAGACGCAGGCTCGGGACCGACGGCGGCGCGGGCTCGGCCTGAAATCTCTCACGCACGAATTGTGACTCGATCTGCCACGCGGCGGGCTCGGCGGGCGGCTCGGGCTCGGGGATCGGCTCGGGCTCCCACGTGATCGCGACCAACTCGAACGGCGCGGGGTCGGCGTCCTGCCGGCACAGCCACTCCTTGCCGTCCGCGGAGAGCGCGAGACGTCCCCACGGGCAGTCGATCGCGACCATCCGCCCGTCCCTGGAGAACTCGGGGCTGCCGCGCTCGATGGACTCCGTCAGCATCGCGACGACCCCGAGCGCGTCCTCGGGCGCCGGGCAGTCGCGGCCGCGCCTCCGCTCCAGGAGCGAGTCCGTCGTCAGGCTGGTCGTGGTCGGGTGGAGGGTCCACTCGCCGCGGAAGTTGCGGTAGAGGCGCCCGAGCCCGCTCGGCAGGTCGAAGGCCTCCAGGCGGCCGCGCGCCACCTTGATCTTCCCGCACGCGCGGTAGAGCCGGTCGCTCGCCTTGACGTAGGCGATCTCGGACTCGTCGGCGGGACGGATCATCGTTGCTCGATCCTCAACACGTTCTGTATGGGGAACCTAGCCCGCTCGCCGAGAGACGAATCTTGACAGATGACGAAATCGCCTTGGCTCACCACGCGATCGCACCACTCCTGCCGGATACACTCCCTGCCGCGGTCGATCC
>JAWOLE010000396.1:0-7250 GCA_033853815.1 Thermoanaerobaculia bacterium
TCTCCACGAAGACGAAGGGGAGGTTTTCGTCGTCGCGGAGCACGGCCGAGACCGGCGCGAGGATTCCCCGGCTCTCGCGGCGCGAATGGATCCCGACGCGCACGTAGAGGTCCTTCTTCAGGAGCCTTCCGGGGTTTGGAGCCGCGATCCGGACGGCGATCGCCCTCGTGTTGGGGTCGACCAGCGCGGCGACGTAGTCCACCCGGCCGGGGAAGGCCTCAGGGGAGACGCCGGCGTGGATCTCGGCAGCGTCGCCCACCTGCACGAAGGGAAGGTCGGACTCGAAGACGTTGGCCATGACCCACACGGTCGAGAGGTCGGAAACCGTGAAGCAGGGGGTGGTGCCGGCCTGGAGGAGCTGCCCCGGTGTGATCAGCCTCTCCACCACGATGCCGGAGATCGGCGAGCGGATCATTCCCTGGGCCGCGTGTACCTCCTTGCCCTGACGAATCTGATCGATTGCCTGCTCGTCGAGACCGAGGGCCCGGAGGGCGAGCATCGCCGCGTCGCGGTCGGACTCCGCGCCGATCGCGTCGGTCTGGGCCTGCTCCATCTCGCGGCGCGAGATCGCGTCGTTGGAAAAGAGCTTCGTGTCGAGCTCGGCGATGCGCCGGGAGTTACGGGCGGTCGCCTCGGCCTTGCGATACGCGC
The DNA here is from genome assembly GCA_033853815.1 of Thermoanaerobaculia bacterium. Classification (GTDB taxonomy): domain Bacteria; phylum Acidobacteriota; class Thermoanaerobaculia; order UBA5066; family Gp7-AA6; genus JAWOLE01. Next base: position 652 of record JAWOLE010000396.1, read on the forward strand.
TGACGGCCGCCGCGAAGTCGGGCGAAGCCACGGCCGCCAGCGGCTCCCCCCGATGCACCGATGCCCCGACGGAGACGAGGAGGCGCGAGACCGGACCGGACACTGGTGCCAGCACGGCCGTCGATTGGTCTGCGTCGAACGCGACCGTTCCGGTCGTTTCGAGAGTGCGTCGATACGTCGCCTCCGCGACCGTCTCGGCGCCGACCTTCTGCCGCTGGTCGGCGGGGAGGGTCAGGTTTCCAGCGCGTGACGACGCCTCCGCGGTCTTCTCGGGCTTGTCCGAACAACCGGCCAGGGCGAGCGCGGCGGCGAGGCAGAGGCCCGAAGCCAGGAGACGGGCTGCCTTCGCGATCGAAAATCGGTTCATGGCTTGCCTCCCGAAGGCCCGGCCGGCAACGGCGCGCCCACCGCGCGCTCGAGGTCCGCCCGCGCGTCGTTTGCGGCGCCGAGGGCGTCGGCATACTGGCTCTCGGCGTCGAGCAGGGTCCTCTTGGCGTCGAGCAAGTCGAGAGCGGAGGCGCCGCCGAGCGAATAACTGGTCGAGGCGATCCGAAACGCCTCCTGCGCCTCGGGCAACAGTTGGTCGCGGATGTACTGGGCCTGCCGCAGGGCGGTCGAGGCCGTGGCGTACGCCGTGCGCACGTCCAGGATCACCTGCGAGAGCTGACCCGAGTAATCGGCGGAGAGCTCGAGCTCCCGATGGCGCGCCTCCGCGACTTCCCCCTTCTCGTGCTGCCAGAAGAGCAGCGGGAGAGAAAAACCGATCGTGGACGAATAGGCGGCCGGATCGCCCTGCGTGAAGTTGCGGGAGAGTGTGAGGTTGACGTCCGGGAGCCAGTACACCCGGGCCAGGCGCGTCGCCGACCGGGCGCCCTCCCGCTGCACCTGAACGCTCTGGAGCTCCGGCCGGGAGGCCTCGGCCAGCGTCTCAAGGCCGGCGAGCGGGGGAAGAGCTGCCGGCACCTCGAGCGCTTCGGCCGCCTCGATGGGAGCCCCCGGCATCCGGCCGAGGAGGCGATTCAACCCGGCCCGGGCCACGGAGATCGCGCGCTCGTTGGCGATCAGGCCGTTCTCGGCCTGGGCCAGGTCGACTTTGGCCTTGATCACGTCGAACCGGGCGGCCGTGCCGGCCTCGTATCGGGCTTCCGTCTTCTTCAAGAAATCCTCGGCCAGCGTCTTGCTCTGCTCGAGGTCCTGGCGGTGGCGCAGGGCCACCTGCAGGGCGTCGTACGCGGCCGCAGTCTGCGAGGCCGTCTGCTGGTTGAGCTGCCCGAGCGCGAGCTCGGCCACCCGCAGATCGGCCTCCGCCACGCGTCCCTTCAACCGCAGCCTCTCGGGGAAGGGGAGGGTGAGGCCGAGCCCGATGTCCTTGGACGTCGCGGTCCCCGGTTGGAAGAAGCTCTTCTCCTCTTCGAGTGTCGCCGCGAACGCGGGATCGGGAATCGCGGTCGCCTCGGTGACGCGCGCCCTCGCCTGCTCCACCTGCTCGCGCGAAGCGGCGATCGAGGGGTTGTGCGCGAGCGCCTCGTCGATCGCCTCGCGGCGAGTCAGACGGGCGGCCGCGGCGGGCGGACCCTGGTCCGCCCCGCCAACGGCGGCCGTCGAGAGAAGCGCGATCAAAGTCAGCGATACGACCATCGAATTAGCGATCCGAGAGACCTCCTTGGAGATCCCGGGGAGAAAACGTGGACGAGAGAGTGAGAGAGGCTAGGCGGAGGGAGGAGCCCGGCCTGCGTGAGGAGAGGCGGGAGGCCTCTGGGGAGCGGAGACGGCGACGCAGAGCAGGGTGGGAACGTTCGAGAGCGGCTTGAGGACCACTCCGAAGGGATCGCTCAGCGACAGGGGGCGGTGGACCAGGCAGATCGGGCAGTCATGAGGTACGGCTGTGGATTTGCTGGAAACCTCCCAGCCGGGATGCTCGCTTGGTGAGCCGACCACGGAAGGTTCGGGATGCAGGCCCAGAGAACCGGAGACCGTGAGCAGGGCTGCGAGCGCGAGCAACAGCTCGGCAATCCGGGCCTTTCTCAGCGCGTAGAGCATCCTACAGCCGAACGACCAATCGCAATATTGTATTCCGAAAAGAGGCCCGGCCCGGCCACCAAACGGCCCGAGGCGCCGTCCCGGCCGTGACTACAATGTCGCGTGCCCGAGCTCAAGATGGCCGCCGTTGCGGCCCCGCAGGCGCGCGACAGGGCGCTGCGCCGCATGTCCTGGCTGCTCGGGCTGACGTTCCTGCACGTCGTGGGGGAGGGGGGGCTCGCCCTCTTCGAGGCCCTCCGCACGGGAAGCCTCGCCCTTCTCGCGTTCGGGCTCGAGAGCGTCATCGAGGGAGGGGCCGCCGTCCTCGCGGCGCGGCACTTGAGACATCTTGCCGACGAAGAGGAGGACCACGCGCGGCGGGACATCGTGCTCGCGCGGTGGATCGGGGTTTCGTTCCTGCTGCTCGCCGCCTACACGCTGTCGCGCGGCGTCGCGGAAGTGGCCGGCGGCCATGCCCACCAGGGCAAGAGCGTCATCGGGCTGTTTCTGACGATCTTCGCCTCCTTCGGCATGCCCTTCGTCGGGTATTTCAAGTGGAAGACGGGAAGGCAGCTCGGCAGCAAAGGCCTCGCCGCCGAAGCCAAGGAATCGATCGCCTGCTCGTTTGATTCGTGGGCCACCCTCGCCGCGATGGCGGGCGGGCTTCTCGGAGCCCCCGGCTGGCTCGATCCCGCGTTGTCGCTGCTCATGGTCCCGTGGTTCCTGAGGGAAGGCCTGGCTCACGCCAGGGGCCGGGTCCATGCCCATGAGAAGAAGATTGGTGATTTGTGATCAGGCCGGGCGAGAGGTCTCGTGTCTAAATCGCGAATCTGCGGTCGCGGATTGCGTCTAGAATATGTGAAACTCACCCAGGAAAACCGGCATATTTAAGGAGTTGGAGGAAAGAGAGCGATATGGCGGAAAACCCCAACGTTCAGGCAGTCTCGGACTCGAGCTTCGAAGGCGACATCCTGAAAAGCGAAAAGCCCGTCCTCGTGGACTTCTGGGCCCCGTGGTGCGGCCCCTGCCGCTCGGTGGCTCCGATCGTGGACGACCTGGCCAACCAGTACCTGGGCAAGCTGAAGGTCGCCAAGATCAACGTGGACGAATCTTCGATGGTGGCGATGAAGTATCAGGTCACTTCCATTCCGACGTTCATCCTGTTCAAGAACGGCCAGGTGGCGGACCGCGCCCTCGGGGCGATGGCGCGCAGCGAGTTCGTCAAGTTCATAGACCGGAACCTCTAAGCCCGGTAAGGCGGGAGGCGGAAGGCGGGAGTCGAAGGGCTCCCGCTTTCGCTTTTCCAGCACGGAAACCGGTTCAAGTTTCCTTAATTGACATAAAGAACCGCTGCCCCGCACTAAGATAGGCGGGTGAGACGCAGTCTCGTTCTCTTCGCCCGCGAGCCGGCCTGCCAGGCCCGGGAGAAGGGCTTCCGTTCGCAGGCGGCCGAGGCCCTCTTCCGGGGATTCGCCGAGGGATGGCTGGATGCCTGCCGGAGAGCCGGAGCGCGTCTGATCGTGGCCACTCCCCTCGAGGATCGCTTCGCCTGGGCAAGTGCCCTTCCGGCGGCGCCTGACATCGTGTGGATCTGGCAGCGAGGCGACTCACTCGGCGCGCGTCTGCAAGATGCGGCCCGGCGCGCGACCACGCTGGGCGCCCCGACGGCGCTCGTGGGCGGCGACGTCGCCCCCTCGGCCGCCGCGCTCACCGAGATCTTCGAGGCGATCGAAATCGGGGCGGACGCCGCTATCGCGCCCGCTCCCGACGGGGGCGTTTCACTGCTCGCCCTGACTCCGGGGGATCTCGACCTCCTGGGCGGGATCCGGCAGCGGCGCCGCACGCTCCTTAAGGATCTCCTGCGCGCGCTCTCCGGGCGCGGGCGTCGCGTGCGCCTGGTCGCGCCGGCGTCGGACGTGGACGGCCGCGGCTCGCTCAGGGCGATGCTGAGGGAGGGCGCTCTTCCGGAGATCCTCAGGCGCGTCGCGCGGCAGGTTCTGTCCTGTCCTCCTTCGGGCCACCCGGGAGAATCGCCGGAATCCTCTTTGGTCTCCCTGCACGGCCCCACGACCCCGCGCGCCCCTCCGCTGACCGCCTGACCACGTCTTTCCTTTCGCATTCGGGGGCGACTCTGCCCCGGCGAGGTCTGCAGCGGAGGAGCACATGCCGCATCTGTCGGAGACAAGCATCGTCCACGCGCCGCCCTCTTACGCCTTTCAGGAGGCGGGCATGGACTTCTTCTTGGACGAAGAGGCGCCGCACTGGGTGGCCGTGGACGCCCGAGGCGCCGGCATCCTGCGGAGCCTGGACGGCCGGACGCCCTTCGGAGCGCTCGTGGCGCGCTACGCGTCGGAGCGCGGCCTGGAAGCGGGGAAGGCCTGGCTTCACGTGCACGACTTTCTCCAGGCGTGTCTGCGCTCGGGCTTCCTGTCGCTCGAGCCGTTCGCGCGCCCCGCGTACCGGGGCCGGAGCCGCTACAGCACCCCGTCCGGCCTTCGCGAGCTCTGGCTGCATACGAACAACTCCTGCAACCTCGCCTGCGCGCACTGCCTCGTCAGCTCCGGGCCGGCGGGGGAGCCCGGTCTGTCGCCGCGGGAGCTGCGCCGGGTCCTCTCGGAAGCCTTCAGCCTCGGCGTGGAGCGCTTCTACATGACAGGAGGCGAGCCCTTCCTGCGGCCGGACCTCTACGACCTCGCCCGATGGATCACGGAGGAGATGGGCAAGGAGCTCATCCTCCTGACCAACGCGACCCTCTTCCGCGGCCCGCGAGGCGGGAAGCTCTCGGCGCTTTCGAGAGAGCGCGTCAAGTTCCAGGTCTCCCTGGACGGATCGGTGCCGGCGACCAACGACCCGATCCGGGGCGCAGGAACTTTCGAGAAGGCCGTCGACGGCCTGCGCCTTCTCGCCCGTCTGGGCTTCGAGGTCTCGTTGACGACGGTCGTGACCCGGCAAAACCTCGCGGAGCTTTCGGATCTGACCGACCTTGCGGCACGCGCCGGGGCGCGCTCGCAGCACCTGATGTGGTCCCACAAGAGGGGCCGAGCGAGGGTCTCGGACAATGGGTTCTTTCCCGAGACGGTTGAGATTCTGGCTGCCGTCGAACGCACCGCCGACCGCGCCCGCGACCTCGGCATCGCGCTCGACAACCTCGAGGCGGCCCGCCGCCGCGCCAACGGGCAACCCGGAGTCAAGTACGACCTCGGCAACGCGGGATGGGATTCCGTCTGCCTCTACGCCGACGGGACGGTATACCCCTCGGCCGCCCTGGCCGACCACGCCCCGCTCGCCTGCGGACGCGCGACCGAGACATCCCTCGCGGGCGTTCTCGAATCGAGCCCGGTCCTGGCCGAGTTCCGCGAGGCGACGCTTGCGCGGCGCCCGCAGGCCGCGGCCGACCCATTCCGCTTCCTGACGGGAGGCGGGGACATCGAGCACTCCTATGTGTTCTCCGCGGCCGCGCGGGGCTCGGGGGCGGGCGACCTGACGGCCCCGGATCCCTACTACCCGATCGCGGTCGCGCTCGTGCGGCGCGCGATGCGCGAGGTGGCCGCGGAGAAGCGCGAGGCCCGGAACCGCAGGAGCGGCTACGACCCGCCCGCCCTCTACCACGCCATGGGAGACGGCGCGATCGCCTGCGGCGTCGCCGACGGCGCGGCCGCGGAGATGCCGGTCCTCACGCTCCACTCCAACTGCGTCCTCTCGTTCGACGTGGATGCCCCGCGCGCTCTCGTGCGGGACTACTACGGCAAAGCGGCCGAGAGCCCTCAGGCCGCGCTGTGCTGCCCCACGAAGTTCGACGAGGCGGAGATCGGGCACATTCCACGCGCCGTCATCGAGCGCTTCTACGGCTGCGGCTCGCCCGTGTCCTCGGCGGAGCTGAAGCCGGGTGAATCGTTCCTGGATCTGGGTTCCGGAGCGGGCATCGACGTCTTCATCGCGGCAAAGAAGGTCGGGCCGGCGGGGCGGGCGATCGGCGTGGACATGACGGATGCGATGCTCGCGGTGGCTGAAGAGAACCGGCCGCTCGTGGCCGCCAATCTGGGCTACGACGCCGTGGTGTTCCAGAAGGGCTTCCTCGAAGCGATTCCGGTCGAGGATGCGAGCGTGGACGCGGTGACTTCCAACTGCGTCGTCAACCTCTCCCCGGACAAGGGGCGGGTCTTCTCGGAAGTCTGGCGGGTCCTGAAGGATCACGGCCGCGCGGTCATCGCCGACATCGTGAGCGAGCGGGAGGTGCCGCCGCACCTGAAGACGAACCCCGAGCTGTGGGGCGAGTGCACGGTCGGGGCGCTCACGGAGGAGGGGTTCGTCGCCGCTTTCGAGAAGGCCGGCTTCTACGGGATCGAGGTCCTGAAGAAGGCTTACTGGAAGTCGATCGAGGGCTACCCCTTCTACTCCGTGACCGTGCGCGGGTGGAAGTACGAGAAGAAGTCCGGCTGCGTCTATCGCGGGCAGCGCGCCGTCTATCTCGGGCCGGGGAAGGCCTTCGTGGACGAGGAGGGGCACACGTTTCCGCGGGGCCTCGAGGTCGAGGTGTGCACGGACACGGCGGCGAAGCTCTCCCGGGCGCCATACGCCGG
>JAWOLE010000397.1:0-3277 GCA_033853815.1 Thermoanaerobaculia bacterium
CGGGGTCTCCCTGCCCGGCGTTTCCGGCGGCCGGGCGGCCCTCCGGCGCTACGGCGTCAACGTCCTGGTGGACCACGGTCAGACCCGGGGCGCTCCGGTCATCTACGAGGACCATCCCTCCTATCCCGACCTGCTCGGAAGCGTGGAGCACATCTCTCAGCTCGGCGCGCTCGTCACGGACTTCAACCTGATCAAGCCGGGCGCCCTCCACCGGTCCAACGGCGGGTATCTGATGCTCGACGCGCGGGAGGTGCTGCTCCAGCCCTACGCATGGGAGGGCCTGAAGCAGGCCCTCCGGTCCGGGGAGATCCGCGTCGAATCGGTCGGGCAGATGCTCGGGCTCGCGAGCACGGTGACGCTCGACCCGCAACCGATCCCGCTCCAGGTGAAGGTCGTCCTGCTCGGCGATCGCCTCCTCTACTACCTCCTCTGCCAGCTCGATCCGCAGTTTTCCGAGCTCTTCAAGGTCGCCGTGGACTTCGAGGAGGCGATGGACCGTTCCCCGGAAAACGACCTCCTGTACGCCCGGCTCCTGGCGACGCTGGCGCGCAAGGAGAAGCTCCTTCCTCTCGACCGCGGCGCCGTCGCGCGGGTCCTCGACCAGAGCGCCCGCCTCCTTGGGGACGCGCGCAAGCTCTCGACGCGAATGGGCCTGGTCGCCGACCTTCTTCGGGAGGCCGACCACTGGGCGCGTCAGGCCGGCTCGAGGACCGTCGCGCAGGCCGACGTGCAGAAGGCCATCGACGCGGGGATCCGTCGCGCCAACCGGCTCGAAGAGCGCGTGCGGGAGGAGATCGAGCGCGGGACGATCCTGGTGGACACGGCGGGGGAGCGGATCGGCCAGGTCAACGGGCTCTCCGTGATCGAGCTGGGACGCTACGCCTTCGGGCGTCCTTCCCGCATCACGGCGCGCGTGCGCCTGGGAACGGGCGAGGTCGTCGACATCGAGCGGGAAGCGGAAATGGGCGGCCCGATCCACTCCAAGGGAGTCCTGATCCTCCGCGGCTTTCTCGGCGCGCGCTACGCGGCGGACTTCCCGCTCGCGCTTTCGGCGAGCCTCGTCTTCGAGCAGTCCTACGGGCCGGTCGAAGGGGACAGCGCCTCGCTTGCCGAACTGTGCGCGTTGCTCTCGGCGCTGGCCGAGGTCCCGATCCGACAGCGCCTCGCCGTGACCGGCTCGGTCAATCAGCAGGGGCAGGTCCAGGCGGTCGGCGGGGTCAACGAGAAGATCGAGGGCTTCTTCGACCTCTGCCGGGCGCGGGGCCTCACGGGGGAGCAGGGCGTCGTCATCCCGGCGGCGAACCTCCAGCACCTGATGCTGCGCTCCGACGTCGTCGAGACCGCCGCCGCGGGGAGCTTCCGCGTCTTCCCGGTCGAGAGCGTGGACGGCGCCCTGGAACTGATGACCGGCGTGCCGGCCGGGGAGCGGGACGCCTCCGGCCGTTACCCGCCCGGCAGCGTCAACGGCCGCGTCGAGGCGCGGTTGGTCGCTCTGGCCGAGAGGCTCCGCGAGTTCGGACGGATGCCCCGGGAAACGCCGCCTCGCAAGAGCTGACCCCGAAGGCGGATCTCCGATCGCGCCTCAGGAAGCCGGTTTTGCGGCCGGGGTCGGAGCGGGCTGAGGGGCGCGGGAGGGCTCTCTCGCCGGGGGCCTGGAGAAGCGCGAATCGTCGATCGGAACGTTCAACTCGATCTTGTCGAACCGGACCGACTGCGTCTCCCGGACGCCCTTGACCTTCGTCTCGAAGGAGTGGGGCAGAAGGACTCCGCCGACCTCCCGGTAGTCGCCGAGATCGCTCTCGACCTCGACCGGTCTGCCCCGGACGGTCCGACGCACGATGCTGGCGATCTGGAGATGGGTCTTCAAATCGAGGTAGATGTCGCGCACGTCTCCGTCGTGCAGGGTGACCTTGAGTCTCCAGGCGTCGCGGCCGGCGACCTTCTCGAGGCCCATCAGCTCGACGTGATGCCCCTTGGCGCGGTAGTCCACCAGGGGCCCGTCCATGTCGGCCTGCAACTGCGCGTCCTTCGCGTCCTCCGGCGACATGGGCTCCGGTTCGGTCTGCCCGGCGAAAGGCGCCACCGCCCAGGCCTCCTTCCCGTCGTAGGCCTGGACCGCCGTCTGGCCGTTGACCGTGAACTCCCAGCGGGTCTTGTTCGGGCGCTTGACCTCGAGCACCGACGGCATCGAGGAGTCGCCGACCGTCAGAGTGCCCGTCAGGCGCATGGATTGGATTGCCTGGAGTTTTTCCAGGCCCCCTCGAGCTTCGAGGTTCTTGGCGATCAATTCGTCGGCCGTCTGCGCCGCGGCGGCCGCCGGGCAAAGGGCCGCGACAGCCAAACCGATCCACAGGCCGAGTCGGGCGGATCCATCTCTTCCCGATTTCACGCGAGGTCTTCCTTCCTGGTCTCCGGCCCTAGCGAGGCCGCGGGGTGGGAGCCGGCGTCGGCTTTCTCGCGGAAAAATACCGTTGGACGGCGCCCTCCGGCGGAGTCGTCGCGGCCTGCGGAGGCGGTGTCGGCCGCGCGGTCGGGATCGCCTCGGCGCGCGGCTTTTCCGGGGTGGGAGCGGCAGCGGCGGCGCCCGCGTGGGCTTCCGCCAGAGCCCTGACGTTCTGCGGCCCCCCGACGAGGAGGAGCGCGCCCCTCGAGCCGTCCCCCTTGAGGCGCTTGAGCAGCGGCGAGTCTCCGAGGAAGAGGATGACCCTGGCCGTCTTGCGGTGCGCCAACAGGAACTCCTCCTCGCCGGCCGCTTCTCCCGGGAGGACGACGACGAGATCCGACGGCGGCGCTTCCGAGAAGCTGCGGTCGAGGAGGAGCTCCACCCCGTCTTTCAAGGCGACGCGTTCGCTCGCGCCGACCGTCAGGAGCGCGCGGGAGGCGGGGACCGAGGCGCGAGCGGCCTCGACCGCCGCGACTTCGCTTGAGGGCGGCACGACGAGGAGCACGGGCGCCTCGCCGGCGGCGAGCAACGGGAGGGCGGCGAAGGCGATCGGTAGGAGCGGGCTCAGCGGCGCGAGTCGTCTGCGGAGCGATGTTGTGCGCATGGCGGTCTTCTTACCATGCCTCTTTTGCGCTCATATGGTGAAAGCTGATCATGACAGACAGCGCACTATCTGGTCAGCTTGCAGCCGCGGAACAGTGAAGCAGCCTCAGCAGCTTGTTTTGAGCAAACAGATCAATCGCGGCTTGCGAGCATGGCTCGCTCATTGGCGCCTCGCGCCTCTTGCCGCGTTCATCGCCCTTCTGCTCGCGGCGGCTTCCGCCCCCGCCGCTG
>JAWOLE010000398.1:0-3159 GCA_033853815.1 Thermoanaerobaculia bacterium
GAGGCGCCGGCGGCGCAGGCGGTTCCCCCATCGGCGCAGCGGCCCGCCTCGTCGAGGCGCGCCGGCCGGAGCAGACTTGGCTGCGGCCAGGGCAGGCGACACCGCGGGTGAGGCCTTGACCCTCGTCAGCGCCACAGGGGCGTGGGAGCCGGAAAGCCGGCCGATCACCTGGTCGAACAACTCTTTGGTCATGCGCGTCAACGCGTAATCGCTGTCTCCCTTCTTCTTCGGGAAGACTCTGACGGGAAAGGGGTGACCCGGGGGGAGGATGTCCGCGAGGTCCGCCTTGAAACGCATGAGGCGCTCGGCATCCTCGGGCGGCAACGCCACGGCGGCACGCGGCCTGGCCTTCTTGGCCGCCGTTTCGACCTCCCGCACCGTGCAGTCTTTCAGCGGCTTGGTGCTCGCGGGCTTCTTCTTCCCCCCGGCGACGGGAATCGGATGGTCCCACGGGTCCTTCGGCAGCGGCGAAAGCCCGGTCGCGTTGGCGAACACGATGAACTTGACCAGGAGGTTGAACTCGCCCTTGCCCGCGACGTCCTCTTCGAACGCGCGGTTTACCGACACGGCGTCGCCCACGATGGTGGCGCTCGTCCCGAAGACCTTCGCGACCCAGTCCTTGGCGCTCGCGTAACCGGCCTCTTTCCACAACGCCTCGTTCTTCGCCACGCGGCGGTAGTGGAAGCCAATTCGCCACTTGAGGATGGACTCCCGCACCGTCGAGCTCGCTTTCGAGGCGGCGAGTCGTGCGAGCAGGTCCTTGATCGCCGCTTCCTCGCCCTTCAGGCTCGGGTTCGGGTCCGGGCTCAGCGGGGGTAGTTCGTCCGACATGGTTCCCTCCGAGGTGTGGTTCAGCTGGGGAAGTTTGGGGCGTTTCCTCTAACACGACCCGCTCGCGTCGGTACAGGCCGCCCGTTCGATCGTCGAGATCGTCTCGAAAACCGGGCGGAAGCGGGCCGGATTTGGAGACGGACGTCCCCCGATTGCGGGGCGTTCGGGCGCGCCGGGAACTGTGCTACACGATCAGGACCACCCCGCGTCGCGTTGCCTCGAGCTTGAGGAGGAAGGATGCCTCCCGAGAACCGCAAGAAAGTCCTGATCGTCGACGACTCGCCCACGGTTCGGGCGCAGATCACCGGGTTTCTGAAGACCGAGTTCGACTGTGCCTCCGCTGAAAACGGAGACGAGGGCCTGCTCAAGGCGCGCGAGCAGCGGCCCGATGCTTTGGTCGTCGACCTGGAGATGCCGAAGATGGACGGCATGGAGTTGCTGCGGCGGCTCCGCGCCGACGCGAAGACCCGGTCGGTTCCCGTCGTCATCGTGACCACGGTGACGTCGTTGGACCGCGTGAACGAGTGCCGGGCGCTCGGCTGCGCCGGGTTCGTGCTGAAGCCGCTGGAGCCGGAGTACCTGAAGGCGAAGCTGCGGCAACTGATGCGAGACGGCACCTGAGGGTGCCGGGCGCCGCCCGCTCACGGCGCATCCCGGCTCATGGCGACCGCCCGCGGCCGCGACAAGGAACGCGTGTAGGCGACGACGTCCCAGATCTGCTGCTCGTCGAGCGATCGCCACGCGGGCATCGAGGTGCCCGGGACTCCGTCGCGAACGGCGAGGAACGTGGAGAGAGGGGTCGTGCTCGCCACCCACGCGGGATTGGTGAAGTCCCGTGGCTTCGAGCTCAAGTCGTGCGCTCGAAGCCCGTCGCCGTCGCCGCGCACGCCGTGGCACAGCGCGCACGACGCATGGAACAGGCGCTCGCCGCGTTCGCGAGCCGCCGGGTCCGCCATTCGCGCAGCGTATAGCGCCCCGCGCAGCTCCCCTGCCCCGCCGCCCCCACGGTCACAGGCCGAGGCGACGGCCGCGAAACACAGGGCCAGGGTCTTGAGCGGCAAGCTCATCCTTGCGCCTCGGTCGGAGCACGTGTCCCATCCTCTGCGCTTCGGCCACGACCTGATGCACCAGCTGCGGAAGCCGGGCCTCCACCGCGAGGGTGCAACCCAGGCCCAGATTGAGGCTGCGCGGGACGATCCCCCACAGCACCACGCGACGCGGGACGCGCCCCAGAAGCTCCAGGCCGGCGAAGACGTCGGCGACCCCGACCTGGTGGACCGACAGCCGGTCTTCGACCGCGGGGCGGACCTCGTCGCCCTCCAGGCGCACCAACGTTCCCGGTTGCGCGTCGTCCCGGATCGCGTCGATCAGGATCGCCTCGTCTGCGTCCTCCATGTAGGGGATGAGCGAGAGACCGAGTGTCCCCCCGTCGAGGACCTGCACCTCGTCGGGCGCGACGAAGGTGCGCCGCAGCATCTCCACCGCCGCGGTCCCGACGCCGTCGTCCTGGCAGAGGATGTTTCCCAGCCCGAGGATCAACAGTCGCGTCGGCGGGCCGCTCTCGGAGCCCGGTGCCCGCTGCGATCCGGTCACGACCGGCCCTCGCGAGGACGCGCGGCGGGGACCTGGTCGGGGGGCACGAACTTGAAGCCCGTGAAGATCGAGTCCAGCGTGCCGTTCTTCTCGTGCCACGAGAAGTAGAACGAGCTGTAGAAATGGTGGACGAAGAAGCCGAGGAGGAGCCACATCGCGACGTGGTGCACCCACCGGAAGAGCTGCGGGCCGAGGACCGGGACGAGCCAGGCGAAGGGGTGAGCTGGGGAGCTCGACCGCGCGGCGATCGCGTAGAGCCCGAACCCGGTCAGGATCTGGATCAGGTAGAGCCCATAGACGCCGACGTATGCCGCGCCGGCCAGCGGGTTGTGACCGGGCGATGGAGGCGGCTTGGCCGGGAGGAACAGGTACCACTTGAAGGTGGACCAGATTCCCGCGAACCGCGCCTTCGAGACCGGGACGAGCTGCTTCCAGCTCGCGAATTCGTTCCCGATGAACATCCAGATGACGCGCGAGACGACCGCCAGCGCGAACGCAACGCCCGCGTACATGTGGAGGCCGCGCACCGTGCCCATCACGAAGTGCGCACGCGCCTGGCCCGACACGGAGATGAACGGGTGCCCGATGTAGAAGCCGGTCACCGAGAGCAGCCCGATGGAGAGGGCGATGACCCAGTGCGTGGCGCGCACCGGCCACTCCCAGACGTAGATCCGGACGGTCTCGCGGCCCGGCCTCAGCGTCGGCGCCGCCCCGCGGGGGGCCCCGCCCCCCCGC
>JAWOLE010000399.1:0-5283 GCA_033853815.1 Thermoanaerobaculia bacterium
GCGGTAGAACCACCCGAAGATCGGGATTCGGCCGATCTCGCGCTTGCCCGCGGAGACGGTCCGCCTCGGGAAGATCGAACCGAAGGTCACGACGTCCAGGAAGCTCTGGTGGTTCCCGACGATCACGCAGGGCCGGAAAGCCTCGAGCCGTTCCCGGTTCTCGACTTCGACGCGCCAGCCCATCATCCGGACGAGCCCCCGGCAGAAGACCTTTCCATAGACATAGAGGGTCTGACGGTTGCGCGGGGCCGCGAGCAGCCAGACGATCCCCGCCGCAGAGCAGAGGAGGAACCAGAGACCGCCGAAGACGAAGCCCGTGTAGAAGAGCGTCTTCTCGAGGAAGCCCTTCACGCCATCGCCTGCCAGTTGTCCCGGGCCCCCTCGGGAGGAATCCAGTCCGGCAGCGGCATGAGGAGGAACGCGGAGAGGGCGTGGGCGTAGGGCTCGTACATCGCGCGCATGGCGGAAAACTTCGCCAGGCACGCCTCGTCGCAGCGAATCCGCAAACCCGCGTCCGCCAGGAACTTCTCGACGCGTTGCGCCTGCGCGGAAGACAGCCGGTCGGAGGAGAGCGGCGCGGGCGCCAGATGAAACACGGCGCAGAGATCCACGAGGGCATGGCGCGCCATCGCGAAGGTGAGCCGCGCGGTGCGGACCGGGCCCCCCTCGATCCGGGTCATCGTCAGGCAGCAGGCGTCCAGGATCGTCGTCAGCGCGGCCACCCACGATTGGTTGTCGTGCTGGGAGCGGAAGTAAGAGAGGACCGGGAACGAGACATGGCTCTCGAGCAGCTCGGCCGACCACCGCTCCCAGTCACGGAGCAGGTCGTGGAGGTCCCGCTCTCCGTCCCGACTGTGCCGGCGCAGCAGCTGCGCCGCCGTCGGCGGGGAACCGGCCCGCGCGTCGAGCATGGAGATGTTCGTCTCCCGGCGGGAAAACGCCTGCGAGATCATGGGAAGGTAACCGATCACGAGGGCCAGGAACCCGAAGCCCATCCCGGATTCGAGCACCGTCAGCCCGCGCGCGAGCGCGTTGCGAGGGGCCACGTCGCCCAGCCCCAGAGTGAAGAAGGTTGTACCGCTCAAGTACAGATCTTCCAGGAATCCTGAGAGACCGGCAGGCCCCGCCAGTTGCGACCGCAGGCCCCAGTGGAGCAGCCCGAAGGAGACGATCAATCCCGCTGCCCAGAGAACGAGCAGCAGGATGAGCGAGAGCGGCCCGAAGACCATGAGCACGTTCTCGCGCGGGTTGCCTTCCGGCACCCGCCGCGCGGCGGCCCGCCAGGGAGTCCAGAGAACCCGGTAGAAGACGCGCGTCAACCGGAACTTCCGCGACACGCGGCGGGAGAGGATGATCGTCTCGAAGGCGTCCCAGAGGATCGTGAGGATGAGGACGATGGCGACCGCGGCGGCCCAGGGATGCATAGAGGGAAGTCTAGTGCCTGGTCCCTAGTCCCTGGTCCTTAGTCCCTGGTCCCTGGTCGAGCGACTAAGGACTACGGACCAAGGACCAAGGACTCCACCACACTATTTCTTGGGCGGATGCGAAGGCCGCAGGTCGACCCGGGATGCGATCGCTCGGTCCGGATAGCGGACGAGGTCGCTGACCGCCTCCGCGACGTCCTCGGGGGCCAGCATCCAGGAGAGCTCGCGCGAGCCGTGCGAATGCGAGAACTCGGTCGCGACGGAGCCGGGCAGGACCGCCGCGATGCGGATCCCCTGGTGGCGCAGGTCGAGCATCGCGGCATCGGAAAGACCGAGCAGGCCGAACTTCGAAGCGTTGTAGGCCGCGCCGCCCGCGAAGGCGTTGATCGCGGCAAGCGAAGCTATGTTGACGATGAAGCCGCCGCCCCCCTTCTTCATCAGGGGCACGGCGAAATGAATCGCGTAGTAGGGTCCGAAGAGGTTCGTCTCCAGGACCTCGCGGAAGCGCGCCGGGGAGATCTCGTCCACCGGACCGAAGCCGCCGATCCCCGCGTTGTTGACGAGGACGTCCAGTCTCCCGAACTCCTTGCCGACCGACTCGATCAGCCCTTTTTGCTCATCCTCTCTTCGAGCGTCGGCCGGAAAACCCTGGATCGAGAGACCGTCGCGGCGGAACTTGTCCACGGCTCTCGCGACTGAAGTTTTCGTCCGGCCGGAGATCACGACCGCGAAACCATCGGCCGCGAGTCTCCGGGCGATCGCCTCGCCGATGCCGCGAGTCCCCCCCGTGACCAGCGCGACGCGCTCTTTCCGTGCCACGCGCCCATCTTATCGGAGGCGCCTCCGGGCCGCTCGGAAGGGAGGAGCCCGAGGTTGCTCCGGCCGAATCCGCTTTTTTTCATGGAGTTACGGCTCTCGGCCGCGGCAGGACGGCGCGGCGGCGTTTCCGGCAGACTTCTTGAATATCTCGTTGTCGCAATGCGTCGCGCAATCACCCTGGTCCTGCTGGCCGTAGCGTCGGTGGGCGGATTCGTCTCCGCCGGCTGCACGGTGACCAGCGATCTCGTCGGAAGGGAGAAGCGGGACGTCTACAAGTTCGACCATCCCTTCACGATCAGCGACCCCGCATTCCGGCGATCGCTCGATACCTTCGGCACGGCCATGGTGCCCGGCAACACCGCCGAGCTCTTGAAGAACGGAGACGAGATCTTTCCCGCGATGACGAAGGCGATCCGTGAGGCGAAGATGACCGTCAACCTCGAGACCTACATCTTTCAGCCGGACGAAGCCGGCCGCGAGTTCGCGGACGCGATGATCGAGGCGGCCAACCACGGCGTCGAGGTGCGCCTCCTGATCGACGCGTGGGGAAGCAAGCTCGGCGACCTGCGCGATCGAATCGAGAAGGCCGGCATCCGCTGGCGCAAGTACCGGCCCGTCCGTCTCATCACTATCTACAAGCTGGGAAAGCGAACGCATCGCAAGATCCTGGTCGTGGACGGCAGGGTGGCCTTCACGGGCGGTCTCGGGATCTCCAAGGAATGGCTCGGCAACGCCCGCAACTCGAAGGAGTGGCGCGACACGTCGGTGCGCGTGGCGGGGCCCGTCGTGGACCAGATGCAGGCGATCTTCGCAGAGGACTGGACCTACACGACCGGCGAGATCCTGGCCGGAGAGAAGTTCTACCCGAGACCCGAGAAGACGGGGGGCACGGTCGAGGCCCAGGCGATCAAGGCCTCCCGCGGGGATGCTTCTTCCCTGCCCAAGATGCTCTACTACGTCGCCATCAAGTCGGCCGTTAAGAGCATCTACATCCAGAACGCCTACTTCCTCCCGGACAAGCAGGTGCGCAACGCCCTGATCGACGCGGTCAAGCGAGGCGTGGACGTCAAGGTCATGGTTCCCGGACGGCACATCGACCTTCCCATGGTTCGGTTCGCCTCCTGGCTCCACTACGGCGACATGCTGAAAGGAGGCGTGAAGATCTACGAATACAAGGACACGATGATGCACAACAAGACGATGGTCGTGGATGGCGCCTTCTCGACGATCGGCTCGATCAATTTCGACACCCGCTCGATGAACGCCAACGCCGAGGAGAGCATGGCTTTCTACGACCGCCCCTTCGCCCAGAAGATGGAAGCGATGTTCAACGAAGACTTGAAGCGCTGCGATCAGATCACCTACTACACGTTCACGCACCGCGGTTTCGGCAAACGCGTCAGCGAGGTCCTCTCCTACATCTGGGAGCCGTACTACTAAGACGGCAGGCGGAAGGCGTGAGGCGTAAGCCGGAGCGCCTCTCCGCCTACGAGAAGGGCGAGCACAGCAAGACTGTTAGGAGGTTTCCGGGACCGCGGCCGGCGCGGTCTCGACGGGCTCGCGTGCCCAGTTGAGCCCCCAGTAGAGAGCGCCGGAGGCGAAGAAACCGACGAACCAGGCGTAGCTGTAGAGAGGCTTGAGCGCAGGCACGACCAGTCCTCCCCAGGCGAGGGCGCAGCCGACCAGCGTCGCCAGGACCGCTCTCCAGTTCCAGCCGCCGTTGTAGCGATAGACGCCGTGCGTCAGATACAGATCCTCGAGCCTCAGCCTCTTTTTCCGGACCAGCCAGTAGTCGGCGATGAGCACGCCGGCGATCGAGCCCAGCCCTCCCGAATACCCGAGGAGCCACGTGAAGATGTAGCCCGAGGCGTCCGCGAGGAGCTTCCAGGGTTGCATCAGGATCCCGAGGATCCCTGTGATCAGTCCTCCCATCTTGAAGCGGATCCAGCGGGGGAACGCGTTGGAGAAGTCGTTGGCCGGAGAGACGACGTTGGCCGCGATGTTGACGGCGAGCGTGGCGACGACCGCGGTGAACATCGAGACGGCGACGACGATCGGGGCCCGGAAGCGGCCGACCAGGTGAACCGGATCCCAGATCGCCTGGCCGTAGATCAGGATCGTGGCGCTCGTGATCAGGACCCCCATCGCCGCAAAGACGGACATCGTCGTCGGGAGCGCGACGACCTGCCCCACCATCTGCTCGCGCTGGCTCCGCCCGAATCGCGTGAAATCGGGCATGTTCAGGGACAGCGTGGCCCAGTAGCCGATCATGGCCGTCAGGGACGGGATGAAGACGGGAAAAAACTCCGCCATCGTCGAGAACCGGCCGCGCTGGGCGAGCAGGGGGCCGAACCCGTGGGCCTTGCGCACGGCCCAGACGAGCAGGATCGTCGTCATGACGAGCACGAAGGGCGCCGCCCAGTTCTCGACCTTCCGCAGCAGGTCCATGCCCCGGTAGATGATGAAGATGTTGATCCCCCAGAAGAGCAGGAAGGAAAGCCACTCGGTATTGCTGTGCCCGCCCGGCCCCGCCCCGAGCAGCCCGGGCCAGGACGGGATAAGAGCGGCGAAGAAGGTGTGGAGCGCCTCGCCGCCGATCCAGGACTGAATGCCGAACCAGCCGCAGGCCACGAGCGCCCGCATCAGGGCCGGGAGGTTCGAGCCGAGGGTGCCGAACGACGCGCGCGCGAAGACCGGGAAAGGAATGCCGTACTTGGTTCCCGGGTGGGAATTGAGGAGTATCGGAACGAGGACGATCGTGTTTCCGAGAAGGATCGTGATCAGGGCCTGCCACCAGTTCATCCCCGCCGACATCAGGCCGGAGGCAAGCATGTACGTCGGGATGCAGTGCGCCATGCTGATCCAGAGGGCGGCGTAGTTGTAGGTCGTCCAGTTGCGCCGAGCGACGGGGACCGGGGCCAGGTCCTTGTTGTAGAGCGGGCTCGCCGCGATCCGCGTTTCGTCAATCAACTCGACGCGGCCGTCACCGTGCTGCTTGGTGTTGGGGAACGCCGCCGTCCGCATGCCACCCTCCGCCCGA
>JAWOLE010000400.1:0-3003 GCA_033853815.1 Thermoanaerobaculia bacterium
GTGACGTCCAGATGCGGCCCGGGAACGACGCCCGACTCGATCGCCCGCTTGAGCTTCAGGTCTGTCTGGGGCTCGATGCTCCCGGCGGTGCGCATGGTCGTCACGCCGTTGGCGAGGTACAGCCGCGGCGCCGAGAAAGTCATCTGCTGAAAGAGGAAGGGGCTGTTGAAGGTCCCGTCAGCCCCGAAATTCGGCCGCGCCAGACAGAACAGATGGTTGTGCATTCCGACGATGCCCGGCATGACCGAGTAACCGCGCAGGTCGAGAATCGCGGTCCCGGAACTTGCCGGCTGATCCGCGCCGGCGGATATCGCGACGATCCTCCTGCCCTCGATGGTGATGTTCTGATCCGGGACCGGCGCGGCTCCCGTGCCATCGATGATCCGAACATGCTCGAGGACGACCCCGGGCGTGCTGACTCGCAAGTACTTGCGAACTTCCGGCCCGAGCGCATCCACCCCCTGGGCATGGGCAAGCGCCGGCCGGGAGAGCACCGCCGCGCAAAGGAGAGGGATCCACCAGCGGACGAGGCCGCCGTCAGACAGCGATTTCATCAGATCTTCTCCATGGATCTCGCGGTCGCGCTATTACGTCTTCCGCGCTCGGCGCGTGACCTTTCGTACAAGTGTCCGCTCGAAAGCAAGACCAGCGTGCCTGCGAGTTCGGCTCCTCGTTGCGTGTAGCTCCAAAGGCCGTAGTCCATATCCGCCCCCGTCTTCCACCCATACGGGGAAGAGGTTAGAGGGTTTCGGTCGTTCCAACGGCTTCCCGGACCGCCTATAGAAACTCCCCTGAGGCAGCGGCCTGCTCCTTCCATCGTCGCTCGTCGACCCCGCGGATGAGGAGCCACAGCAGCAGCGGGATCTCCGCGATGCCGGCGGCAACCGCGATGACGGGGAACACGTGGTTGGCGAATGGAGGCGACACGTACAGCATCCAACCCGCACCATCGATCGCGAGCAGCACACCCAGGATCCCGGGCAGAAAGGTGGACCTGAAGATGAGCCAGCCGATCAGGAAGCACCAGAGCCCGAAGAACACCAGGTAGGTGTCGAAGGCCAGGCCATTCAGTTTGAGGAACGTGAAAGCCAGCGCGTACGTCTGTTCCGCCGTCAGTGCAGCGAGCCCGCTCGATCCCTGCAGGACGAGCAGAGGAGCGAGATACAGGACGCTGGTCAGAGCCTGAACGGCGCAGCCGACGAGAATGACAGACGCGGCGAGCAGCGACAGGCGCCTGCTGACGGGCTTGAAGAGGTAGTAGAAGAGAACGGCCCAGACGATGTGGCACCCAACGCCGACGAGCGTGGAGGCGAACCCGAATCGAAAAAGCCCTTCGTGCGCCAGGATGTTGGCCGCCGTCGCCGGGGCGTTGCCGGAAACCACGAGCCTGCCGAGCACGATGACCTGGCCGTACGTGAACGTCAGGCCTTCGAGCGCCTGGAAGACGCCGGCCATCCTCGCCCTGGACCGCGGCAGCGCCCCCGCGTTCCGTGCCGGCTTCGTTCCGGCGCTCATCTGAAGGGCTCCATCAACTCGTCACCCACTGGCCTTCTCCTCATACGGGGAAGAGGTTGGAGGGTTCTGCGGGCTAAGCCGGAGGCGGATGAAGGAGGAGCCAGGCCCAGTTCGCGGCCACGGCGAGAAGAGCCGCGAGTCGCGGGGCAGGCCCGGAGAGGCGCGGCTCCCTTAGAGGCAGGCCGGCCAATGAGGCTGAGGCGGCACCAACGCCGCCGAGAAGAAAGACCAGAGCGCCGAGAGTCGCCAGCGGGTTGAACGCGAACGCTCCCGGCAGATCCAGACGAGCGAGCGCCAGAGCCGCATGCGCGGTCCCGCATGTGGGGCAGGGCAATCCCGTGAGGTCGCGGAAGAGGCAGCCGGGCAGCCCGGATGCCAATCCTGTCGCGAGAGGCGCGAGAAGGACCGCCGCGAGCGCCACGGCTCCCCAGGTCAGAGCCAGGCGGTTGGCGGGACCGAAAGCTCGCCCGCTTTCGCCCGGCCGGAGATCAGCGGGCAAAGTGACCCAGCACGGCAGCGCCGACGACGAGGACCATCAGCATGAGGCCGCCGCAACAGACGACGACCGGGATCAGGACAGCCGCCGTAGCCTTCCCGGAAGTCGTGCGGTGAAGCCGCTCGACACCCTGGACGGCGAGCACGATCCACCAGATGATCGCGATCAGGCCGCCGACGAACGGGATGATGCTGGCCAGGCTCGAGACCTCCGAATAGCAGACGGCGCGCAGGCTCCCCTCGAAGCCGGACTGGGAAGTCTGCAGCGCCCCAACGAGCATGCAGCAGACGTGCAGGATTGCCGAGCCGATGAAAAGGGCGATCACGATGACGAAAGGCGCAATGATCAGACGCGCAATCAGTCCCGCTCCACCCAGGGTCGACATCATCCCGAAGCGTCGCCCCAGGGGCCCGGGCAGCATCGGCAGGGGCACGAAGCGGAAGAGAACCCCCTGTACGGCCATCGAGAGCCAGCAGATGGCCGTGCCGAAAAGGAGCGGAGAGGTCGTGTCGCCGCTTTCCCGCATGCGCGCCCAGGCCTCCGTGGGCCGCGTGACGAGGAGGCCCAGCGTGTCGAAGAAGGACGGCACGAGGCCCCGCTTCTCGCGCTCTTCCCAGGGGAGAGGATTCGTCGGAGGAACGGGTCCCGGCGGAACCGTGGACATCTCTCGACCTCCTCGCATGCCGGCGTGTCCCGGCGTCTGAACCGATCGTCTATCCGATAGGCTATCAGGGGAAGGATCGGCATGACGTTCCCCCGAACATTCCTGGCCCCGGCATTCGTCCTGGCGACGCTGATGACAACCGCGCAGGAGCGACCGCGTTCAACACGGGCCGCCCCTCCGGCAACTCCACCTGTCGCCTCAAACGTGCAAACGGACTACGTCAGGCTTGGCAAGCTCCGGCTGGCGGTCGTGCGCATCCCGTCCGGCACGTTCCGGATGGGAAGCGACCAGGTGATCCGGGCGGATGACTCCTGGAAAGCCTGTTCCT
>JAWOLE010000401.1:0-15472 GCA_033853815.1 Thermoanaerobaculia bacterium
CGCCCAACTGGCTACCGGCGCAGAGGAAGTTCAAGTGCCCCTGCCACGGCTCCGGCTACTACATCTCGGGGATCAACTTCGAGGGTCCCACGCCGCGCCCGCTGGAAAGGGCCGAGATCACGATCTCCCCCGACGACGGCCAGATCGTCGTGGACAAGGCCGTGCGCTTCCTCTATGAGCGAGGCCAGTGGAGCGATCCGAAGGCCTTCATCAAGATGGCCTGATCCTCACCCGTGGACATCACGCCAGCAGCTTGACCGGCCGACCAGAGGTCCGGCCGTTGCCGATGCTCAGGACCTGCGTTCGGGCACCTTCGCCGCAAGCAGCAGGGCGATGGCGTCGGCGGCGATGACCGACTCCTCGTCGGTGGCGAGCGCCCAGATGTCGATCTTCGAGCCGTCGGCGGAGATGCGCCCGTCCCCCTTCCGCTGACTCTGATTGCGGGCCGAATCGAGCTTCAGCCCCAGCTCCTCCAGTCCCTCCAGGATCCCCGACCGAACCGACGGCATGTGCTCGCCGATGCCGCCGCCGAAGAGAACCGCGTCGGCGTGGCCGAGGACGGCCAGGTAGGCTCCCAGGTACTTGCGCGCCCGGTAGGCGAAGAGGTCGAGGGCCAGCCGGGCCCTCGCGTTTCCGGTCCGGGCCGCGCGCTCGACCTCGCGGGCGTCGCGGGAAACGCCGGAGACACCCGCGAGGCCGGACCCGTCGTTCAGCCAATCGACGACGTCGGACGCCGCGACCTTCTCCCGCCGCGCGAGATAGGCGACGAGGGCCGGGTCGAGGTCTCCCGAGCGGGTTCCCATGACCAGCCCTTCGAGCGGGGTGAATCCCATCGAGGTGTCCACGGAGCGGGCCCGGTCGATCGCGCAGGCCGAGGCGCCGTTGCCCAGCTGGAAGGCGACGAGCTTGAGCTCTCCGGCCGCGCGGCCGCTCGAGCGCGCGTACTTGGCCATCATCGAGCGGAAAGCGGTCCCGTGGAAACCGAACCTCTTCACGCCGTGGCGCGAAGCGAGATCGCCCGGAATCGCGTAGGAAGAAGCGCGCTCCGGCATGCCGCGGTGAAACGCCGTGTCGAAGACGGCGACCTGCGGCAGGTCCGGCCGGGCCCTCCGGCAGGCCTTCACGACCGAGAGAGCGCGCGCGTTGTGGAGGGGAGCGATTTCCCCCAGAGTTTCGAGCGCGGCGATCGCCCGATCGTCCAAACGGACCGGGTCGGTGAAATGGTCGCCCCCGTGGACGACCCGGTGGGCCACGGCCTCGAATCGGGACGTCGCCGGATCGGAAGAGAGCCGCGAAAACACCTCGGCCGCGGCGCGCGAGTGATCGGGCGGCCCCGATTCCTCGCCGATCTTCTCGACGACGCCGGTTGCGAGCGTGCGGAGTTCTCCGCCCTCACCCTGCGTCCCTTCGGCCAGCCTGTATTTCAGAGACGAGCTTCCGGCGTTGAAGACGAGAACCCTCATGCGATTGACGATTTTCGATGGAAGATTTTCGATTGGGCCAGCAAGCAATCTCCAATCATCAATCTTCAATCATCAATCTTCAAATCCTCCGGTTTCCCTCTGGGCCTGGACGTTCAATTTCGTTTTCTCGACGGACTGTCCCGAGCGGATCTCGACCGTATACTTGCCCGGAGGCAGGTAGCGCTTGCGCGTCGAGCGCAGCGGATCGGCGAGCAGGTCGTAGAGCTTCGGATCGAGCGGCCTCGCCGGTCCGGCGGCCGGACGCTCCTCCTCGGCCTTGCCGGAGTCCTCGTCCTCGTCGTCGTTCCCGGACGCCTTCCGGACGGCTGCGGTGGCCGGCTTCTCCGGTTTCACCGGCTTTCCTCCGGTCATCTCCTTGCCCCCCTCGCTGTCTTCCCGGTCGGCTTCCTTCTCCTTCTCGCGTTCCTTCTCCCTCGCGAGGGCCTTCTCGCGCGCCTTCGCTTCGGCAGCGTCGGCGAGCTTCGCGTCGGCCGAGAGGTCGTACTCGACGACGTTCATGCCGCGCACCGACGTCCCTTCCAGCTCCTTCCAGGTCATCCCGTTTTCGTCCACGACGGAGAGCTTGACCGGCTCTCCTCCCTTCGCCCAGTACGCGATCTGCACGCTCGGATCGATGCGGAAGAAAGGAACCCACGGGTTCTCGCCGTAGCCGCGTCGCAGGCTCTCCTTGACCGGCTTGACGGGAAAGGCAATGAGCGAGGCGGACGGGGTCCCCTCTTTCAGCTTGCGCAGCGGCGCGGCCTCGGCCACGAACACGCTGCGGCCGTGCGTCCCGACCACGAGGTCTCCGGACCTCGGCTCGACCACCAGGTCCTGCACGGCCACCCGCGGCAGACCTCCCGTCATCGGCGTCCAGCTCGCGCCCCGGTTGAGCGAGACGAAAACGCCCGAGTCGGTGCCCAGGTAGAGCAGGTGACTCGCTTTGGGGTCCTCGCGGATGACGTTGATCGGCTCGGCCGGGAGCCCGACGGCGAGCGACTGCCAGGTCTTGCCGTAGTCGGTCGAGCGGAAGACGTACGGGGTGAACTCGTCGTTGCGGTATCCCGACTGCGTGACGTACACCGTCCCCTCGTCGAAGTTGGATGCCAGGACCCTCGTGACCCAGCGGTCCTTCGCCAGCCCCCGGGAAAGATCCGTCCACACCGCGCCCCCGTCTCTCGTGCCCCAGACCTTGCCTTCGTCCGTGCCGGCGTAGAGGACGCCGAACTTCTTTGGCGATTCGGAGATCGTCGTGATGGTCCCGAAGGGAACGTTTCCCTGCTCGGGATTCGAGGTCAGGTCCTCGGAGATGGCCGTCCAGGTGTCGCCGCGGTCGAAGGATCGGTAGAGCTTGTTGGTCCCGAAGTAGAGGATGTCGCGGGAGTGCGGCGAGACAATAAAAGGCGCGATCCAGTTGTACCGCAGCGGCTTCTCCTTCTTCTTCGCGGAAAGCTCGGGCCGGGGGCGGATGCTCGCCCGCTCGCCCGTCTTGAGGTTCAACCTCGCGGCGATGCCGAACTGCAGCGCGGCGTAGACGACGTTCGGGTCCTTGGGGTCCACCGCGACGCAGCTTCCGTCCCCGCCGTAGATCGACTTCCAGGCCTGCGGGTCGGTCTTTCCGTACCGGTACGTCGAGGGACCCCGCATGACGCCGTTGTCCTGGAGGCCGCCGATGATGTTGTAGGGATCGGCGCTGTCCACCGCCAGGATCGTGAACTGCCCGACCGGCAGGTTGTTCAGCTTCGTCCAGGTCTCGCCGTAGTCGTACGAGACGTTGATGCCGCCGTCGTTGCCGATCGCGAGGCGCTGCGGCGCCTTCGGGTCGATGTAGATCGCGTGGTAATCGCCGTGGACGCCCCGCCCTCCGATCCCCTTCCAGGTCTTGCCGCCGTCGGTCGAGGTCAGCATGGGCACGCCCTGGATGTAGACACGCTCGGGATCGGTCGGGTCCACCGCGATGCGCCCGAAGTAGTAGCCGTAGGTGTGAAAGACCTTTTCGATCCTTCCCTCGTGCGTGCGCCTCCAGGTCTCGCCGCCGTCGTCGGACCGGTAGACCTCGGTCGAGACGATCTCGCTCTGGAAGAGCTCGGCGTTGGCGTCCTGCAGGTAGGCGATGAGATCGGCGACGGTGATCCGGCCGGCCTTCACGTCCTTCTTGAGCCTCGCCGGCTTCAAGGCCTTGGGAAAATCGTAGCGGCGCAGGAAGCGCCCGAGGGCCGCGTCGTCGAGCTTCGCGAATTCGTCGGCGTCGATCTTCTTCAGGCGCCGCGGCGTGAGCTCTCCCGGCGGGGCCTCCTCGTCGAAGACCTCCGACGCGGGCCGGCGCGCCTGGTTGTCCAGGACGGCGTACACGGTCTGCGGGCGGGAGGCGGCGATCGACAGGCCGATGCGCCCGACGGTCGCGCCGGTGGGCAGTCCTCCGCCGAGGCGCTTCCAGGTTCGGCCCGAGTCGGTGGACTTGAAGACGCCGCTGCCCGGGCCGCTCTCGAGGAAGTCCGCCGCGGTCCGCGCGCGCTCCCACATCGCCGCGTAGAGGGTGTCGGGGTTCTTCGGGTCCTGGGCGAGATCGATTGCGCCCGTGCGGTCGTTGACGTAAAGCGTCTTCGTCCACGTCCGGCCCCCGTCCCGCGTCACGAAGACGCCGCGCTCGGGGTTCTCCGTGTACAGGTGGCCGACCGCCGCGACGTAGACGGTCGCCGGATCGCGCGGATCCACCAGCACGCGCCCGATGTGGTGCGTGTCGTCGAGGCCGATCGGCTGCCAGGTCTTCCCGCCGTCGGTCGTCTTGTACATGCCCGTGCCGGCGTAGGACGTGCGGCTCGCGTTGGATTCGCCCGTGCCGACGTAGATCGTCTTTCCCTCCGGGTCGGCCAGCGCGAAGGCGCCGATCGTGAGGGTGGGCTCGTCGTCGAAGAGGGGCGTCCAGGCCCCGCCGCGGTCGTCCGTGCGCCAGAGGCCGCCGGAGGCGAAGGCGACGACGAGCGAGTCGGGGTGGTTGGCCGGCGCGGCGATGTCCACCACGCGGCCCCCCTGCACCTCCGGCCCGACGTTGCGGAACCGGATCGCGGACAGGAGCGACGCCTTCTCCATCTCGACGCGCCGCTTGTAACCGGCCTCCCGCGCGGCGGCGTCCATCCCGCGTCGCCACGGATGGAATCTGGCGCTCTGCTGCTCCTTGGTCAGCGGGGGCTTGTCCGCGGCGACGATGGGAGTCGCGGAAACCGCCGCGACGCCGCAGAAGAGAAGCGACGAGAGGACGCGGGAGATGCGCACGGGTGACCTCCTGGAGATTTCGTTTGTCAGCAAGACGTCAGCGTATTTCGTCCGATACAGACACGTCAACGCGAACCGCGCCGAAGCAACGACGGGGACGACGAGGGTCCTCCCTACGGCACCGGCGGCAGTTCGGCCAGGAACGCCTTCAGGTGCTCCTGCCAGACGGCGGGCCAGGAATGCGTCGTGTGGCCGCGGGTCTGAGGCCCCGTCGGGATCAACACGTACCGGCCCTTCCGGACGCGGGGCATGAGCTTCTCCATCAGTCCCAGCTCGGGCGGATTGATCACGTCGTCGGCGGAGTTGATCGCGAGGACCGGGGCCGTGATCTTCTCCAGCTCGCGCGAAGGGTCGTAGTCGCGGGAGGCCTCGAAGGCGTAGAGGAAGTTGTTGGCGTCGGCGTCCGCTAGCCGCGCGCGCATCTGGTCGGCGAGCAACGCATCGGCGGCGGCCGGCGTCGGCGCGGTCTTCTGCCACTGTTCGGGGCTCGAGACCATGATGAGGAGGATCTGCACGGCGGCCAGGAGCCCTCGAGGCTGCG
Organism: Thermoanaerobaculia bacterium; assembly: GCA_033853815.1. Taxonomy (GTDB): domain Bacteria; phylum Acidobacteriota; class Thermoanaerobaculia; order UBA5066; family Gp7-AA6; genus JAWOLE01. The sequence goes on from JAWOLE010000401.1 coordinate 5,278, forward strand.
CGGTGTAATCGCCGTTCTTCCAGTCGGGATCGCCGCGGATGTCGTCGCTGACCATCTTGCGGAACATGCGGTTGCGCCCCGCGATCTGCGTCGGCACGCAGGCGAGGGGGACGAGCCCGTCCATGAAGTCGGGGTGCGTCTCGCCCCAGACCCACGTGTGCATGCCGCCCATCGAGGTTCCCATCACGAGCCGCAGGTGATTGACGTGCAGGCCTTCGGTCAACAGCCGGTATTGCGCCTCCACCATGTCGTCGTAGACGTAGCGCGGGAACTTCGCGTGCAGGCCGTCGGAGGGCTTGGAGGATTCGCCGTGGCCGATGCCGTCGGGCAGGATCAGGTAGTACTTCGCGGCGTCCAGCAGTTGCCCCGGACCGAAAAGGACGCCGGCGAAATTGTCCGACAGGAAACCCTTTCCCGACCCGGTCGTGCCATGGAGGATCAGGACCGCGTTTCGAACGATCCCCCTGGAATCCCTTCGCGGCGCCCCGATCGTCCTGTAGTGGATCTTCAGGTCCCGCAGGGTCTCCCCGCTCAGGAAGCGGAAATCGTGGAGCACGTAGTCGCCGGAGACCGGCGCCGGGTATGAGGCAGCGGGGAGGAGTCCGGCCGACACAGCGAAGAGAACGAGGAACAGCGCAAGCTTTCTCATAACGGATTAGTGTCTCAGATTTCGGCGGCAGCCTGGCCCTAGTTCGCGGCGCGCCCGGTCTTAGCCCCCGTAGCAGAAACTCTCGGCGCCGGTCGCGCAGCGACCGCCCGCGCCGAAAGTCAGAACCGCACCCCCAATTCCCCGGCGAACCGGCGAGGTGGGGCGACGTAGAGCTGCGCGTCGCCGATCTCGCTTTCAGCCACGAAGTGCCGTCTGTTGCCGAGGTTCCGTCCGACCAGAGACACCCAGAATCGGCCGAAGGACCAGGAAGCCCCGGCGTCCCATTCGTAGAAGGGATCCATGTAGGCGACGTTGATCTTGTCGAACGGGCGGTGGCTCTGGTGCCGGACGGCGGCCCAGACTCCGGGGCCCGACCGCGGCTGGTATGTGATCTTCGCGTTCCAGAGGTCCCGCGGAACCAGTTCCAGTCTCTGCCCGTCGGCGATCGTCAAGCCGGCGTCCGGATCGATGAACGAGAACCGGATGTACCGTGCGTCGTGGTGGGCGTAGCCGGCGGAGAACCCCAGGCCCGGCAGGGCCGACGGGCGATACCCGAGCTCGAGCTCCCCGCCCTGGAACCGCTCACTGCCTGCGTTGATGAGAATCGGATTGCCCTGGACGTCCACATTGGAGACGACGAGGTTCTCGAAGATCATGTGGAAGAGGGAGATATCGAGAGAGAGCTGGCGGTCGAGCCAGCGGGTCTTGACGCCGACTTCCTGGCTGCGCGTCCGTTCGGGCTTGAGGATCGTCGCATTCTCCGCTTCGGTCAGGTTCGGGGCCGCCGGTTTGAATGCGGACTTCGCCGCCCCGTAGAGGTGCAGTTCGTTGAAGACGCCGGCCCGGCCTTCGACGAGGCGGAGGAGCGCCGACAGGCCACCCGACCACTGTCCATCGGAGCGTTGATCGCGGGAAATCGTGGGTTCCGGGTCCGTGACTTCCTGGCCGGAGGCGAAGAGACTCTCGGACACTGTGTCGAAGCGTGCCCCCCCCGTCAGAGTGAGCGCGTGGATCGGGGTCCATTCGTCGTTGACATAGACCCCGAAGAACGTCCGCCGGTCCACGAACGACCGGTGGTCTCCGGCGGGGGTGTCGGCGAAACTCGGAACCAAGACAGGGTCGATCTGAAAGGAGATGTCGAAGCCGGTTCCGGCCGCCCGGGTCCTTCCCCACGTGATGGCCGTGCCGCCGACGGCGCGGTGGTGCCCGGCCGCCTCGAAGACGGTCGAGAGGTGGAGGTCATCGTAGAGGTCCGTCTCCTGGGGTTTGAGCGCGACTCCGGCGGCCGTGGCCGTGTTGCCCTCGACGCCGTCGATGAAGGTGCGGATCGAGATCTGGTCGTCGCGTGTCGCCGACAGGACGTTCTCCAGCACGGTGGAGGAGGAAAGCGGCTGCGTGAATCGCGTCGTCAGGTTGTAGATCCGGTGGTCCAGGCGCGCGCCGTCCACTTCGTAGTTGCGGTCGATCCGAAAACCGGGGATCGTTTCGCCGGTCGGCGGATCCACGGGCAGCGGTGATCCGAAGAACTGCGTGTTTCGGAGAAGGTTGAAGGTCGCGGAGAACGCGCCTCCGCCCGGAGTCGGGACATCCACGCGGGCGCCGCCACGGTCGTCCTTGAAGTCGGTTCGATCCTGCCATCCCTTCGAGCGGTCGAAAGTCCCGAAGACGCGGAGCTTCGTAGAACCCAGAGTGAACGCCTCGGATCCCGCCAGGCGCCCCTCCGAGAACGAGCCTCCGAGGACGCGCACCTCTCCTCCCTGTTTCGCGCCGCGGGTGAAGATCTGGATCATGCCGGCGAAGCCGGAGACGCCGTAGAGGGTCCCCTGCGGCCCCTTGACGATCTCGATGTGGTCGATGTCCTCGATGTTGATCTGCGAGAGGGATGGGTTGAACGGACCGCCGACGGGGACGCCATCCACCATGACGAGAAGAGCGTCGAACTCCTTCAAGCCCCACATCCCGATGTTGGGCAATCGGGCGCCGTTGTCGCTGCCCTGTCCCGTATCGAGCCCGACGACGTCCTGAAGCGCTTCCGCGATATTCGTCACGTTCTCGCGGCGGAGCTCTTCACCGGTGATCACATGGACCTCGCCGGGAATCTCGGTTTCGATCTCGCTGCCCCTCGTCGCGGACACGACAACCTTCTCGGTTGCCGCGGGGACCGCTGGCGTCGGCGTCGGCGCGCTCTGCGCCCGCGCGGCGGCGGAGGTGAACAGGGTAGCGAGGCCTGCGACGGCGCAGGCCGGAATCAGGCGTTTCATCTTCGTTCCTTTCCGTTGTGCCCAAAGATCGGGACGAGAAAGGCGCGAATCTCAAATGCGGGCGGGAACCTCCACGGGTTTGCGGGGCAGGACCGGACCGGCGGCCGGGTCGACGGCTGCGAGGCCTTCGAGTCTCGGGCGCCGGGTAGCGGTCTTCTGCGGAGGCGCCACGGACTGAGGAGAGGCGGCGCAGGGAAAAGTTTCGTGGTTGTCCGACACCCGGTCGCCTTCCTCGCGCGCCTTCAGGGCTCCCGGAAAGCGATCTCGCGCGCTGTCCTGGATCCACCACTCTCCCCGGCGGAACTCGAGAGCGGCGGGAGGCTCGCCGGCCGCCGGGAGGATCTCGAAGGCGGCGCCAGGCTCGCCTTCGATTTCCTCTCCGTCGAGGCCGTAGCGGATCGCGAGGCGGGCCCGCCGGGAAGGCAAGTTCGGGACTTGCCACAACAGGAGTCCCGCTTCGGCCGCAAGCTGCGGCGTGACGCGAATCGGAGACTCCCGTCCCTCGATCGAGAGCAGCAGCTCGAGCTCCTCGACTCCGCGCGGAAGCCCCCGCCACTCGATCCTTGCCGTCTCTCCAGCCCGGACCGTCCCGAAAGTCGGAGGGGAGACGGAGACCTGCGCGTGGAGCGTCGCGCTCGCCGCCGCCAGGAGGACGAGAGCGGCCAGAAACGGCTTCACGAGCAACAGATCATAAACGGACCGGCGCCGCCGACCATAGGGTCCTGACCCTACGTCGGGCGGCCGTGAAGCCTCTCGCTTCGAGTCGCCCCGGCGTCGGGCCGCCTCCCTCGTCGGCACGCTCCGGCCCGGCCGCAGAAGTGAACCCCGGGCCGTCGCTAGTCGCTCGGTCGCAGGGATGGCGAAGCAAACGGTTCAGCATGCCACGCTCCTTCGCTCATGCCTCCTCCGGAAGGCGTCCCGCCGCCGGGGCTCTTGCCCGGACTACAGCCACACTGCCAGCCCCGGAGCCTGCGGCGTTCCCCGGAGGAGGCCTTGTCCGAGGGCACACGCCACAGTGAGTGACTGAGATTTCTTGTCCCTGTGCCCGAGTGACTAGAGCGGCGGCCCTCCGGTGACGTTAGCGTCCTGGCCGCCGCGTGCCGACGAGGGGAACGACGACGGATCCGGGGCGCCTTCTGTGGTCGAACTCTGGAGAGGGCCTTAACCGCTCTGTTCTAGGCGACGTCCCAGCGGCGGGCCAGGCGGCGCGCGGCCGCGAAGAGCAGCGCGGACCCGGCCAGGAGGGCTGCGACCTGAGGCCAGAGGTGCGTGACCGGCTCGTCCCGCCAGAACACCTTCAGGAAGCCGTCGATCGCCCAGGCGTTGACCGTCACGAGTCCCAGCTTCTGCACGGTGTCGGAGAGAAGGTAGCGCGGCACCATGCTCCCGCCCAGGGCCGACATCGCGAGGATCAGGAGGTTCGACAGGGCCACGAGCTGCAGGCGCGACCGCGAGAGGGCGGCGAGGACGAGGCCGAAGCAGGAGCACGCGAGGGCGGTCGCGATGGTCATGATGAGAAAGCCGACCACGTGGCGGTGCAGCTCGAGGCCGAAGAAGATCTCGGCCCAGACGAACATCACGACGAGCTGCGTCACGGCGACCCCCGAGAGGTAGGCGAGCTTCCCGGCGAGCAGGCGGCCCATGGAGACGTTCGTCGAGAGGACCCGGTCGAGCGTTCCGCTCTCGGCCTCCTCGATGAGCACGCCGCCGGCGCCCGCGGCGGAGAAGAGGAGGAACATCACGCCCAAGCCCGAGGCCAGCAGGGCCGAGGTCGGATTCTTCTTGGTCCGGCCGAGGACGTCCTGCACTTCGATGCTCACGGGGCCTTGGGGGGCTCCCGCCGCCGGCGCACCCGAGGCTCCCGGCAAGGACCGCGCGGCGATTCCCTGAAGGAGGCCGGAGACGACCTGCGGGGCGATAGGGTCCGAGCTGTCCGCCAGGAGAACGAGCCTCGAGCGCCCGCCGGGAGACCCGGGAGCCGGGGGCACCTGATCGAAGCCCTTCGGAATGACCAGCGCGACCGGAAGACTTCCGGCGCGGACCGCCTCTTCGGCCGAGGCGCGGTCGAACGCGGCCTCGGAGCCGCGTCCCTCCGGCAGACTTCCCGTGACCACCATCAGCCCCTTCTCGGCTCTCAGCGCGGAGACCAGACTGCGCGAGGCGTCGCTTCCGTCCTCGTCCACGACCGCGAGCGAGATGCGCCGGGTGCCGCCGCGGGATCCTCCGAACAGGGCGGCGAAGATCGAGAAGAAGACGATCGGTACGATGAAGGCGAGCACGAAGGCCGCCCGGTCGCGGCGCAGTCTCGCCAGGTGGGTTCGGACGACCGCGAAGATCATTCCCGCAGCTCTCGTCCGGTCAGATGGAGGAACACCTGTTCGAGCGTGGCGCTCTTCAAGGCCAGATCGCGAATGCCGATCCCCTCGTCGTGGAAGATCTGGAGCAGCTCGCGGATCTGCACGGCCGGGTCTTCGACAGAGGCCTGCACCTTCGTTCCGTCCACGACCGCGCCGAATCGGGCGAGCGAATCGCGGACGCCGTCGGGGACGGCCGCTTCGGTCTCGATCGAGACCGTCTGCGCGGCGCCGAGGGTCGAGCGGACGAGCTGATCCTTTGTCCCCTCGGCGATGATCCGGCCATGGTCGATGATGGCGATGCGGTCGCAGAGCCTCTCGGCCTCCTCCATGTAGTGCGTGGTGTAGAGGAGGGAGACGCCCTGAGACTTGAGCTCCCCGATCATGCCGTAGATGCGTTCGCGCGACTGGGGATCCACGCCGACGGTCGGCTCGTCGAGGAGCAGCAGTCCCGGGCCGTGGATCGTTCCGGCGGCGATGTTCAAGCGCCGTTTCATTCCTCCCGAGAGGTGGTCGGTGCGCTCGTCCGCCCTGTCGGCGAGCCCGATCCATTCCAGGTTCCTGTCGATCGCCGACTCGAGCGCGCCCCCCCGCAGGCCCTGGTATCGGCCGAAGGTCCAGAGGTTCTCACGCGGCGAGAGGAGCGGGTAGAGGGCGATCTCCTGCGGGACCCAGCCGCGCAATGTTCGGGATCGGGGGTCTTGCGGCGAGAGGCCGAAGAGGCGAAGGGCGCCGGAATCGGGAAGAACCCTCCCGGCAACCCCGCGGACGAGCGTCGTCTTGCCGGCGCCGTTGGGGCCGAGCAGGCCCAGGATCTCGCCGGGCGAGACGCCGAGGGTGACGCCGGCGAGCGCGGGACGGCCGCCGAACGCCTTGGTCACGTCCCGGACCTCCAGAGGAGCCTCAGAAGCCATCGGCCCGGAGTCTAACCTGCTACTCCACAGCGGGAAGGTGCCCGGGGCGGTCGGGGGATGGTGTAATCTGCCCGGCTGCCCTCGCCACTCCGACTGCCGGAAACTTTCGAAAGACAGGGAGGATGTCCGGGGAGGCATGAACAGTCCGGTCTTCGTCCTGCTGCTCGCCGCCGGCTGCGCCGGCATTCTGCTCAGTTTCGCGCGGGCGCGGTCGCGGGCGGTCTTCGCGGAGGACGGCTTCACCCAGCCCGGACGCAGGACACTCGCCGTCTCCCTGCTCGGCGCGGTGCTGTTGTTGACGGTCGCGATCCCGTTCGCGGGCGGCCTCGCCGGAGGCCAGCCGGAGAAGAAGGACCTGACCCTCCTGTCGCTCTTCGCTGTCCATCTGATCTTGGCTTTCTTCCTCGCGTTCTACTACGCGCTCTCCGGGCGGTCCTCCGCGATGGATTTCCTCAGGTTGAGGAGCGCGCGCCCGGCGGCGGATCTCGGAGCCGGGTTCCTGATCGGGTTCGCGGGATGGCTCCTGACGATCCTGGCCCTTCTCGTGGTGATCGGCCTCTGGTACGTGCTGCGGCGCAACGTCGCCCCGGCGGGGGGCCGGGAGGTGTCGCCGACGATCGTCTGGCTTGTCACGCAGCCCCTAGCGATCCGGATCCTGATCGTCGTTTCGGCGATGATCGTCGAGGAGCTCTTCTTCCGCTCCTTTCTCCAGCCGCGCGTGGGGGCGCTCGCCGCGACCCTGATGTTCACGGCCGCGCACGGCGCCTACGGGCAGCCGCTTGTGCTCGTGGGGATCCTCGTCATCTCGGCCGTGCTCTCGGTGACGTTCGCCCTCTACGGAAACGTCCTTCCCTGTATCGTCGCGCACGGCGTCTTCGACTCGATCCAGATGTTCGTGCTGATCCCGCTCGCCTTAAGGCCTACCGCGTAGACCGCCCGCGGGCGCTGGTCCGCGTCTCCTGGCTCGTTAGACGGCCGGTCAGTGCGAGGGCCGCCACCTTGACGCTGCGGCAAGAAGTTTCTTGACGAACTTTCAATGCGATCCCGGGACTGGCGGATCGGCCGCCGCGCTGCTTTCAGTATCGGATCGTTCTTCTCGAAGGATTTCGACCTTGCGCTCGGGTTCGAGATGTCGCTGCAGATCCAGTATTCCGGCTTGCATGAGAGATGCGCCTTTCCCGCTTCCACGACCATATTTGCGCTCCTGGCGCTTGCCTTCGAGGAGGATCACCAGGACCAGAAGAACCGCTCCCCCAAGGATGATCCATCCCATGACTGCTCTTCCCTTCAGACGCGTAACGACGGGCCAGCCCGCCGGTCGCCGGATGAGCCCGTGTTCGGCTCTACTGTCCGGGAGGCGGCTCCCATAGCTCGACCTTGTTGCCTTCCGGGTCAATGACCCAGCCGAACTTCCCGTACTCCGAGTCGTCGAACTTGTCCAGTACGGTGCAGCCTTCTTCCCTGAGGGCCTTGAGCAAAGCGCGGACGTCGGCTACTCGGTAGTCACCATGAAGGGAGCCGTGCTCGGCGCAAAGGAGTCGCCCTCGGCAGGGAAGATGGACCATGCTGTTGTTCCCCCCGCAGGCTTCCCATCTGCGTCAGTCCAGCGGAAGGCCGCGCCTCCCCAGTCCTGCACATCGATACCAAGATGTCGCTTGTACCAGGCCTGCATTGCCTTCGGGTCTTTGGCCTTGAAGAAGATGCCACCGATACCAGTAACGCGGTTCATGTTTACCTCGAGTGGAAAGATGACGAGGGGAGTGTATTACTGCAGCCTAACGGCTTGAAGCTCGGCGGCGAGCCTCGACAGGTCCTGTTCGTCTGGCCATCGGCACCTCCTTCGAGCGTTAGGCCAGAGTGTTCACTGTATCGGGTCAACTGCCGAGTCCGCTGCAGCGCGTTGTTAGGCCGCTGCCGACGCGCGATGCGGGGGCGCGCGGCTCAAGAGCTGGCTAGAGATGATGTGGAGCACGGGATTACGCTCGGAAAGCACGAAACCACTTCCCTGATAAGACGAACCGGGGAAAGGTGATCCACTGTTCGAGAAAGATGCGCGAGACTGCGTTGGCCGGACCGGTGAATGGCTCGGGCGGAACCTGCTCTTGCTTGTGGCCACGCCCTTGCAAAGCCACGGAGACAAACGTGGTGACAAGCGAGACGACTCCCAGCGGTAATGACCTTAACAGGAGCGCCACGACAAGGCCGATATTTCCCAGCACGAACAGCGGCACCACGACGATGTGAATGAGTAGGTTGGTACGGGAGCGGTGAACGCGCGGGTACCCGTCCCACTGCCAGCGCAGCAACTCCGCGAGGTTCATCACGCCTCCTGTATAAAGCCGCCTAACGGCTTCGAGCTCACCGGCGCCGGCCTGATGCCACGCTGCCGCGACGACAGAAGAGCCGCCGGCGTCCGGTGCAGCGAGGTGTTGGGCGACGCCACCATTTCAGCGAATGGAGACCGTCGTCTTCTGAGCGGCGACAGCCCTACCGGCCCGCGACACCTTCAGCTCGGCCGTGGCTCGAGACCCCTTCGAATCGACAGAAACTCTTAGCTCCGCCACGAGGTCACCATCGGTGGTTCTCGTCGTTGCGGGGCTGCCGGCTAGCAACGTGATGCTGGGCGCGGAGAGGACCTTCCCGGTGTCGAGATCTTTGATCTCCGCCTTGCACAAGTACCCGCCACTTTGATTTGTCGGTGCTATGTCCAGATCAAGCGAGTACGAGGAGCCGTCAGCAGCTAGAGCCAAAGCACCACTCAGAAGACAGGCGAGCCCTATCAGGATCAGCTTCATGGGTACCTCCTGCCAGTAAGCTTCCTTTCGTCGCCCAACGGCTTGCGGCTCAGCGGCGTGCGCAAGCGCGTCCGCTGCAGCCGTGTGTTAGGCGGCCGCGTCAGCGGGATGGAATGCCGAAATGGTAACGTCTCTTGGTGAGAGGCGTTCGGAGGTGTGAGGTGATAACTCGCATTTGGCGGGGCCGTACGACAGCTGCAAAAGCGGGCGAATATGAGAGCTTTCTGAAGCGGACAGCATATCCGGACTACGGCGACGTACAAGGTAACCGCGGCTGGATTCTCCTGCGGCGACCGGATGGTGATGCAGTAGAGTTTATGTTCGTGTCTTTCTGGGAGTCCATGGATGCCCTGCGCCGCTACACCGGAGCCGACCCAGAGCGCCCGAAGTACTACCCGGAAGATCGTGCCGCATTGATAGAGCTGCCAGATCGGGTGGAGCATTTCGGCGTGGTTGACGCCAACCTGAAGCTGTAGTCGAGCGCAAGCGCTGCAGATCAGGGTGGCGTCGCGGCGAATCGGGAGCCGTGGTCGAGGTGCGCAACAGCCTTGAATCGCGATGGTTTCATGGAGCCGCAAGACAGCTTGACGTGACTCTCGGACGCCTAACATGAATTAGGGCACCGAATGGGGGGAGCAAAGGTGACGAAAGTCGCAACCTAACTCCCCGTCAGAACAGGCCGGTCCCGCGGCCGTATCTTCCGGTCGCGCCTCTCGTTGTGCGGGGAAACTCCTGTCGAGCTCCTCGGGATTTAGGGGACGAAATCCGCTACCTAACTCCCCGGCGAGCAGCAGGGGTGCGGCTTTACAGGGTGTCGGCGGGACTGCGGACACCGCGGCCACCGGCTCGGTTGAGAACGTGGGTGTAGATCATCGTGGTCCTTAGATTTGTCCGAATATTGTATCGCTCTTCGAGCAGATGGGTGGCGAACGAACGTCTCTAGGGTTCAGTCGGCACGAAACCCGGCAGGGGAGGCAGCTTCTCGAAACCGGAGGCCACGACTAGGTCGCGGTCGCTGCGCGCGACAATCTCGGTCTTCGGGTTCTTGGCGCGCGCCTTCTTCCAGGCGTCTTCGAAGCGTCGGACGGCCGCCGCCGATTCGAACCGGACCCGCCAGAGATAGGCGATCCTCCGCCCGGCCGCGAAGAAGGCGATGCGATCTCCCCGCCAGCCGGAAGCCGCCTCGTCCGCCTCCTCCTCCTCGAGCGAGCGCCGCAGCAGG
>JAWOLE010000402.1:0-8140 GCA_033853815.1 Thermoanaerobaculia bacterium
TTGCGCGCCAGCGCTTCCTCGGCGATGGCTTCGATGGCGTCATCGGTAAAACGAAGCTGGACGTTCTCGAATTCCAGCATCGTCTGGTATTGCTTGACGAGGGAGTTCTTGGGCTCCTTCAAGATCTCGACGAGGGCCGACTGGTCGAGCTCGGAGAGGGTGGCGACGACCGGCAGGCGGCCGACGAACTCGGGGATCATGCCGAACTTGATCAGATCTTCCGGATGCACCTTTTCGAGCAAAGCGCTCGAACGCTTCTCCTTCTTGGTCGTGATCTTCGCGCCGAAGCCCATGGTCTTCTCTGTCATCCGGCGGCTGATGATCTCCTCCAGGCCGACGAAAGCGCCGCCGCAGAGGAAGAGGATGTTGGTCGTGTCGATCTGGATGAACTCCTGGTGGGGGTGCTTGCGCCCTCCCTGGGGAGGCACGTTGGCGATGGTGCCCTCGAGGATCTTGAGCAGCGCCTGCTGGACTCCCTCGCCCGAGACGTCCCGGGTGATCGAGGGGTTCTCCCCCTTGCGGGCGATCTTGTCCACCTCGTCGATGTAGACGATGCCCCGCTCGGTCTTCTCCTTGTCGTTGCCGGCCGCCTGGTAGAGCTTGAGGATGATGTTCTCGACGTCCTCGCCGACGTATCCCGCCTCGGTCAGGGTCGTGGCGTCCACGATCGTGAAGGGAACCGAGAGCAGCTTGGCGAGCGTCTGGGCGAGCAGTGTCTTGCCTGTCCCGGTCGGGCCGATCAGGAGGATGTTGGACTTCTGCAGCTCGACGTCGAGCTTGCGGTTCTTCTCCAGATAGTCGATCCGCTTGTAATGGTTGTAGACGGCCACGGCCAGCTTCTTCTTGGCCTGCTCCTGGCCGATCACGTAGCCGTCGAGGAATTCCTTGATTTCCTTGGGCTTGGGAAGCTTCGCCTCGGGAGTCTGGGTCTCCAGGACCCGGTCCTCCGCGATGATGTCCAGGCAGATGTCCACGCACTCGTCGCAGATGTAGACCGTCGGGCCGGCGATGAGCTTCTTGACGTCCCTCTGGCTCTTGTTGCAGAAGGAGCAACGCAGCACATCACCGTTTCCGGTTTTCTTGGACATTTAGCCTCCGGGTTTGGGATGAAGAGGATTTGATTCTAGGCCCGCCGGCCGGAGCCGTCAACCGGGACCTTAGTCGCGCCCCCCCGCCCCGCGCCCATTCTACACATCCAGCAAGATTAACGCCCGCGGCAACGGGGTATTCCCCCGGGTTGCCAGCGTCGGTCCCCGGTCGCGGCGCGAGGAGTCTCCCGACGAAGGAGGGAGGAGCCTCGCGCCGCGGGAGCGAAGCGCCGGAGCGGGATCACGCCGCAGGCGTAGATCCCGCGGAGCGCGCGGAGCGACGGCTAGCCGGCGGCTTTCAGGGCGATGTCGTCTCTGCGGTGGTAGATGGCGTCCACCAGGCCGTACTTCTTGGCGTCCTCGGCCTCCAGGATGAAGTCCCGGTCGGTGTCCTTGACGATCTTGTCGAGGGGCTGGCCGGTGTGCTGGGCGTAGATCTCGTTGATCCGCTCCTTCAAACGGACGAGGTCCCGGGCGTGGATCTCGATGTCGGTCGTCTGCCCCTGGATGCCGTAGGCGAGCGGCTGGTGGATCAGGAAACGGGCGTTGGGGAGCGAGTAGCGCTTGCCGCGCGCCCCCGCCGTCATGAGCAGCGAAGCCATGGAGGCCGCCTGGCCGATGCAGATCGTCGAGACGTCGGGCTTGACGTACTGCATTGTGTCGTAGATCGCCAGGCCGGCCGTGATCGATCCGCCCGGCGAGTTGATGTAGAAGGAGATGTCCTTCTCCGGGTTCTCGGACTCCAGGAACAGCATCTGGGCGATGATCAGGTTGGCGATCGTGTCGTCGATCGGCTGCCCGAGAAAGATCACGTTGTCCTTCAGCAGGCGGGAGTAGATGTCGTACGCCCGCTCGCCGCGGCTCGTCTGCTCGATCACCATTGGAACCAGGACCATGCCGCCTCCCTCTTCGTACTCGTGCTCCATGTTCAACCCTCGCCTTCCGGGTGTGATTCCCCGGCTGTCAGGAGTCCCTGGTCCCTTAGTCCCTGGTCCTTGGTCGGCCGACCAGGGACTACGGACTAAGAACTAAGGACTTCCTTCGGGACACCGGAGGGTAGCACCTTCGCGGACGAGATCAAGACGTCCACGGCCTTCGACAGGCGCATCTCGTCCCGGAGGGCCCCGAGGCCGTCCTCCTTCGCCATCTGTTCGCGGAGCGCCGCCGGGTCCACGCCGCGCCGCGCGGCGGCCCGCTTGAACTCGGCCTCGAGCTCGGTGTCGGAGATCTCGATCCCTTCCCGGCGGGCGATCTCGTCGAGGAGAAGGTACTCGCGGACGCGCCTCTCGGCTCCCGGACGGGCGTCCTGACGGGCCTTCTCCCAGTCCATCTCCTTGGGGTCCACGCGGCTGGCGGCGAGGTAGTGGGCGTAATCCTTGAGCGCCGCGACCGTCTCCGCCTCGACGAGGCTCTCGGGGACCGGCAGGTTCATCCTCGCGAGGAGAGTGTCCACGATGACGCGCCGAAATCGCCGCCGCCGCTCGACCTCCTTCTCGTGCCGAATGCTCCGGCGGACCTTCTCGCGGAGACTCTCCACCGTCTCGTTTTCCGCGACGAGCCTGGCGAACTCGTCGTCGACCGCCGGCAGACGCTTCTCCTTCAGCGCCACGAGCGTCACCTCGTAGTCCACCGTCTTGCCCCGGAACTCCTCGTTGGGGAACTCGTCGGGAAAGTTCTTGCGGAAGCGCCGCGTCTCTCCGGGCGCCGCTCCCGTCAAGGCCTCGTTGATCTCCGGCATCGAGTCGGGATGCCCGACTTCGAGAGTGATCTTCTCGTCGCGGAAGGTGCGCGGATTCTGCCCGGGCACGAGGATCTCGACGAAGGAGCCGGCGATGTCGGCGACCGCGTAGTCCCCGGCAGCCGCCCTCCTCCCCAGGATCGGGTGGAACTCGGCGTGCCCTTCCCTCATCCGATCGACGACCTGCGCGATCTCCTCGTCGGTCGGCTCGACGGGAACGTCTTCCACGGGAACGCCCCGATACTCCCCGGGGTCCACCGGAGGCCTCAGGTCCATCTTCGCCGTGAATCGGATCGGCCCCGGCGGCTCCCAGGTCAGTTCCTCGACGCGGGGCCGGCCGAGCACCGAGAGCTTGCGCTCTTCGATCGCCGAAGCCAGGGCGTCGGGAATCATCCTCTCCAGGACGTCCTCCCGGATCTCGCCCGCGAAGCGCTTCTGGATGACGGACTCGGGGGCGTGTCCCTTGCGGAACCCGGGAAGGGAGGCCTGCTTCGCGTAGGCGCGGGTCATCGCCTTTCGCGTCTCCTCGGCCTGCTCGGCCGGGACCTCGATCTGGAGGACCGTCCGAGTCGGAGATTCCTCGAGCGCGTTCAGTACGACCACGGTGGGGGAGTTTATCGGAAGCGATTTCAGAGCCGCGGCAAGACCCGATGCGTGCCGGCCGGGCGCGGCGAGAGGCTCTCCCCGAGGCGCGAGGGCGGCGCCGCGGCATTCACCGCCATAGCGACGTCCAGGCGTCCCGATCCGAACACGGGGTTGGGAACCGCGGAGCCGGGAATGCTCCCGCAATCCTGCGTCGAGGTCAGCGGTTTCGCCGTCCGCCTGAGCAGGTCCTCGCTCGCCACGACCTGCCCTATCAGCTGCGGCGCGGCCGACCAGAGCAGGGCGATCGCCCCGGTCACGTGCGGCGCTGCAGCCGACGTACCCGAGAAGTTCCTGATCCGGTAGCCATCAGGCGGCAACGCTGCTGTTTGGTTGACTCCGGGTGCGGAGATATCCGGCTTGAGGCGGTTTGAACCATCCACGGTTACCGGGCCTCGAGACGAGAAGCCCGCAATCGCGTCGGCGTTGGTCGTGGCACCAACTGTGAAAGAGGCGTCGTAGACCGCCGGCGGATCAGTGATGGTCGAGCACGCCGCGCCGTCATTCCCAGCCGAGGCTACTACTGCGATCCCCGCCGCCACGACGTTATCGACCACCGACTTGAGGATATTGGGATCGGTGCAGTCCTCGGCCTGAGGCTCACTAGGTGAAGGGCACCCCCAGGAATTGTTTATGACATCGGCCGCGAGATCCGGTCTTGGGTCCTTGCCGTTAAGGTCCGTAGGCGCGAGGAAGAACTGAAAGCATTCCGTGTAGCGGGCCGCCGTCCCGTGACCGTTGTCCATGTTGCGGCAGGCCATGAACCGTGCTCCTGGCGCCACACCAACCTGATGCCCCGCACCGTCATCACCGACAGCCAGGCTTGCGGTGGCCGTGCCGTGTGAGGGGCCAATCGTATCGTCGTCGCAGGGCGCGGGGGCGTCAGAGCCGCAAATATTTGATGGCGCCGCGTCGTGGACTGCATCGTGCCAGTTGTAGTCGTGCGACACCGTCGTCCCGGTGAAACCGCGGTAGTGGTTCTTCAAGGCGGGATGGTCCCAGGTCACGCCCGTATCCGCCATCCCGATCACGATTCCCTGTCCCGTGAAGCCCCGGCTCCAGACGGCCGGCGCGCCGACGAGAGCGATGTTGGGCTCGACCGTGGACTCGGCGTCAGGCGTGAGGCGTGAGGCCTGACGCGAAGCCAGGGCCTCCGGTTCGACGACGGGCTCCGGCTCAAGAGGGACCTCGGGATTGGGAGCGAGGCTCGACACGTCGTCGCGCGCGGCGAGCTCCTCGGCAAGCGAACGGTCCGCCTCGACCTCGATCATGTTGACGAGGTAGAAGGAGCGGTAGGGCACGCCCGCCGCATCGAGTCGCGCCTTCAGTGGCCCCTGCGAGGTCTCGGCCATCGCGGTGAGCGCCTCGAACACGAACCGCCCCTTGTCGGCCTTCTCGGTGAACTTATCCGCGCCCGACAGGTCGGCCTGGTCCCGCATCACGACGAGGAAGGACGCCGACTCCCCCGCCGCCTTCCCGGCGAAGATCCGCGCATCGAGGTTCCCATCCGCCGCCAGGAGCAGGAGGGGAAAGAACAGCCCGCCGAGGGCCGAAAGGAAGGATTTTCGATTCACCGGAATGCCATTCTAGAGGATCGATCGTTCACTTTCGGGACGAGGATCCGTGTAGTCCCTGAATGTACGTGACCTAGCCAGAGCTCGCGGCCCTGCTACGAACCGTTACGAAAAGTGACGTCTTTCGAGCGCCGAAAGCGGTTCGACTAAAGTCCAATTGAACAAAATCGTACTTTCTTCTAACACTTCTACGTCTGGCACGCGAATAGCTGTGCATAATCTGCCAGGGAGGTGGGTATTCGCTCTGGTGGGTCTCGCCAGCGGCGGGTAGGGGCGGAGGAGATCCCGGTTCAAAGAAGAAGTGTCCGCGCTTCGAGCGGTTCTTCCGTGGTCGAGATCCTCGTCGTCCTGTACCTCGTCGGTCTGCTGGTCGTGTTCGCCGGCCCGGTCGCGGGCAAATGGACGAGGCGCGCCGAGACCATGGCGGCCATCTCAACGGCCCGCCAGGTCCTGGCCGTGGCCAGACTCGAAGCGGTCAAGAGGAGCGTCAACATCGACGTCAGGATCAGCCTGTCGCCGGACGATCGCATCCGGCTGCAGACGATCCAGGAGTCGCCGGCCGCGACCCTCGCGGATATCTCTCTCTCACCCAGGATTCATTTCTGGAGACACGGCGGCAGCCAGGACGATGTAACGGACGGCGTCCGCTTCGACGGGGACCAGATCGTCTTCCTTCCAACGGGCGGAGTCATGCCCCCGGAGGATCCGAGCACCGAGTCCACCCGCGGGATCTATCTCGCGGACTGGGAGGGGAAGAACTACTTCCGCGTGACTGTCGAAAGTGACCTGTCCGGCAAGGCCAGGGTGGACAAGTACGTCGGATCCGGTTACGTGGAGTCGGGATGGCAGTGGCAATGAGAGCGTCGCCGCGGATGAGAGAACGAGGCATGAGCATCGTGGAAGTCCTCGTCTCGCTCTCGGTCCTGGGATTCGCCCTGCTCGGCCTCATGCCCCTGTTCGTGAGCGCCGTCAAGACCTCGGCTTCCGCCAACCAGCTCACCAATGCCAACACCCTCGTCCGCGAAAAACTGGAGGAGCTGGCCGGCTATCCCCGAAATGACCCGCGGATCGCCGTTCCCACGGGACAGAGCTCGGCGAGTTTCCCCAACGACCTTCCGTCCTGGTACGACCCTTCCACCGGCGCGATCTCCTTCACGGCGACGTCGCCGGGCGCCGGCTGGTACGCCTATCCCTATGTCCGCACCTACACGGTGGAAGAATTCGCGGCGGACCTGACGACGCCCGTCACGGAGCCCCCGGTTCCGCCCACTCCGACGCCGGCCCCCGCTCCGGCCTACGCCGTCAAGCTCGTGACGGTGACCGTTCGCCCCACGCAGGGTCTCTTTCCCGGACTGCGGCAGACGACCCAGTCCCTCTACCTGAGATTGCCCGATGGTTAGCAGGCTGCTGAAGAATGGATGCGGGCGTCGTGTCTGGCCTTTTGCAACTCGCAACGAAAGGAGTTCCGCTCGAAGGCAGGAGTCGCCCTTACAGGCGTTGCGAGCAAAAGGCCAGCCACCGCGAGCGGTTGCGGCGGCGCGGGGCCGTCTGCGTCGTCGCCGCTCCTCCCCGATGCACTCCGACATCGCCTTCGTCGCGGCTCCTGGCATCCGACCCCGCGGCGCTCGCAACGCCGCCCACACCCTTCTTCAGCAACCTGCTTGGCCATCGCAGTTCCGCGCGGACGGCGGCTTCACCCTGATAGAGGCAACGGTGGCTCTCTTCGTCGGCACCATCGCTCTGCTCGGCCTCTACGGGCTCGTGGACGCCTCCAACAAGCTCACGAAGGAGCAGTCGGAGGTGGCCGATGTCCAGCAATCCGCCCGCAATGGACTCGCCGAGCTCTCCCGCATCGTCCGCCAGGCCCGTGTGGGCGGGCTCTACTTCGGGAACGCCGTCCTTCCCATCGCGAACAACGGCGTTCTCCTGACAAACGCCGACGTCGTCTCTTACAGCGGACTCCCGATGAGGGACCTCACGGGGATTGCGCACTCGATCCGCCAGGGAACGGACGTCATCGAGGTCCGCGGAGTGATCTCGGGAGACAAGTACATCCTCGACAACGGCGACGTGACCTGCACCCCGAGCTGCGACGACCCGGGCGCGCAGATCACGGTGACGATCCCGGCGACGGCATCCCTGGGATACGTGAACTTCCCGGTCAACGGCTCTCCGTCGCTCGCCTCCAGGACCAAACCCTTCTACTTCTGCGTGCTGGACGGGGAGAATCAGCAGGTAACGGTCAACGGCCTGACCTACCTCGTGCCCATTTACCTCGCCGGCCTGGTCGACACGACCGGAAGCTGGTACACGCAGACCCCGAACACCTTCACCTTCACGATGGCCCAGAACGACGGCGCCCGAAAACTCAATGCCACCACGACTCTTCCCCCCTCGCTCGCCAGATCGGTCTCCGGGGGAGCGGTCGACGTCGTCCGTTTCTTCGTGGACGACGCGGGCGACACCCACCCTTCCCTCGCGGAAGCGGTCTGGGACCCTCAAAGCGGACGGTGGGACATCCAGACGTTGATCGAGGACGTCGAGGACTTCCAGATCGCCTACGGCGTCGATGGCGCTCCGTGCCCGACGAATCCGGCGTGCTACGACGGCGGCGTTTCGCCCGAGACGGTGGACCTCGGCGGAGTCAACAAGGACGAGTGGGTCGGCAACGTAGCCACGGAAGTCGAGACGACGCTTTCCATCTCCGCGCCGGACGCCAACCACAGCGGCGTGGATGCTTTCATCGACACCGCGGTGGCGTCCGGCCGGCCGGCGGTCCCCGCGCTCCACTCGGTCTGGATCTCGCTCGTCGTCAAGGCCGCCGACCCCGATCTCGTCTTCAACGGCCCGGGCGCGCGCGGGATCCGGATCCTGGACTCCACGGCCGCTTCGTTCTCGGATACGACGGGCCGGTCGTACCGGCGGCGGTCCCTTTCCCTGGCCGTCTCCCTGAGGAACAACGGCCTCTCCAACGAGTGAGGAGGCGCGAGCGATGTCCTGTCTTCGGCTTCGTCATTCCGCCCGCGAGACGGGGGCGGCCCTCTTTCTCGCCATCCTCACCCTCTTCATCCTCACGGTCATGGGGGTCGCCCTCATGT
>JAWOLE010000403.1:0-3091 GCA_033853815.1 Thermoanaerobaculia bacterium
TCCGGCGTCCGGTCGCCGGCCGTCTCGTCGGCGACGAACTCGATCGCCTGCATCAGGCCCATGCCGCGAACGTCCCCCACGTTTCGCGGGAAACGCCGCTTCAATTCCTCCAGGCCCTGGCGCAGGAGGCGTCCCATCCGCTCAGCGTTGCCCGGCAAATCCTCCTCCTCGATGATCTGGATGGTCGCGTTGGCGGCGGCGCAGGAGACCGGATTGCCTCCGAACGTCGAGATCGTCAGGGCCTTGAGCGAAGCCGCGATCTCGGGGGTCGCCATCGTGACGCCGAGCGGCATTCCGTTGGCGACGCCCTTGGCCATGGTCATGATGTCGGGCTCGACGCCCCAGTGCTCGACGCCCCACATCTTGCCGCCCGTGCGGCCGAAGCCCGTCTGCACCTCGTCGCAGATGAAGACGCCGCCGTACTTCCGGATGATGCCGACCGCGATCTCGAAGTACTCCGGGGGTGGCGTGATAAATCCGCCCACGCCCTGGATCGGCTCGGCCAGGAGTCCCGCGACGCGGCCCCGTGTCGTGGTGCGGACGAGCTCCTCGATGTCTTTGGCGCAGGCGATGCCGCAGGAGGGGTAGGTCAGGTGGAGCGGGCAGCGGTAGCAATAGGGCGAGACGGCGTGCTTGATCCCGGCGACCTGCGTCGGCAGGGCGCGCCAGGCCGAATGCCCGGTCAGCGACTGCGCGAGCGTCGAGCGCCCGGAATAGCCGTGGCGCAGGGCCACGATCTCGTTCGAGCCGGTGTAGAGCTGCGCCATCATGACCGCGGTCTCGTCCGCTTCCGTCCCCGAGGCGGTGAAGAAGGACTGCTTCAGCTTGCCCGGAGCCAGTCGCGCCAGGCGCTCGGCCAGTTCGACGACGGGCAGGGTCGGGTAGAGGGTCGAGACGTGGGAGAAGCGGTCCACCTGGGCCTTGATGGCCGCGTTGACCCTGGCGTTGGCGTGGCCGACGGAGATCGTCAGGATCCCGCCGAAGAAATCGAGGTACTCGTTGCCGTCCGCGTCCCGGAGGCGCAGCCCCTTGCCTTCCGTCGGCACGATCGGCTCGGCGTAGTACTGGATCGTCGCCGGGAAGAGGTACTCCTTGTGTTTTTCTCGCACGGACTTGGTCAACGGAGAGGTCGGCGCAGAGGTCTTCGTAGTGCTCATGGTCTTCCTTCCAACGGGCGGCCGCGTACCGAGCGTCGTCGCCCGCACCAGCGGGCGAGGGGCGCGACATGCGGCGGGTCCGCCCGCCGCAAACGGCCGCCCCTACGGCACGCTTGTACCCGACCGCCTCTGGTCATTCTCATCACGTTCTCGGTTTTCTCTTCAGGAACTGGCCGGAACCGGCCTTCCCGGTGAATTTGCCGTTCTCGACGATGACCTTGCCGCGTGAGAGGACGGTCTCGACGCGCCCCGTGATCTCTCGCCCTTCATAGGGGTTGTAATCGACCTTCATGTGATGGGTCTTCGCCGAGAGCGTGTGCTTCTTCTCGGGGTCGAAGATCACGATATCGGCGTCCGAGCCGGGAGCGATCGTTCCCTTCCTCGGGAAAAGGCCGAAGATCTTCGCGGGGGAAGTCGAGGTCAGCTCGACGAATCTGTTGAGGGAGATCCGGCCGGTTCGCACGCCGCCGTCGTGGAGCAGATGCATGCGCGTCTCGATCCCCGGGGCGCCGTTGGGGATCTTGGAGAAATCGCTCCGGCCGAGCTCCTTCTGCTCCTTCATGCAAAAGGGACAATGGTCGGTCGACACCGCCTGCAGGTCGTTGGCCGCCAGTCCCCTCCAGAGTTTCTCCTCGTTGCCCTTCTCCCGGAGCGGCGGGCTCATGACGTACTTGGCTCCCTCGAAGCCGGGCTCCTCGTAGTTGGCGTAGGAGAGGAAAAGGTACTGCGGGCAGGTCTCGGCGTAGGCGGGGAGTCCCCGGTCGCGCGCCTCGGTCACCTTCTCCAGGGCCTCCGCGGCCGAGAGATGAACGATGTAGATCGGCACTCCGGCCATCTCCGCCAGGCAGATCGCCCGGTACGTGGCCTCGGCCTCGGCGCGGGGCGGGCGCGTCCGGGCGTGGTACTTCGGGGCCGTCCGGCCGGCCGCCACCGCCCGGCGCACCAGCACGTCGATCACGTCGCCGTTCTCGGCGTGCATGCAGATCGTGCCGCCGTTCTCCGCCGTCCGGCAGAGGGCCCGGAAGATCGAACCGTCGTCGAGCATCAGGACGCCGCGGTACGCCATGAAGAGCTTGAAAGAGGTCACGCCCTCGGCGACCATCGCGTCCATCTCAGGCTCGAGCTTCTCGGGCAGGTCGGTGACGATCAGGTGAAAGCCGTAGTCGATCGCGGCCTTCCCCCGCGCCTTCTTCATCCAGTTCTCCCACCCCTGCCGCAGCGTCTCCCCCTTGTACTGGATGGCGAAGTCGATGATCGAGGTCGTGCCTCCGTGCGCGGCCGCGATGGTGCCGGATTCGAAGTCGTCGGCCGAGGTCGTGCCGCCGAAGGGCATGGCGAGATGCGTGTGGACGTCGATCCCGCCGGGCAGGACGTAGCGTCCTTTCGCCTCGATCGTCTGGTCCGCCGGAATCGCGAGCGAGGTTCCGACGGCCGCGATCGTCTCGCCCTCGATGAGGACGTCGCCGCGATAGACGTCCGTCGCGGTGACGACGGTCCCGTTCTTGATGAGGGTCTTCACGAGAGGACTAGATCGCCGCCATCGGCTCGTAGGTCTCCGGGCGCCGGTCGCGGAAGAACTGCCAGACGCGCCGCACCTCCTCGATCATGTCGAGGTCCATCTCGGCCGTGACGAGCTCGTCTTTGTCTTCCGACCCGACCGCGAGGAAGTTGCCCCGCGGGTCCACGAAGTAGGAGGAGCCGTAGAACTTGCCGATGTTCCAGGGACCCTCGGTGCCGACCCGGTTGCTGCAGGCCATGAAGTAACCGTTGGCGACGGCGTGCGCCGGCTGCTCGAGCTTCCAGAGGTACTGCGAGAGGCCGGCCACCGTGGCCGAGGGGTTGAAGACGATCTCCGCGCCGTTCAAGCCGAGCAGCCGGGCCCCCTCCGGGAAGTGGCGGTCGTAGCAGATGTAGACGCCGACCTTTCCGAACCG
>JAWOLE010000404.1:0-10550 GCA_033853815.1 Thermoanaerobaculia bacterium
AGTCGAGCGCCTTTTCTCCCTTGCCCATCAGGGCATAGCCGGCGGCCACGTTGTAGAGGTCGACGGGGCGATCGGCCCCCAGCGAGACGGCCTTTTTCAGGTTCGCCTCGGCCTCGGTGAACTTCTGTGTCTTTGCCTGGCTCAGGCCGAGGCGCAGATAGGCGACTTCGTCGTTCGGGTGCGTCTTCACGTACTCGCCGTAGGCCATGGCCGCGTCGGCGTACTCATGGGCGAACCAGTGCGCGAGCGCCTTTCGCGCCAGGGAAGGGGGCGCGGCCGGCGCGGCGTGCGGCGCGAGGAAGTCGCGGAAGAACTCGATCGTCTGCCGGACGATCCTCCGGCTCTCCTCCGTCTCGTCGAGCACGTCGAAGGCGTGGTGGGAGCCGGGCGCGTTCACCAGAGTCCAGGGCGCGCCCGACGCGACGGCCATCCCGACCAGCCGGTCGATCGACTGGTTCAGTTCCCGGTTGTCCCGCCCGGCCCTCACGATCAGGACGGGAAGATCGCCGCGGATCCTCGCGGGCTGCGCCGAGCCGTAGTAGACGACCGCGCAGACGACGCCGGGCAGTGTCTCCTCCATCAGGACGGGAAGGCCGGAGAAGACGTTGCCCGAACAGACCCAGGCCGCGATGCGGTTGACGTCCACTCCGAGCCGGGCGCCGTCGGAGTGGAGGAACCGGAAGAGGTCGGCGATGTCGGGCCTCGACTGGTTGTACGGCCCGCGAGCCTCGAAGGTGACGCCGACCCATCCCGACGCGGCGACCAGGGCCCCCCAGGAACGGTAGGGTTCCCACTCCTTGAGCTTCGATCCCGCCACATCCCCGACGCCGTTGATGAAGACGACCGCCGGAAGCACGGACCCCTTGTGAAAGTCGGGAGGGTAGTAGAGATCGAGCGTCAGCTCGCCGGAATCGGTCTTCTTGTAAGTCACGTTCTTCAGTACCAGGACTTTTTCCATTCCGGGAACCTGATAGACGAGCTGCTGCGCCATCACCTCGTGCTCGGGCCGGAAGGGGGGCGAAGTTGCGCCGAAGGCGCTGAGAGCGGACAGAAAGAAGGCTGCGATCGCTGCTGATTTGATGGTCATCTCGGGGAGCGTAACGACGAAGGTCCCGCTCCGCAAGAGGGGGAAAAAGCCGGAAGTCCCTAGCCTTGGACGGCCGGCTGTCCGGGTGCGAAGAGGCCCTCCCTGGCCATCTGCTTCGAGACCGCTGCCGCAAGCTCGGAGATGAAGCCCTCGATCTCGGAGGGGTTGAAAGTCCTGCTGACACCCGCCCAGACGAGCTGGTCCTGCTTGAGCGCATAGACGAGGGTCTCGACCTTGACGATCTTGTCCGCTCTCAGATAGGCGGGCTCCCAGACCATGCCCCATCCCCAGCCCCAGTAGCCGCCCCAGAAGTGATGGTAGTGGGGGCCGGCCCAGAAGGCGGGCTCGTAGGTGTACCGGGTCTCGCTCCCGACGATGCGCATGACGACCGCGCCCGAGAAGCCGAGCTGGTCGAATTTGGCCTTCGCCGCATCCCGATTCCGGACCTCCGACTCGGAGAGGACTGTGTAGGCCGGGACGCCCTGAGCGCCCCGCGCCGAAATCTCCCTGGCCAGCGCGTCCTCGGCCCGGCGCCGCAGAGACGGATCCCTGTTGACGAACACGGCCGCGACCTTGCGGCCGGCCAGGTGGAGAGGCCGTGCGTCGGGAGATTTCCAGGTCGATTGAAAAGTCGTCGTTGCGCAGGCGAACGCGGTGAGCGCCGAAGCGACCACGATCCATCGAGCCGCGGTCCGAACCTTCATGATGACAATCCTTTCGCGAGGACCTCCGCGGGCGGAGCGCCCGCGAGTCCCCGGTACCGAAGAAGCATAAGGAGTGCCATGAACGGGATTCCAGATTCCAGATTCCAAATTTCAGGTGGAACCTCTTGGAATCTGGAACCTGGAATCTGGAATCGTGATCAGCGGAGGCCGGCCAGACAGGCTGCGGTCCGTCGAAGGCCCTCGGCGAAGGTCGCCGGCTCCTGCCCGATGCCGATGCGCAGGTGATGCTCGACGCCGAAGGCGGAGCCGGGCGCGAGCATGACGCCGTACTCCTTGGCGAGAAGGTTCGAGAGATCGAGCGACGGAACGTCGGGCGCGTAGCGCATCAGCGCCAGGAGCCCTCCGCGGGGCGGCGTCCAGGAGACGACGTCGGCGTGCTCGGCGAACCAGGTTCTCGCCGTTTGAAGATTGGCTCGCACGATTTCCCTCGTCCGCCGGACGATCTGCTCGCGATGCCGGAGAGCGAGAAGGGCGAGGGCGTCGTTCAACTTGCCGGGCGAGAGCGAAACGTAGTCCCGCATCGCCCAGCATTGCGCGATGAGGTCGGCCGGCGCGGCGATCCAGCCGATGCGCAGGCCGGGCAGGCCGAACGGCTTCGAGAGCGTTCCGACGCTCACGCCTGCGCTTCCCAGGTCCCTCATCGGGGGCGCCAGGGGCTCGCCGCCCGGGATCTCCAGCCAGCGGTAGGCTTCGTCGGACAGGACGCGGGCCCCCGCCTCGGAGGCGAGCCGGTCGATCCGGACAAGGTCTTCGGCCGAGAGCATCGCTCCGGTCGGGTTGTGCGGTGTGTTGAGAACGATCAGCCGCGTGCGCGGCGTCACGAGGCGCTCGAGCTCCTCCAGGTCGTAGCGGAAGCCCGTCTCGGGCGTCAGCCTCCAGAGTGAAACGTCGCAGCCGATGGCGCGCGGGACGCTGTAGAGCTGCTGATACGCCGGGTGGACCGCGACGACGTGGTCGCCCGGTTCGAGCAGCACGTTGAAGAGGAGGAAGTTCGCTTCGATGGCGCCCGTGGCGACGAGGATCTCCTGCGGGCCGGCGTCGCGGTAGGTCGCCGCGATCGCCGAGCGCAGCGCGAGCGTCCCCGGCGCCTCGCTGTAGCCCAGGCGCAGGTCGAGCAGGCGCTCGAGGGTCTTCTCTCTCTCCTGTGGAGGCTCGAAGTCGAGCAGGTCGCGAAGGGTCAACGGGTAGATCCCGCTCTCGGCAATGTCGTAGGGAGTTCGGGTTTCCCACGCCGTCATCCAGCGTTCCAGGGCGAAGGTCTCGATCTTCACAGGCGGACGATACAAGAGGATTCCAGATTCCAAGTTCCAGGTGGGCCGAGCTCCTTGGAATCTGGAATATGGAATCTGGAATCTCAAATCAGCGTGGCATCGCCCGAGACGCTTTGGCGGCCTGAGGCTCCCAGAGCTCCCCGGCCGGATGAGCGGCGGCGCGCCGGGAACGCCGCCGTGCCGCGAGCTCCAGCGCTCCGAGGACCGAGGAGGCCGCGAGCAGGGCCCAGGCGGAGATGCGGGAGACCTCCTTTCCCAAGACCGACCAGCCATCGTGAAAACGAAGGGTGATCGCCGCGCCGGCGGGCATAGGAGCCGTGAGGCGCAGCGCGAGGTTTCCGCTGCCGTTGCGCGTCACCACGCCCGCCGAAGAGGTCCAGCGCGGATGGAAGTTCTGGTTGAAGAGAATCGTGCCGGGGCCGCCTCCCGCAGGCAGGGTCAGAACGATCGCGTTCCAGCCATCCCACTCGGCCAGGGCCGGCAAGGCTCCGCCGTCCGCCGTCGTGGCGTTTCGAATGAGCTCGGCGCCGGGCATGATCGACCCTCGCAGATAGTCGTGATCGTTGTAGGCCTGGATCAGCCCGGCGTCGGGCTTGAGGGTCAAGGCCTGTGAGGCGTACGGCCTCTCGGCGTTGACGATCGTGCGGATCTTCGCCGGCAGCGGCGCGGCGGGCGAGTCCGGCCTGCCCTTCGCGGAGAGAAACGGGCCAGCGAGGCTCATCACCTCGAACGGGATGGAGAAGAGAATGAGAAGCGCCCAGACCGTTCGGTGAGGCCGGGCCTCCGTCGTCTCCGACTCGAGACCCCGGATGGCGACCGCTCCCGCCAGAGCCAGCGGCAAGGCGAGGTAGCCCCAGAAGCGGGCGGGGATCCCGACCGTGCGGAAGCCGGGCAGCAGGTGCAGGAGGTCGAACGGCCCCGGCGGCGCCCATGCCCCGAGCGTCCGGAAGGCGCCGAGACCTATCAGGAAGATCAGGGCCGAGAGGACGAGGCACCGGCGAAGTTCGTCGGCCGGAAACCACCGCGCGATCCGCGCGCGGTATCGAACCAGGAGATAGGCGAGCACGGGTCCGATGTACAGGGAGAACTCATGCCCGTTGGCCGGCGCGGGGAGGACCTTTCCCCTCACCGGCAGGATCAGGAACCAGACGAAGAGCAGCGGGTCGAGCAGGATCGGGGCCCTCCAGCGCGGGAAGATCGCCTGATTGGCCGCCATCGGGAAAAGGAAGATCGCGTCGAGGCACACGCCGGCCGCCGCGGCACCCGCAAGAAACAGGAGCGGAGCCGCGGAGCGGCGCCGCCAGGCGAGCAGAAGCCCGTCGAGCCCGACCCAGACCGCGAGCCGAAGAATCGTCATCGGTTCGCCGTCGGCCGAGAGCGCGAAAAGGACGCCTCCCGCGAGCGTGAAGCCGAGCCAGCGCCGCGCCGCCCGTCCGAAGGGCTCGCCGGGCCCGCGCGAAACCGTTCGCGAAGCCCAGAGCCAGAGAGGCAAGGTCAGAGTGCCGAGGAAACCGATGTGGCCGTGGGAGAGGTGCGAAAGGATGTAGCCGTTGCCGGCGAAGAGCGAGCCGGCGAGCGCCGAGGTGCGGCGGTCGAGCCCGAGCCGCCGCGCGAGAAGAAACGCCCCGACCCACCCGATCGCGACGAACAGCAGCACCGCGGCCTTGATCGCGGCCGCGGGGGGCATCATCCGCGCGAGAAGGATGGAGGGCGACAGCACGGGAACCTGCGGATCGCCGGCGAGCGACATTCCGCCGGCCATCAGCGGATTCCATTGCTTCTCGATGCCGAAGAGCTTCGTGTTCCACAGCTCGATCTGGTGAAACGCCAGCATCTGGTCCCAGTCCGTGTCTCCCTTCCTCAAGAGGAAGGCGCCGAGGACGAGGACGTAGATGGCCGGGATGGCGAGAGTCAGAGCCGCGGAAAGGGATCGCAGCGGCCGGGTGGCGACTCGAGCGGTGTTGGAAGAGCTCATCGAGCGCAGTCTCACCCTCCCGTTGACACGACCAAGGGGCGTTTGGATTACGTCCTCATCGATTCCGGCCTGACACCGGGCAATCGACGCGCCAAAGCATATCGCTCGGCCGACTCCAGGATTGGTTCTTGCATTACCGGCCAACGTTCTCGCGCGCCGGAGGAGGGGGGACCTCGATGACTTGGTTCAAGGCGTTTCTTGCCGGTTTCTTTTCCACCCTGATCTTCCACCAGGGGGCCCTCGCGATTCTTCACGCGGCCGGCGCGACGCCGCGCGCTCCCTATTCCATGGATTCGACGGCGCCTCTGGGAGTTCCAGCGGTTCTCTCGCTTGCCTTCTGGGGAGGGCTCTGGGGCATCGTCCTCTGGCTCGTGATCGCGCGTTTCCAGGGGTCCGCAAGCTACTGGCTGCTCGCCGTCATCGTCGGGGCGATCGCGCCGAGCCTCGTCGCGCTCTTCGTCGTCCTTCCCCTGAAAGGACAGCCGGCGGCCGGCGGAGGAAAGCCCTCGTTGATCGTCGGCGCGCTCATCCTGAATGGGATGTGGGGACTGGGGGTCGCCGTCTTCATGCGGCTCTTGGGTTCCCGGCGGGGGCGTCCCCTTCATCCACAGGCGGCCGAGAGACTCTAGCGCCCGCGCCGTTCTGCCCAAATGTACGACACCGTACAGACGGCCGTCCGGCCGGATTGATTCTTGCAAGGAGCGTCTTTTCCCAGGCGCACTGCCGGCGTACGGGCGGAGAGACTCGTGGACGAGGACGAGACTGGAAGTGGCTTGAAGCCGAAGATCCCGGTTCCTGCAACCGAAGAGATCTCTCTGCCTGTCGAGGGCCGGAGCGCGTCCGGATGATCGAGACCGCAAGCGCCGGAAGTGTTGCCCGGCCCATCGGCGGAGTCGTTCTGGCTGCGGGGGCTTCCCGGCGGATGGGAAAACCCAAGCAGCTCCTCCAGTTTCGGGGGAGGACGCTCCTGCGCCGCGTCGTCGAGGAAGCCCTGGCGTCGTCCCTGTCGCGGGTCCTGGTCGTCGTCGGCGCGCACGCGCCCGTCGCTGCGGCGGCCCTGACGGGCCTTCCCGTCGGAATCGTCGAGAACGTGGACTGGGCGCAGGGACAGGGCTCCTCGGTCGCGACCGGAGTACGCGCGCTGCGCGAGCGCGCTTCGGATACCGCCGGCGTCGTCCTCCTTCTTTCCGATCAGCCTCTCGTGACGGCTTCCTCCATCGATCTGCTGATCACGACGCACCGGACGACGGGTTCGCTGATCGTTGCCAGCCGGCGCCGAGAACGCCTCGAAACTCCTGCGCTTTTTTCCTTTGCCTTCTTCGACGAGCTCGCGGCGTTGCGCGACGATGCCGGCACGAGAGAAATCCTGACACGGAACGAATCGCGCGCCCTCGGGATCGAACTGCCGGGCGCGGATTTCGACGTCGATACGCCGGAGGATTACCAGCGCCTGATCGATCTCGACCTGGGGCAGGCTCCCCGTTGATTCGGCCTCCGGCCGCGGCCGCGCCTGGATCGCGCTTCGAGCCCGGCCCCGGTAGCTAGAAACTCTCGGCCGCCTGGTCGCGAAGCGACCGCCGCGGCCGAAAGACATAGGTCCAGGCGTTGGCGAGCTCGGCTTTCCACCAGCGCAGGAGGCCGTGCGCGATCATTACCAGGAACGCGGAGCGCACGGAGTATCCGACGAAGCCGGGGCGGCGGCCCGCGTTGTGGTTCCCGTAGATGCCCAGGGCCTGCTTGCGCTTCGCGATCGCGGTCAGGCGCCGGTTGTAGAAACGGATCGGGTAGTAGCCGATCTTCGCCCCGTCCTGGTAGTAGGGGGGCAGTCCCAGGCGGTCGTGCGACCAGCGGTACACGGGCACGATCGCGGCGGCGTAGTAGAGGCCGGTGTCCAGGAGGAACGCGGTCGTCATCGTGTCGTAATCGCCCATCACGTAGTACTTGTCCTTGTAGATCGAGTCGTAGAAGTACTCGAAGAAGCGCGCGTACCGGCGGTTGTGCAGCTCGTATTCCTTCTCCATCTCTTCCGGGGAAGCTCCCGAAAGCGCGCGCGCCATCAGGTCCACGCGCGTGTGGACGGAGAAGGCCATCTGGTCGAGGCCCGGGGAGTAGAAGGGGTCCAGGAACCCGCCCGCGTCTCCGACGCAGGTCCAGCCGGGCCCGATGAACCGGTCCACGAAGTAGGGGAGATGGCCGTAGGAGCGGCAGTCGCCTTCGACCGGCTCCGCGTGCTCGAGCAGCTCCCGGGTCAGGGGATTCCCGTCAAGAAAGCGCCGGAGCTTCTCGAGCGGTGTCGCCCCTTCCGGGCTGACGAGCCGCTTGTCCCACACCAGGCCGACGGAGGTCTCGCCGTCCTTCAGAGGGATGAACCAGATCCAGTATCCCCATCCCGTGAAATGGTTGGTCGCCAGGCGCCGGGAGGCGAGGACCGCGCGCGCGAAGGGGTCGGCCGGGTCGGTCCCCGCGACCTCGGGGCCGTCCATATCCTTGACGCCGCGGTAACGGACCCAGATCGCCGAGGTGGGGTGCGACTCGATCGGCGTGACGCCGCCGCGCCTTCTCGCGAGCAGCGCGTGCCGCCCGCTCGCGTCCACGACCCACCGGGCGCAGACCTCGATCCGCTCCCCGTTCTCGCGCTCGACCGTGACGCGGTTGCCCGCGTGCCCGCCGAGCTCGAAGCTCGCAACCCGAGCGGGGCGCCAGACCTCGCTTCCTTCCTCCGCCGCGACTTTCAGCAGGTGCTCGTCCAGCTTCGAGCGGTCGAGCTGGAAGGAAGGCGTACGCGTGAGCTGCGTGGGCCCCACCTCCGAGGCTTCGCGCAGGCAGGTGACGCGGTCGTTGACGAACCAGTAGCGGAAGGCCTGCTTGGGGAGCTGCTCGCGCGAGAGGTGGTCGTACTGCTTGAGGACCCGCGTCAGGAAGTACGCGGAGATCTCGACGGTGGACTCGCCGACCTTCCAGTCGAAGCGGTCGCTCTTCTCGACGACGAGGACCTTCAACTGAGGCATCCGCCTCTTCAGCAGGATCGCCGTCGAGGCCCCGGCGACCGCGCCTCCGATGATCAGGACGTCGGCCGAGATGGAGGAGGCCGCGCCGGGAGAGGGCACCGGATCCATGAAACTGCAAGTCTAATACTCTCGTGTGTTTCCCAAACCCCTTTCTGTCATCCTGAGCGAAGCGACCTGTCCTCCGAAGCTTGGGCGGAGGAGGAAGGATCTGCCCTCATCGCTCCTGCGGCTGAAGCAGATTCTTCGTCGCGATCATCAGAAAGGTGTGTTTGACGCGGGATAATATGTAAGTATAGACTTACTGTCAGTGAGTACTTACCAAGAAGCGCAGCTCGACGCCCTGGGGGATGCGACCCGCCGTGCGATCCTGGCGCGCCTGCTGGCCGGCCCCCTGCCGGTCGGGCGCCTCGCCCGCGACTTTCCGGTCAGCCGTCCCGCGATCTCCCAGCATCTGCGCGTCCTGAAAGGCGCGGGGCTCGTGGCGGATCGGCCGGAAGGAAATCGCCGGCTCTACCGGCTGAACCCCGAGGGGTTCGAGTCCCTGCGCTCGTACCTGGAGCGGTTCTGGGCCCAGGCGCTCGACGCGTTCAAGCAGAGGGCGGAGCAACGCCGGCCGAGGAGGAAAAGATGACGCCCGTCGGAAATGCCGCCACCGATGTCCCGGTCCGCAAGAGTGTCACCGTGAAGGCGAGCGCGGCGCGCGCGTTCCGCGTCTTCACGGAAGAGATCGACAGCTGGTGGCCGCGCACCCACCACATCGGCAAGGCGCCGATGAAGAGAAACATCCTCGAAACCAGGGCCGGCGGGCGCTGTTACAGCGAACAGACCGACGGCACCGAATGCGACTGGGGCCGGGTCCTCGTCTGGGAGCCCCCGCGCCGTCTCGTGATCGCCTGGCAGGTCGCCCCCGGGTGGGAATACGAACCGGACCTGGCGAAGTCGAGTGAGGTCGAAATCCGCTTCACCCCCGAGTCGGAAGGAAATACGCGCGTGGACATCGAGCACCGGTATTTCCACCGCCTCGGAGCCGGCGCCGCCGTCGAGGCCATGCGGACGGCCGTGGATTCGCCCAACGGCTGGAGCGGAGTGCTGCGTCTCTTCGCCTCCCGCGCCGAGGAGACGAAGTGAGCGCCGGATCGGATTCGAAAGGAGTCTCGAGCTCTAAGAGAGCGTTCGGATTCCGCGCTAGCCGCCCGGCCGTATTAGCGAGCCGAAGGCCGGTCCGGCAGCCCGATGTTGCGAAGGAGCTTCCAGCCGCCGTCGGGCTGGCGCTTCCAGACGGCGAGATACCGTCCGACGCGGGCCTTCGGTCCTCCCGGCTTTCCCGCGAAGTGGAATTCCGAATGCCCCCATTCGTACGCCAGGTCGCCGTCCAGGACAACGTCGCCGATGACGACCCGGGTGCTCGTCGCCGGACCCGATAGCTCGAGATAGGCGCGCATCGCCTCCTCGATCGCGGGGCGGCCCTTCGTGCAGGTTCCATCCACGCCGACGTTGATCCCTTCCACGTCGAAAGTCGCGGCGATCGCCGCCGCGTCGAGCGTCCGAAAGGCCTTCTCCCAGGTCGCGTTGCCCGCCTCGATCGCCCGCCGAACTTCCGCAACGTCGCCAGCCCTGGTCGGCGTTCGCGAGGCCGGCGCGCCGGACGAGAACGCCAGCGCCGCAGTCGCTCCCAAAGCCGTCAGAATCCTCCAGGTGCGATCCATTTGTCCTCCTTGCGCCAATCGTACCGAAATCCTCCCCACGACCGGTCTTCCGTCATTGGATTTACAACAAAAGCGAGGAAGGTCTTGATCGAAGTCGTACCCGGCTCTCGACCCCTCGGCAAAACCCCGGTCGCCTTGGCAGTCCTCGTCGCGATGTGCGTTGCCATGTACGCGGCCGCGCAAACGATACAGCCGCCCTACAACGGTTCGTATGCCTTCTCGGATCTCGGCACGATCACGGGCCTTCCGACGAACTACGGCGGCTTGACGTTCAAGCTCGGCGATCCCAACGTGATCCTCATCGGGGGATCCGCCAACAACGCTGCCGGCGCCCTCTACTCGGTTCCCGTCACGCGAGGCGCTCAGAGTCACATAACGGCTCTCGGCAGCGCGACGCTCTTCAGCCAGGGAGCCTACAACGACGGGTCATTCGCACGGGGCCCCTACGTTCGGTTCCCCTTCGCGACGGAGTTCTCGGCCGGCGGACATCGCTTCGGTCCGGGGATGGGACGAGCGGCGCCTGTATATTTCGAGTCTCACGATCGGGAGGGACCGATGGAAGCGCCGGAGAAGATCGCGTGGCGGGCGCGCGGCCTGTTGTTCGAGAACTGCAACTGTCAGCTCGTCTGCCCGGGACACATGCACTTCGATCAACTTTGCACGCACGAACGCTGCGTCGGCTTCTGGGCCATCCGCATCGATCAGGGCTCCTTTGGCGACGTCTCCTTGGGCGGCGTCAAGGCCGTCATCGCCTACGACTCGCCCAAGCACATGATCG
>JAWOLE010000405.1:0-3893 GCA_033853815.1 Thermoanaerobaculia bacterium
GCCGACGGATCCCGAGCCAGACGATCCTCTGGATCCGGAGCTCTATACCTGGATGTACCGGCACGGCTCGCCCGAGCTCAGGGACGAGTTGGTGTGCTTGTCGTGGGCCGCGTCGGTCCTGCAAGGCCACAAGAGTGAGGGGATGCGGCTCGCGGAAGCCGTCAGGCGGAGTGCCGTGGAACAACTCGCTGCGGGGCCGTATGTCGCAGAAGCGGGACCGGGTCCGATGAATCCGCCGGATGACCCCAAGAAACATCCCACGGTTGGCTCTGCGGGGACCCAGGCCAATGACGCCAACGAGCCACGAGAGTGAGGGAGGACTTAGGATGATGACCTGTCAGAAGATTGGAGAGGTGGACCGTCAAGCTGATTGCAGGATTGGCGCTCTTCCGGGTCCGTTTCCTGGCGAACAACCTGGGTACGATCTACCTGCTATCGATCCGGGGAAGCCGGCTGAGCCGGATTACGACCTTCCGAATCGGGATCCGTGGAAGCTACCGGAGGAGCCCCCCGATGCGGAACCGCCGCACGACCCCAAGAAGCGCCCCCCAGAGCCGGTGAGGCTTCCGCCCCACGACCCGAAGAAGAAGCCCAGCGTCACCTTGGCGCCACGCTAGGGAGAGGGAGCGAGTCATGGCGGAGGAAGTGCTTACCATTGGACACTTCCTGTTGGTCATTGGCGGCGGTGCCCTGGGTTACATCGGATCGAAGATCCAGCATCTCTTCGACGCCACCGACGTGGCGCGCGATGCGCTTGTCGACTTCGGCTTGACCCTGGGCGGCATCGAGGATTCGCTGAAGAGGCACTCGGCGGAGCCGAAACTCTCGGAAGCGGACGGGCCTGACTACCTTCAGACGAACTTCGTCAGCGACTCTCTTCTGTTCCCTCCGTCAGTGACGCAAGAGAAGCTTCTCGCCGCGTTCGACGATCAATTGCTGCGCGAGGGCATCATCCTGTTCTTCGATCGATTCCGACGGTTCGATTCCTGGCGGGCGCTCCGACGCGAGAGCTTCTACTGGCTCGTGGACCGGCCGAAGATCCGATGGAGCGGGCCAGGGGTCAAAGAGCGGGTCGCGGATGTCAACGCGACCCGTGACAAGATGGTGGAGGCAACAAAGGAGCTTCTGTTGTACGGCCACCTCATTGCGGAAGAGTTGTTCCGTCACTGCACCGAGGGGTGGACGCTTCGGTTCGACCTCGCCGAAAAGACGGCGCGGTTGCTGGAGGAGCGGTACCGCTGGACGGAGCGCACCCTTCGAGTCCGGCGGGCGTATTACTCGCTGGAAGAGTTTCCTGAGTCGTTCCAGGAGGGCGCGACGTACCAATTGGTTCAGCCGGAGTTCCCAGAAGGCCTCCGTGAGGCGCGGCTTCGAGTGTCCTACGGCTCCAGGGTCTATGTGCTGCGGCACGGGGTGGAGGTGGCGTTGCCGGACGGTAGTCCAACGGAAATCGCTCTTCTCGCTGGTAGCTCGGAACAGGCGGTGACCGTCCGTGTCGAGGGCGGGGTCTCTGAAGGAGATGCGGCCACCCTTCGGATCGAGGCACCGGGGCTCAAGGGGCTCGGCGGAGACTCCCGTCGGAAATAGCCGGCGCGCAGCCTTCGTCGTCGCAATAAGGCGACCCGCCGCTGGTCATTCGAACAACTCCGAGTCGCAGCTTACGAGTCTCGTCGCTGATGATGATCCGGTGGCCCGCGAGGGGGCGGCCTGGTTTTCGCGCTACCTCGACGCGGTTGCGACGAGGTGTGCAGCAGGCTGCGGCATCGACAGCTCGACACTGCCAAACATGGACCTGGTTCGCTCGGTGATCTGATCGAGGAGCGACGCGACGACATCGAGGTCGTGAGCGAGGACGAGGAGCTGGACGCGGGTGTCGGGTGACTCCGCGGCGTCGTGTCGGAGGCGCTCTGCTCGCCTTCGAACCATCTGCGCTTGGGTCGTGGCGAACTGCAGGGTCGCGAGGGGATCCACGGGGGTGACTCCTTCTCCCTCCCCTCTGTGTCATCGGACCCGGAACGAGGAGCCTCAAGACCCTTCAATTCGTTCCGGACCTTCCCCGACATGTAGCCGGAAGGCCCATGAACAAGGGGGTCCGCTGGGGAAGCTCCCAAGATCAAAAACCCCTCTTTCTCCAAGGCGCGCAGCCCCGCCGGGCCCCATGGCCACGGCGACGCGGATCCAGCGCCCCGCGGCTTTCGGATTCTCGTGCCTTCATCCGGAGCATCGTCCTGTTCGGGGGCGTTATGAAAACCTTGAATTTCATGACTCCGACCTCAAATGGTGTCATGATGACTCCAGGCAACCGTCCGTGAGTCCGCTTGCGCCACCTGCGAATCCGCTCGACCGCCGGACGCGCCTCTGGGCGCTTTCGGAGTACGCGGCGATCCTCCTGTCCCTCCCGCAGCGGGAGCGCGACAAATGGCTCGCGTTGCCGGTGTTCCTGGTTGCCCCGGGCCGCCCGGAGGATCTCGTCGCCACCGCGGCCGACGTGTCCAAGGTGCCGACGTTGAGGCGTCCTCCCTCGGACGAAGCCGGGACCCTGGGTCCCAGTCTGAGCCGCGTGCTGGCACCCGTGGCCCCCTCCCGCTTCCACGCCGAGAGCGGACACCTGACCGCGGGGCGGTCCCCGATGTGCGACGTCGTCGTGCCGCTCCCCGCCGTGTCCAAGGTGCAGGGCTACCTCCACGACGTGGGCCCCGACTCGGCGATGTACGAGGACGCGGGCTCGACAAACGGGACGTTCGCGCTCGGGGCCCGCATCGAGCCCGGTCACCGCTTCCCGCTCCGCGACGGCGTCGTGATGGTGATCGGGGATGTCCGGATCGAGTTCCGCGGAGCGACCACGATGAGGCCCTTGATCCTCGCGGCCGGCGAACGGCGCGCGTCGCCGTAGCACGCTCGCCGGAACCCTGGGCGAACCCGTGGCGCCTGGGGTCCATGCGTCCAGCGGATCGACGCAGAGGTCGTCTCCGCCCCGCTCGACACCTCGGCTCGCATCGGTCACCCGAACAACTCCGGGTGTCGATCGCCGAGGCTGACGTGGCAGCCGCCGCCGATGATCACGTGGTCGACGACGCTCAAGGTGAGGAGCCGGCCCGCGTCGACGAGCCGGCGCGTCAAGCCGATGTCGTCGCGCGAGGGAGTCGGATCCCCCGAGGGGTGGTTGTGCGACGACGATCCGGTTGGCACCGCCGACGAGCGCCGCGGTGAAGACGACCTTGGGATCCACCGGCACCGCCGAGGTGGAGCCCTCGGCGACGTTCACGATGCCGAGGAGCCGAAGCTTTGCGTCGAGGAGAAGAACGACGAACCGCTCCTGGGCGAGCCGCCCGAGTACGTCGCGGACGGCGAAGGCCGCGGCGTCCGGCGAGTCGATCTTCATGCGCCCCCGGTATGCACCCGGCGCCTCGCGGACCAACATCACGCGGTACGCCGGCGCCAGGTAACGGGGCGCGTCCGTCGAAGGTCCGAGCGCCTGAGCGGCGCCATCGGTCGCGAGGAAGGTGCGCTTCATGCGGCGCCTCCTTCGAGCGCGTCGAGCACGTCCTCGTAGAACGCGTCGTGGTCCACGTGCCCGTCGTGGACCAGGTAATGGCCGCCCGCGCGCTCCCACGCCTCGCGCAGCGCCTCGCGCGTCGTCAGTCGCGGGACGAACGCGATCTGCGCGGCGACGAACTTCACCTCGTTCAGGTAGTTTCGCCGGATCCGTTCTCTCGCCGCGTCCGCCAGTTGTTCTTTGCTCTTCCTCGCCACGTCTCGCTCCTCCGATTTCGTTTCGGAGCGGCTCCACGCCGCTCTCACCGACCGGTGAGCGCGTGGGGCCCGGCGGACCGGCGACGACGGAAGGCCGAGGCTCTTCAGCCCCTGTTGCGGCGGCCGTGACGGGCGGCGGG
>JAWOLE010000406.1:0-5253 GCA_033853815.1 Thermoanaerobaculia bacterium
GTCCTCGCGCGAAGGTATTGAGCTTGCGTCCCGTTTCCCAGGGGAGCTATATGCCCATCATCACCGTATCCCGGGGAACCATGAGCGGCGGGAAAGCGCTGGCCGAGTGCCTGGCGGCGAAGCTCGGATGCGCCTGCATCGCCCGCGAGGTCCTGGTGGAAGGGGCCGCGAAGCTCGGCGTCTCGGAGGAGTTCCTCCGGGAGCGGCTGGAGCGGGCGCCGGGGCTCTGGGAGCGACTGACCGCCGAGCGAAAGACGTACGCCCTCGCGACACAGGCGGCCCTGGCCGAGCAGGTCGCCGGCGGCGAAGCGGTCTACCACGGGCTGGCCGGGCATCTCCTCCTCCGCGAGATCCCCGAGGTGCTCCGCGTCCGGCTCATCGCGCCGATCGAGATCCGGATCCGGGCCCTGATGGAGCAGAAAGGGATGACGCGGGAGGAGGCAGAGCGCCTCATCGCGCAGGTCGACAGCCACCGGGTGAGATGGACGCGGCTGATGTACAACGCCGACATCGAGGATCCGCGGCTCTACGATCTCGTCCTCAATCTGGAGAAGATCTCGATCGATTCGGGGTGTGACGCCGTCCTCGCGATGGCGCGCCGGCCGGAGTTCACGGTCGACCAGTCGGCGCGTGCCCGTCTGGCCGACTTCGTCCTGACGACGAGGGTGCGCCTCGCGCTCGCCATCCAGCCCGCCACCCGGGGCCTCGAGCTGGACGTGGCGTCGCGGAGCGGCACGGTCACCCTCACGGGAAAGGTTCCCAAGCCCGACATGCTCACCCACGCGAGCGAACGCTGGATGAAGGAGCTTCGCGAGGTCGTGGAGGGGGTGGCCGGCGTCAAGCGGGTCATTCTCGACGTCGGCGTGGTGAGCGCCTACCACTGAAACAGCCTAAGGCGCCCGAGAGGCGGCGCCGCCGGGAGGCCAGCGTGGAATTCCTGAACTGGCTCCAGAACCTCGGAAAGGACGCGAGCCCCGCGCCCGGATTCCAGGCGCGTCCCCTCTACGTCGTCGTCTCGGTCTTCCTTCCGGTCCTGGTCGGTCTGACCGTCGGCTTCACGCTGAGGCTGGTCGAGCGGGTCCTCGGGGTGGAGCTCGGAAAGGGCGGGGCGCACTGATGTCGGCCGGAGAGTTCCTGCTGGGCCTGGACAGCTTCCCTCTTCTGGCCCTCTTCGGCCTCCTCATCGGCGCCCTCGGCGGCTTCTTCGGGGTCGGCGGGGGCTTCCTCATGGTCCCGATGCTGAACGTCGTCTTCGGCGTGCCGTACAACATCGCGGTCGGCTCCGACCTCGGCCAGATGTGCGGCATGTCGACGGCCGCCACCGTCCGGCACATGCGGTTCGGAAACATCGACTTCAAGCTGGGTCTCCTGATGATCGTCGGCACCGCCACCGGCGTGGAGGTCGGGGCCCAGATCCTGGAGCTCCTCAAGCACGTCGGCAGCGTGTCGCTCTTCGGTCGTCCGATCGACACGATGACGCTCGTCATGAGCCTCGTCTACGCGGCCCTCCTGATCTTCCTGGGCCAGGCCATGATCAGGGAATCGCTCCGGACGATGCGGCGGACGGCGGGGCAGATCCAGGCCGGCAGCGAAGCGCAGGCCTCGGGGTCCGTCCTCCGGCTCCGCACGGTCAGGCTCCGGCCGATGGTCAGCCTCCCCGCGTCCGGCATCGAGTCGGTCTCGCTCTGGGTCATTCTCGGAATCGGGTTCGCCACCGGACTCCTCTCGGGCATGCTCGGGGTGGGGGGCGGCTTCATCCGGATGCCGGCGCTCGTCTACATCCTCGGCTGCCCGACGGTGGTGGCCGTCGGGACCGACCTGTTCGAGATCATGTTCAGCTCGGGGTACGGCGTCATGACGCACGCGTTCAAGGGAAACGTCCACCTCGTGCTCGTCCTGGCGCTGCTCGTCGGCACGACGGTGGGAGCGCAGCTCGGCGCGTCGTACACGCGCCGGGCCGGCGGCCCGTGGGTTCGCTTCGGGTTCGGCTGTCTGGCCTTCGCCGGCGTCATCATGGTCGTCCTCAAGCTCTACCTGAAGCTTCTCCACTAGGCCGATGGGAAGGTTCTGGCTCCGCCTCGCCCGGATCCTTCCCGATGTCCGGCGCAGGCAGGGCCTCCTCCCCGTGACCGAGCGATTCGCCTGCTTCCGGACCATCGGCGCGGTAGGCGAGCTGTTTCTCGCGAATCTGGCCCGATTCCGGGAGAAGGCCGAACGCGATGGCCCGCTCAGGCTCGGTGTGGACACCGAGGCGTACGAGGCGCTCTCCGTGCCTGTGGGAGAAATGGTCCGGTTCCTCAGGGTCATGGGTGAGGGGCGGTACGAGGAGCTCGCCCAGCGGTACGAAGCGCTCGACAGCGAGATGGCCCGGCAGGTCTTCCGGTCCCATCCTCCCGAGCCCGCCCCCCTCGTCGTCTTTTCCTTCGATCCTGAGGCCAGCCGTCCGGAGATCGTCGGGCCGAAGGCGGCCCGTCTGGCCCAGCTCGCCGCGGAGGGCGGCTGGAAGGTCCCGCCTCACTTCGCCGTCACGGTCTACGCCTTTCAGCTCTTCACCGAGGAGACCGGGGTCTCGGACCTCGTGGAGCAGGCCGAGGCGACGGTCGACCTCCGCGACGGCTCGGTCCTGGAGCGCTTTTCGGAGCGCGTCACTAGGGCGATCCTCTCGGCCACGATGCCGGCGCGGCTCGAGCGAGCGCTCGACGGAGCCCTCGGCCGTCTTCGCGCCGAGGCGGGAGGCGAGGAGATGGTGGCGGTCCGCTCCTCGGTCCTCGTGGAGGGCTCGGCCTCGTCGTTCGCCGGTCCGTTCGAGTCCCTTCTCGACGTTCCGCCGGCGGAAGCCGGCCGGGCGTACAAACGGGTCCTCGCGAGCAAGTACAGGCCCGAAGCCCTCAGGAACGCCCTCGCCCGCGGCCTCCTCGAGCAGGACGTCACGATGCCGGTCCTCGTCATGTCGATGATTCGCCGGAAGGCGAGCGGCGTCGCCTGCTCACGGAGCCCCGGCCATCCCTCTCAGGTCACCGTCAGCTCGCTGTCCGGCCTCGGCGATGCCGAGGCGGTCCGGGTCGCCCGCCTCGCCAGGAGCCTGGAGAAGCGCTTCGGGGCGGCGCAGGAGGTCGAGTGGGCCCTCGACGAGTCGGGCTCGCTCTGGGTGCTTCAGGCCCGCCCTCTCGACGACCTCGTCGAGAGCCAGGTCGCGGTCGCCGCGCGTCGGGGAGCGCACGTCGTCACGCTGGATGCCGCGCAGGGAATCGACGACGGGGAAGACGTGCCGGACCGTCGCCGAGGAAGCCCCTCCGCGGCGGCGCCGGTCCAGCGCGACTCAGTCCGCGAGAGCCTTCGCGAACTCCTTCGACTCGTTACCCCGCTCACCCTCACCGATCCCGAGTCCCCGACCTTCGATCCGGAGCATTGCCGCACCCTCCGCGACATCGCCCGCCTCGTCCAGGAGCGGGCCAGGATCGAGATGTTCGCCGTCGAGATCTCGTCCCGGGCCGAGCAGCGCGCCTGCCGCCGTCTGGTCTGGCCGAAGCCGATGGAGGTGCGCCTCCTCGATCTGGGGGGCGCCATCGGGGTCGAGACGGGCGACTGTGTCGCCCTCGAGGAGGTGACATCGGTCCCTCTCCGTGCGCTTCTGGAAGGGATGATGGACTCGCGGCTCCGCTGGACGGGGCCTGTCGGGTTCGACCTGAAGGGGTTCGTCTCGGTCGTCGTCCGGAGCGCGGCGGACGATCAGCGCTACGGCGAGCCGAGCTATGCCCTCTGCTCCCCCGAGTACCTCCACTTCTCCTCACGCCTCGCCTACCACTTCGCCCTCGTCGACGCCCTCTGCGGCGACTCGCTCGGCGAGAACTACGTCCGATTCCGCTTTCACGGAGGCGCGGCCGTGGCCGAGCGGCGGGAGTGGAGAGGACAGTTCCTCGCCTCGGTGCTCCGGTTCAACCGCTTCCTCGTGACGCACGTCGGCGACCGCGTGGACGCGATCCTCCCGAACCGGCCCGTGGACGAGCTGGAGGAGTCTCTCGTCATGCTGGGACGGCTCATGGTGGCCTCCCGGCACCTCGACATGGTCATCGAGAGTCCCGCGGCGGCGACCGTCCTCGCCGAGGCGTTCCTGGCGGGCGACTACGCCTTCGAGCAGGTCCGGACGGAGGCGCGAGTCTGATGGGAGTCGTCGAGGAGGGCGGTGGACGCCCGGGCGGGGCGGGCCGGATCAGGGTTCTGGTCGTGGACGACGAGAGGGACTTCGCCACCGCGATCGCCGAACGCCTCGCCCGGCGCGGCTTCCGCTCCGCCGCCGTCTTCTCGGCCACGGAGGCGCTGGAGTATCTCGGATCGGCGCCCGCCGACGTCGTCGTCCTCGACCTGAAGATGCCGGGCATGGACGGCCTGGCGGCCCTCCGGAGGATCCGGGCGCTCCACCCGGCCCTCGAGGTCGTCGTTCTCACCGGGCATGGCACGGTCGCGTCCGGCGTCGAGGGGATGAAGGGAGGCGCGGCCGATTTCCTCCAGAAGCCCGTCACCATCGACGTTCTCTGTACGGCCATCGCGGCCGCCGCCGAGCGCGCGCGGCTGGGCCGTCTCGCACCCGAGAAGGAAGGAGAAGAATGATGAACGGAAGCCACCGCCTGGGCCTCGTGCTGACCGGCCTCGCGAGCCTGGCCGTCGCGCTCGACGCGGTCGCGGCCCCGGCCAAGCCGGCCAAGCAGCTCGTCAACATCGCCGACACGCGCGGCCTCCCGCCCGGCCTCGCCCGCTGGATCGGGGACGTCTACAACGCGTCGCACTGGGAATACGGCCTCCTCGTGGTCGTCGTCATGGCGGCCATGGGGCTGATCCTCGGCTACGGGTTCGACCGCGCCGTGTCCCTGCTCGGCATCGACCTCGGCCGCCTCGAGCATCACGAATAGGCCGGCAGGAGGCGACCGAACATGGACGCGTTCACCGTCTACCTCCCCATCGCGGGAATGACCTTCAACGTCCTGCTCCTCCTCCTCATCGGCTTCACGGTCGGCGTCTGCGGCGGCTTCTTCGGGATCGGCGGCGCCTGGATCGTCACGCCGGCCCTCAACATCTTCGGGTTTCCGATGCCGTACGCCATCGGAACCGACCTCGCCCACATGGGGGGAAAGTCGATCGTCTCGACGATGCGGCACGGCAAGTTCGGCAACGTCGACCTGAAGCTGGGGTTCTCGATGATCGTCGGGACGACCGTCGGGATCGAGCTCGGCGCGCAGCTCGTCATGCTGCTCGAGC
>JAWOLE010000407.1:0-4240 GCA_033853815.1 Thermoanaerobaculia bacterium
GCAGCTTCCCGGTTGCGGGCCTCTGCGGGATACCGCCCTCGGCGACGGCGGTGGCGATCATCATGGCGGTCGTGACGCCGAGCGACGCGGGGGATTTGCGGGTGTACCCGGCCGGGGGAGCGGCGCCCCTGGCGAGCGCGATCAACTTCCGGGTCGGCATCGTGCGGGCGAACAACGCGATCGTGCCGCTTGGCGTCAACGGCGAGATCT
Organism: Thermoanaerobaculia bacterium; assembly: GCA_033853815.1. Classification (GTDB taxonomy): domain Bacteria; phylum Acidobacteriota; class Thermoanaerobaculia; order UBA5066; family Gp7-AA6; genus JAWOLE01. The sequence continues at coordinate 211 of JAWOLE010000407.1, forward strand.
CGGTCCAGTGCGACATGCCGCCCGGCTCGACCGGCTCGACCAACTTCTTCTTCGACGTCTACGGGTACTTCCAGTAGGCCAGGCTCGGCTGCGCCGGGTTGCGCGACCGACCCTTCCTAAGAATTCTGATGTAGTTGGATCATGGCGCCCGGCGTGCGCCTCTCATACGATGCCTCAAGGCCCATCCCATGGGACAAACGGTCCAGGCGAGCTCTTGTTTGGCGCTGACGGCAGCGCTGGGATCCGTGTCGGCGCTGAGCCCGCGCGGCTTCGGCCGCGGAGCGCCGGCTACGAGGACGCTAGCGCTGATCCATACGAGGACCCTCGAAAAGGAGTCTGACTATGTTCCATAGATCGCGTCTGCTTTTCCTGGTTGGACTTTCGCTGCTTTTTTCGGAAGCGGCGCTGGCCGGCGGCCCCTACAGCTTCTTCCCGCTGACGCCCTGCCGCGTCGTGGACACCCGCGACGCGGTCGGCCCCCAGGGCGGCCCGGCCCTGGCCGCCAACAGCGTCCGAAGCTTCACGATCATCGGCGTCAACAGCTGCGGCATCCCCGCCACCGCCAAGGCCGCGGCCATGAACGTGACGGCCATCCAGGCCACCGACGCCGGCGACCTGCGGATCTGGCCGTATCAGAGCCCGGTGCCTCTGGCGAGCGTGATCAACTTCTCGACGGCGGACTTCGCGCTGGCCAACGGGGCGATCATTCCGCTGGCCAACATCAGCGGGATTGACATCTCGGTGCAGACCGACATGCCCGTGGGCTCGACCGGCACCGTCAACCTGGTCATCGACGTCACCGGCTACTTCCAGTAGCCGGGCCGGCGCGGCTTTCCTTCGGTTCCGGAAATCCGCGCCGATCGGAGGTGCGGAATGCGAGCGGTTCCGAGAGGCCTCTGGATTGGGGCCGTCCTTCTCTGCGCGATCGCGATACTCTCCAGAGCCAGCACAGGGGTGATTTACGTCAACGGGGCGGCGACCGGTACAAACGACGGATCGAGCTGGACGAACGCTTTCACGAGCCTCCAGTCGGCCCTGACGGCGGCCGTCTCCGGGGACGAAATCTGGGTCGCCGCCGGGACCTACAAGCCGACGGATACAACGGATCGAACCGTCAGCTTCGCGCTCAAGGACGGAGTCGGGGTCTACGGCGGCTTCATTGGTACGGAGACATCTCGGTCGCAGCGGGATCCCTCGGCCAACGTCACGATCCTCTCGGGCGACATCGGGACGCCAGGGAACAACTCGGACAACAGTTATCACGTGGTGACCGCGGGCTCGACCGTGACGGCGTCGGCCGTCCTGGACGGCTTCACGATCACAGGCGGAAACGCCAGCGGCTCCTCGGCCTCGAATCAGGACCGGGGCGGCGGAATGTGGGTCAACGCCGGTTCGCCGACAGTTTCCCACTGCATCTTTACCGGCAACTCGGCCGCCGAGAAGGGCGGAGGGATGCGGGTGACGAGCGGGTCGCCTGTCATCGACGGATGCACTTTCACGTCCAACTCCGGCGGCGCCGGAGGAGGCGGGATCGGGACCGGATCCGGGAGCGCCTTCACCGTGAAGAACACCATCTTTCGAGGCAACTCGACGGTGTCTACCGGCGGCGCGGGCCTGGAGACTTCGAGCGGTGTCACGGCCATCAACTGTGTCTTCCAGAACAACACCGGCAATGGCCTTCTCTATATCGTCGGCGGTACGGTCATCAATTCGACCTTTACCGGCAACAGTTCTTACGCCGTCGCGTTCGACCAGGACGGAACGGTCGCCAACTCGATCCTCTGGGGAGACGCGATCGACGAGGTCTTCGTCGGCTTCGGGTCGATCAGCGTGACGTACAGCGATGTCGGCGGCTCTGGGTTTTCGGGCCTCGGCAACAAGAGTTCAAACCCGGTCTTTGTCAACGCGGGCGCCGGCAACTTGCAGCTCGGCTCCGGATCTCCGGCCGTGGATGCGGGAAACAACGCCGCGGTTCCGGCCGGCATCACCACCGACCTCGCCGGTAACCCCCGCTTCTACGACGACCCCGCCGTGCCGGACACGGGCGCGGGCACTCCTCCCATCGTGGACATGGGCGCGTACGAGCGGATCCCACCTCCTCCGACCAACACACCGACCAACACTCCCACGAACACGTCGACGCCAACGCCGACCCAGACGCCGACGAGTACTCCCACCTATACGCCGAGTTCGACGCCGACGATTACGCCGACGAACACACCGACGGGCACGCCGACCGATACGCCGACCCGGACCCCGACGAGTACTGCGACGCCCACTCCGACGATTACACCGACTCCCGCGGGCGCGGGACTCTTCGCCCTGGCGCCCTGCCGCGTCGCGGACACCCGCAATCCCGACGGCCCGTCGGGTGGACCGGCGCTTTCCGCCAACAGCGTGCGCACCTTCCCGGTCGCGGGCCTCTGCGGGATTCCGCCTTCGGCCACGGCTGTCGCGATCAACATGGCCATCTGGTTCCCGACCGATAGCGGCGATCTCCGGCTCTACCCGGCCGGGGGAGCGGCGCCTCTGGCGAGCGCAATCAACTTCCGGCCCGGCATCGTGCGGGCCAACAACGCCGTCGTGCCGCTCGGCGCCGGAGGACAGATCTCCGTCCAGTGCGACATGGCCTCCTCCACCGGTTCGACCAACTTCTTCTTCGACGTCTACGGGTACTTCCAGTGATGGCGGGCACCGGACCCTGCTGGGGGGCGGCAGGAGCGACGGAGCCGCGGAAGGGGAGCGGCCGGTTGCGGCTGACGCGGTGGGCCTTGCTCCTTCTGGCCGTCGTCCTGGGTTCGGGACCGTTCGGAGGGGACCGGGCATTCGCCGCCACCCGGAAGCCCTCCTCTCTCACGCTCTTTACGCCTCAGTATCTGCCGTGCGGGAAAGTGACGGTCAACGGCGTGGTCGACTCCGGCCCGACCCGAATCTCGTGGGACTGGGGCGACGGGACCATCAAGGACAGCTTCTTTCCGGCAAGCCATGAGTACTCGGCGAACGGGGACTTTCCCGTCCACGTCTCGGCCTTCGTCGGAAGCACACTGGTGGACAGCGGCGACACCACGGCGTATGTCACGAATGCCGAAGATTCGCTCTGCGCCTACAGCGTTCGCGTCTCGCCGACGACCGTGGCGCTGCGGTCGGGCGGCTCCTCGCGGCAGCTCGTCGTGGACCTGAGAGGCCCGGCGGGGGAGCCGATCTCGCTTTCCGGTAAGACCGTTTCCTTTATGAGCAGCAATCCCGCTCTGGTTTCAGTGGACTCGTCCGGAATCGTCTCGAGCGCGGGCTTCGGCGAAGCGCAGGTCACCGCCAGCGTCACCGGATATCCTCGCAAGGCGACCGCCCTGGTCGTGGCGGGGGACTTCCGGCTCGAGCCCCCGATCACCCTCCTCACGCCCTCGCAGACCCAATCCGTGACTTTGCAGGCGTTCAACGCCGACGGGACGGTGCTTCTCGGGCACTCGGTCCACTTCCTGGGCGGGAATGAAGTGGCGAGCGTCACGGACTCGGGCCTGATCACCGCGATTCGAGCGCCGGTGAGCATTTCCGAAATCCCCTATCTCTTCGCCTCGATCGACGGGATCCTCCTGTCGCATAACAACGTGGTCGCGCGCGTCACGTCGTCGCCGCTCGGACTGACGCTTCGAGATGAGCCGGGGGACCTGGTTTCCCTGCGCTTTTCCGACCAGGTCGGGCAGTACCCCTTCGGGGCGCTCGTCCAGGACCTGCAGGCGGCCACGGTCCTCGACAACGTCTATCGCCTCGAGCAGAGGCTGACGGAGGTGACCCCAAACCGCGGGGATCGGCAGTACCTCGTGCTGGACCCCGGTCACGGCGCGGACGGAACGGTCCCTTGCGGCCTCAGCGGAAACCCGATCCGGCTGGGAATCAGCGTGGACGACATGCTCAGCTGCTTCGGAGGCGCCGACTTCCTCCACTGGGGCGTCATGGCCCACGAGATGGGTCACAACTTCACGAGCTTCAGCTTCTTCGACTTCGCCGCCCAGCTCCCGAACGGGGCGACGTT
>JAWOLE010000408.1:0-6134 GCA_033853815.1 Thermoanaerobaculia bacterium
GACATCAAGGAGACGTTCCTGGAGAAGGAGCTGGGCGCTCTCGTGATCGCCGAGGACCTCGTCACCGAGATCCCCTGCGTCACGCCCTCGGAGTCTCTGACGAGCGTCAACGAGAAGCTGTGGTTCCGCGACCTCGGCCATCTGCCGGTCGTGGACTCGCTCGAGAGCAAGCGGTTCCTGGGGATCGTGACGCGGCGCGATCTTCTGGGAGCGATCGACCGTGAGGTCCTCCAGAGGAGCCGGCTGGTCACGCGCGTGCGGACCTTCGCCGGAGAGGAGGGCGAGGGCGAGATGGACTACTTCGAGCTGCCCGAAAAGCACCGCATGATCGAGCTCGACACGCCGGCGGGCCTGGCCGGCCGCACGGTGGCGGAGTCCGGCATCCGCACGCGCTTCGGGGTTTCGGTGCTGGCCGTCAAGAGGCGGAGCCGCGAGGGCCTCGAGCGCCGCTTCGTGCCCGGCCCCGAGGACCGTTTCCAGCCGGGCGACGTCCTGATCGTCCTCGGAACCGACGACGCCATCGAGAAGCTGAGATCCGCCTGACCGTCGCTGCGCGCTGCGCGAGCGGCGCAGCTGCGCCGCCGGCGGGCGGCTCGGCCGGATGCGGCCTCGACCGCCCGCCTCGTCCCTCGCTCCGCGCTCCGCTCCCGCGGCGGGCGCCTCCTCCCTCCTTCGTCGGGAGACTACGCCCGCCGCGGACCGAGTGAGGCAGTACCGCTCAACTGGTCCCGGACTGCGACCGGCACCGAGGATTCCAGATTCCAAGTTCCAGGGAGCCGCCCCCTGGACTCTGGAATCTGAAACCTGGAATCTGGCTGAAAGTGCTAGGCTTTTCGCGTGGCGCCCTTCCGGAAAGACAGCGAGCTCTACGCCCTGCGCGGGCGGTGGCAGAAGGAGCGCGCGCGTCTGTACGACCAGGACACAGGCCTCCCGACGATCGGGGCGCTCGTGGAGGATCTCGGCCGGCTGCTGCAGGGAAGAGGCGCCCTCGCCGTGCTGGTTTTCCGGCCGGGCTCCGACGGGAGGATCGAACAGGTCTGGGGTTGGGAGGCCTATGACGACCTCCTGCTCGATTTCGTCAGGCGCCTGAAGGGGCTCCAGTCCGACGGCGTCGTCCCGCCCGGCACGTTCTCCATTTCCCACGTTCGTTCCGACGAGATCCTCCTTTTCGTCGAGCCGGGGGCCGGCCTGGTCGAGACTCCCGGCGCTCTCGAGCGCAAGGCCGGGGAGCTCGACCAGCTCATCCGCGGCTATCTCGCCGAAAAGGCGGATCTGCGGGGCCGCTTCCGCTCCTTCGTCGGGGCGGCCCGGATCCCCTATGACGCAAAATACCGGGTCGAACGGCTGCTCTATCGCGGGATGCAGGAGGCTCGCGACCAGGTTACGCGCAAGACCGTGCGCGCCGAGATCCAGGGAGGCGAGATCCTGCACGACGCCATCACGCGCCGCGATTTCTCAGCGGTCTTCCAGCCGGTGTTCGACCTGGCGACGGGCGAGATGATCGGCATCGAAGCACTGTCGCGGGGCCCGCGCGGGAGCGAACTCGAGAGCGGGGAGATCCTCTTCTCGCTCGCCGAGCGGACCGAGATGCTCCTCCCGCTCGAGCGCATCTGCCGCGCGCAGTCGCTCGACGCCGCCGCCTTCGCCGGCCCGGACACACGGATCTTCCTCAATCTCTCGCCGGCCGCCGTCTCGGATCCCGACTTCCTGGGGCCGCATTTTCTCGAGCAGGTCGCGGATCGGGGTCTCTCGCCCGATCAGATCGTGCTCGAGATCACCGAACGGACCTACGTCGTCTACCACGAGCTCTTCCGGGAGGTGCTCGCCCGGTTCCGACAGCAGAACTTCCGTATCGCCGTGGACGACGTCGGCACGGGCTACAGCAGCCTGTCCTCGCTCGCCGACATCGCTCCCGACTACCTCAAGTTCGACACCGTCTTCGTGCGCGGGATCGACCAGCATTCCACCAAGCAGGACCTGCTCGAGGCCCTCCTCTCCTTCGCCCGCAAGATGAACACGAAGGTGATCGCGGAAGGCATCGAGCGCGAGGAGGAGTTGAAGACGCTGCGGTCCCTGCACGTCCCCTACGGGCAGGGGTTTTTCCTTGCCCGCCCCATGCCCATCGCGGACATCCAGAACGTGCAGCGGCTGGCCGTGTAGCCGTGGAGTTCCAAGTTCCAGATTCCAGATTCCAGGGAGCCGGGCGTCGCCTGTCTTGGAATCTGGAACCTGGAATCTGGAATCCTGTTGCGGGAGGTTAGCTCAGCGGTAGAGCGCCTGCTTTACACGCAGGATGTCAGAGGTTCGATCCCTCTACCTCCCACCAGCTTTCGGCGCGAGGCGGTCGCTGCGCGACCGGCGCCGAGAGTTTTCAGCTACGAGAGCTGGGCCCGTGACCGATATGCGGGGCGTAGAATCCTGACTGTTCGTGAAGGTTCGAGAGGTGATCAGGTTGATCGAGGAAGATGGATGGCGGCAGGTCAGAACAACCGGGAGCCATCGCCAGTTCAAGCATCCCTCAAAGTCTGGCCTCGTCACGGTTGCTGGCAAGCCGAGTCTGGATATCCCGCCCGGTACATTGAAAAGCATTCTGAAACAGGCCGGTCTGAAGTCGTAGAGAGGCCCAGATGGATTACGTGGTTATCCTGGAAAGAGGCAAGAAGAGCTTCGGAGCTTACGTGCCTGATCTCCCGGGCTGCGTGGCTGTGGGGAAGACCAGGAAGGAAGTGCTCCGTCTGATTCGAGAGGCTATCGAGTTCCATCTTGAGGGTATGCGCAAGGATGGCCTACCGATTCCAGAGCCGAGTTCATCGACCGAGCTCGTTAGCGTTTGACGTCGCACCGCCGTCTAGCCCGCGGCTTCAGACGTTATCGGCTTGGCCGCCGCCGCCGTTGAGCCGCGAGATGTTGGGCCGCTGAAGCAATCCCATGACCCCATCGCGTTGGGAGGACCATCCGGTCTACGGCAAGATCCCGCTGATTCAGGAGAAAGGCGGATGGTGGCGGCCAGATCCCTTCTTCAAGCCTCGTCTTCCAAGGGGCGCCATCCGGGGAGACGTAGGGCGGCAGAACTTTTGCGTCGCGCACTGGGATCCTAAGTATTTCTACCTTGACGAGGAGCGCCACTGTATCCAGTGCGGGCGAACGTTTACGTTCAGAGCTGCGGAGCAGAAATTCTGGTACGAGACCCTGCAGTTCAATTTCAGCTCCGTACCAATCAGGTGCCCGGCCTGCCGAAGGCAACGCAGATCGGCGCATTCATTCCGCGAGCAGATCGGCAGAGCGAGAGAGGACGTCTGTCGGAATCCGGAGAGCCCGGTTGCGCAGCTGGCGTTAGCACGCGCCCTTGTTGAGTGTCGCGAGAGGACGGGGCAGGGGAACCTTGCGGAGGCGATCGCTGCCGCTCGCCGGGCCTCATCTCATCTTCCTCAAACCGCGGAGCCGCTGTTCTGGGAGGGCGTCGCTCATTTTCTCGCGGGCCGCCGCGCTCGAGCTCGACATTGCCTGACTCGGTTCATCGGCGAGGCGGGGGCCGTTGAAGAGGCTCCAGAGCTGGTGAGGCGCGCCAAGGAGTACCTTGACGCGGCTTAGTTCCGCCGCGGCCTACGAATTGGGGTCAGTCTTTTATTATGGTATTATTGCTGGCCCACAACCCACACGGCAGGTCCCAGGCGTCCGCGGTGACGGTCCGGTCGATACCGGGTAATTAGAAGAAGATGGGGCGGCCGAAGCGGCTGGTGAAGCGGGGGCGGAAGCGCTCGATGTCGTAGTCGGAAATGTCCACCGTCCGGGGGCCGCGGGACGGGTCGGGCAGGTCGCATTCGCCGTAGAGACCGCGATGGATGCAGACCATGCGGCCGAACCTGCCTTCGGCGGCGAGCTCGACGGCGAGCGCTCCGAAAGTGTTCGCGATGATCTTGTCGAAGGGCTCGGGGTCTCCGCTGCGCAGGTCGTAGGCGAGGTCCTGCGGCCGGGTCGGCAGGCCGGTCATCTGCGTCATGGCGTCGGCCAGGGCCTCTCCCACGTTCTGCTTGTGCCGGTGGCCGAAGGCGTCGGGCGGGCCGATCTCGACCAGCTTGCCGCCCTTCCACATCGCCCCCTCCGAGCACAGAACCATCGCGTAATGGCCGGGGCTCTTGGCGTGGTCCTGCGCGACCGCGTCGCAGAGGTCCGAGAGCTCGAAGCTGTACTCGGGGATCACACAGCGTATGTCCGAGATAGCCATCGCGGTGCCGAGCGCCGTGAAGCCCGAGTCCCGGCCGAAAATCCGGAATACGCCGACCACTTCGTGCGATCCCAGGTGCGTGCGCTGCCGGTTGATGAACTCGACGGCGCGGATGATCGCCGTCGCGAAGCCCAGGCAGTACTCCGTGCCGCGCACGTCGTTGTCCATGGTCTTGGGAATGCCGACGACCGGAAACCCGCGGGCCTGCAGGGTGTGGGCATAGCCCAGCGTGTCGTCACCGCCGATCGCGATCAGGCAGTCGATGCCGAGCTCCGTCAGGTTCCGGATGACCACGCCGGTGGCATCGAAGGCGTCTTCCCCGATGGAGACGAGCCCGTCCGGATGGTCCCGCAGCCCGGGCGGCAGCTCCGATCGATGCATGCGATCCGGCCGCACCCGCGAGGTGTGCAGGAAGGTCCCGCCGGATCGGTCCACCGTCCGCACGCGCTCGTCGGTCAGGGGCACGACGTCGCTCCAGAGGCCGGTCGCGGGGTCGCGCCCGGCGAAGACGGCGCCCTTCCACCCGCGAAGGATGCCCGTCACGTTGGCGTCGCCGGAGCCCTCGCGGATCCAGGCGCGGTCCTTGGCAGCCGTGTACACGGACTTGATCGCCGCGTTGAGACCCGGGACGTCGCCGCCGCCCGTCAGGACCCCGATGTGCTTGCCCGCCATATCTCCGCATTATGCTCGGGCCAGCCCGCCTGCCGGTAGCCGGCCGGGCGCTTCCGACGGAAAGCCTATGAACGGGGGACACTCTCGAATCGCCGGCTGGCTCCTTGCCGCCGGCGTGCTTCTCGTGCCAGCCTCTGGTCTCGCCGGCCCCGCTCCGGAGCTTTTTCGTCTGCAGCTGGACGATGCGCACTTCCTGGAAGCCCCGGTCCGCGTCGTGGCCGAGGATCTGGACATCGAGCTCGCCGATGGAGCGGGGTTCGTAGCGGAGGCCTCGGGGCGGCCGACGGCCCTGGTCCTCGCGGGAAAAGGCCGCCTCCGTTTCTCGCCCCCTCTTCGCAGCGAGCAGCGGCAGCTCGCCCTTCTGGCCGGGTCGGCCGCGCTCTCGGAGAGTTTCGATGCCGCCTTCCTTCGTTTCTACCCGGCCGACTTCGAGTCCCTTGTCGTGTCCGGAAAGCTCCTGCCGGGGGCCGGTCCGAAGGAGTCGCGCCGCCTCGCGGAGGCCGTCTTTCGCGAGGAGGTCGGCCGCTCCTTTTCGCTCCAGCCGGAGCGTCCGGGTGAATCGCCGCTTTCGGCGCTACCGCCGCGCGGGGATCTGCTCGTAGAGCTTCGGACCCGGCGTCTCGGCCGGCTCGCCTATGCCCGCGTCGGGGCCGACCCGGAGGACATCCTGCTTTTCGATCGGTCGCGCGGCCGGACGATCGCCTCCTACCCCTCGCGCGCCCACGGCTCGGCCTCGGGCCTCGCCTACGGGGACGAATGGGGCCTGCCCTACGAGGCGTCGGGCTACTATATCGATCTTGATATAGATCCCGGCCGCGGCCGGCTGTCTGGCCGCGCGCGGGTCTCCTTGAAGGCCCTCGAGCCGCTCGAGACGGTCAGCCTGCGCCTGGACCGGGGTCTGACGGTCAGCGAGGTCCGCAGCTCCTCGGGGGCGCACCAGTTCCTCCAGCGAAGGGACTCCGACACCCTGCTCGTGCGCGTCCTTCCGCCTCTGCCGGCTGGCGGCGAGATCGCGCTCGAGGTGTCTTATGCCGGTTCCCCACGGACCCAGGACATGTCGCGGCCGATCGACCGGGAACGCTGCTTCGATCGTCCTGGCGGCGAGCCTTGCGCCAGTCCGGAGCCCCCGTCTTCGGGGGACTTTCTTCTCTGGAGCAACCGCGTCTATTTCTTCCCGCAATCCCCGGCGCGCAATCACGCTCCCGCCACGCTCCGCGTGAGGCTGCCGGAAGGCTAT
>JAWOLE010000409.1:0-5678 GCA_033853815.1 Thermoanaerobaculia bacterium
AGCGCGCGCGGCAGGGTCCGTCCCGGGTCTCGCACCTCCTCGCCGGCAAAGGTGACGTTGTTCCAGGCCGACTGCGAGAACATCGGGCCGACCATCGCCGTGGCGACGGCGGCCAGCAGAGCCAGCCTCCGTATCGGCCGCCCGGAGGGAGAGACCGCTCTCCAGAACCCGGCAGACCCGAGCGAGAGCGAGCCCGTTTTCCCGAGCAGGAGACCGAGCGCCGTCAGAGCGAAGAGGGCCGCAAACTTCGCAAGGGTGAAGACGTTCTGGGTGCGCGTGCCCGTCTTCAGGCCCGTCGCGTTGGAAGCGGTCAGGACCACGATGACCGCGAGACCGACCGCCTGGACAGTCGATAGAGAGAACCTTCCCGCCGAGAGCACCCGGTTCGTGCCGGAGACCGCCGGCCAGAGCACCCCCAGGAACTTGGCGAATGCCACCGCGACCGCGGCGATCGTTCCTGTCTGGACGACGAGAAACAGGGTCCAACCGAAGAGGAATCCGAAGAGCGGGCCGTAGGCTTCGCGGAAGAAGACGTACTGGCCTCCCGCCCGGGGCATCATCGCCGCCAGTTCCGCGCACGAGAGAGAGGCCATCATGGTCAGCGTGCCGGCGATCGCCCATGCCGCCAGCAGCCATCCCGGCGATCCGGCCACGCGCCCGCTCTCGGCCGAAACGATGAAAATGCCCGAGCCGATCATCGAACCGACGACGAGGGTCGTCGCGTCCAGAGTCCCGATCCCGCGCAGCAAGCGAGAATGCGACGTCAGGACGGGTCCTTCAAGCCGAAGATCTCAACTCTTCTCGTCGGAAGGAGGAAGAGGGCGTCGTATCTTCTCCAGGAACCTTTCCTCCAGGAACCTCATGCCGCGAAGCGTCGCGAGGGCGAGCAGCGTCGCGCCGATCGCCACGAGAAAGAGACGCAGGCCGACAGCCGAGCCGACGGCAGCGGCGAAGAGCATCGCGGCGGCCGTCGTCAGGCCCTCGATGTGCTCGCTGTCGGGGCGCCGGATGATGGTGCCGGCTCCCAGGAACCCGACCGCCATCACGATCGCCGTGACGACGGGGACGGGGTCGGCGCGCACGAGCGGCGAGATCGCCGGGAGCAGGAAGCGGTGGAGCAGCGCGTCCACGAGCCCCACCAGCATCGCCGCCGCCCCCGCGACGAGCATGTGGGTGCGCAGGCCGGCCGCCTTGTGGGCGAGTTCGCGCTCGAGGCCCAGCAGCGCTCCCAGGGCCATCGCGAGAGCGATCTGGCCGAGCATCTCGAGCTGCGACAGGAGCGTCATGGACGCGGCCCGGCCTTCATTTCCCCCCGGTGATCCACTGGACGCTTCTCGCTCCGCCCTCCGCCTCGGCGCGGCGGAAGCTTACACGAGGTCCGGCCCGGCTATGGTCTATCCCCTCTGCCGTCAAGAGGTTCCTGCCGTGAGGATTCTCCAAAACCTTTTCCGCGGGCCGGCGTAGGTATGGCCGTGGGCGGCGCTTTCGGAGCATGTGCTAAATTCTTAGCATGTGCTAAATTTTTAGCACAAAGCTTCGGTCTCGGAGGAAAAGAAGCCTCATGAGAGCGCGCAAGGTCCTTCAGAGCCTTTCCCGGCGCGAACGTCAGATCATGGAGGTCGTCTACCGCGGGGGCCAGGCCACGGCCGGCGAGGTGCTCGCCGCGCTGCCGGATCCCCCGAGCTATTCCGCGGTGCGGGCGATGCTGCGGGTCCTCGAGAACAAGGGGCACCTGCGCCACGTGCCCGAGGGCACCCGGTATGTCTACCGGCCGACGGTCACGCGCGAGCGGGCGGGGATCCCGGCGCTCGAGAACGTCGTCGAAACCTTCTTCGGCGGTTCGGCGGAAAAGGCGGTCGCCGCTCTGCTCGACGCGCGGTCGAGGTTGTCTCCGCAGGAACTTGAACGGCTCTCGACCCTGATCGAACAGGCCAGATCGGAGGGACGCTGACATGACCGGATTCCTCGAGGCCTCGCTTGTCTTCGCCGTGGACGTCGCGCTCAAGGCGACGCTGCTCTTCGCCGTCGTGTCCCTGGCCGTCGCGGCACTCTCGCGATCCGGGGCGGCCGCCCGGCACTTCGTCGCGACGGCTGGCCTCGTGGCGGCGCTGGCGCTCCCCCTGCTCGCGCTCGTACTGCCGCGGGTCGAGGTCCCGCTCTTGGCGCCGCTCGTGGCGAGCGAACGCCACGATGTCTTGCCCTCATGGAAAGAGAAAGCTCCGGTCCGCGTGGGGTTTTCCGCCGAAGTGCCCGCAGCGCCAGCCTCGCTGGTTTCGGGTCCGGACCACGTCGCGGCCGCTCACGCGGCGACGACGGTTCCGGCCCCGCCCGTCCGGCCCTTCCCGTGGGAAACCTTGGTGCTGGCGGCATGGGCCGGCGGCGCGGTTCTCGTCGGCTCGAGGCTCGCCCTCGGTCTTGCCCGCGTGCGCTCGTTGCGCCGCGAAGCCTCGGAGATCCGGGACGCCGAGTGGAGCGACGAAGTCCGGACCCTCGCCCGCCGCCTCGAGGTCGCGCGGCCCGTCTCCCTTTTCGAGAGCGCCCGCATCCCCGTCGCGGTCACGTCGGGGCTCATGCGCCCCTTCCTCCTGCTCTGCCGGCAAGCCCGCCAGTGGGAGGCCGAGCGTCGGCGAGTCGTCCTGTTGCATGAGCTCGCCCACGTCAAGCGCACCGACTGGATCTGGCTCGTGCTCGCCGAAGCGGCGTTCGCGCTCTACTGGTGGCACCCGCTCGCCTGGGTCCTGACGGCGCAGGTCCGCCGCGACGCGGAAAAAGCCTGCGACGACCTCGTGCTCGCGGCCGGAACCAAGCCGTCCGTCTATGCGGGCCACCTGCTCGGGATCTTCCGCTCCCTCTCGGCAGCTGCGCATCCCGTCGCGCCGGCGCTGGCGTCGGCCCGACCTTCCCATTTCGAGGGGCGGCTTCGCTCGATCCTCGATCCGGCCGCCCGGCGTCGGGCACTGCCCCGCCTCCCATCGGCCCTCTCGGCGGCGAGCCTCGCGGCCGCAGCCGCCGGCCTCGCGGTCTTTTCGCCCTGGGCACCGGCCTGCTCCGAGGCGGCGATCGAGCGCCCTCTTGCCGGAATCACTTCCACGACGCAAGGCGCTCGCGCTCTCGCGCCCTCGGGCGAGCCGTCGGCCACGACCTGCCCGAATCGTCAGAAGGCGGTGAAAGCCGCCGCGGCAGTTCGTGACCCGGCCGAGCCGCCGCCGGACCCCGGAGGAGGGGAAGAACCGCTTCCCGCCTCGGGCGGCTCGATCCCGGCCGTCCTGAAGGCCATCGACGCCATCCGGTCTTCGGCCGCCGGGTTCGTACAGGCCGCGCATCGATCGAAGGGCGACGAGAGCGGCGCCTCCCGGTACTCGCGGGCGATGGACCTCCACCACCACGGGCGCTACGACGAGGCGATCGCGGCCTTCCAGAAAGCGATCGAGGCGGGTTATCGCGAAGACGCTTCGACCTACAACATCGCCTGCGCCTATGCGCGAATGGGGAACAAGGACAAGGCGTTCGAATGGCTGCGCCGCGCCCTCGACGCCGGATTCGAGGTCGGTTCCTATCTCGAACGCGACGACGACTTGTACAGCCTGAGGCGCGATCCGCGCTTCCGGGAATTGAAGAAAGCGGCGCACGCTCACCCCTCCGAGCGGGCGGAGCGAGAGGCCGCCGCGGCTGCAGCCCGGTACGAGCGGCTCTCCGCGAAGACCCCGAAGAGCGGCGAGGCCCTCTATGGAGTCGGCAAAGACCTCCTGAACGCCAACCGCTACGACCTGTCCGCGAAGGCCTTCGGTGATGCGGCGGCGCTCGGCTACCGGACGGGGACCTCGCTCTACAACCAGGCCTGCGCGCTCTCCCGGGGCGGGCAAACCGGCGCCGCCCTGGACACCCTGGAGAAGGCGCTCGATGCAGGATTCGATCAGCCCGACATGTTCGAGAAGGACGACGACCTGGACAACGTGCGCGACGATCCGCGCTTCGGCAAGATCGAGAAGGATGCGCGCGATCTCTCGCTCCCGGGCTATGGCGTCAGCTGGTTCCAGCCCGCGTCCGTGCGGCGGACGAAGTGGCGGGAGGCGGCCCGACGGTTCGAGGAGTACGCGCGCGCGCACCCGACCAGGGGGAGGGCCTGGTTCAACCTCGGGTTCGCCTCGCTCGCCGGCGACCGCCCGGAGAAGGCGGCCGAAGCCTTCGCCAGAGCCCTCGACTTGAACTACCGCAGGCCGACGACGATGTACAACCTCGCCTGCAGCTACGCCCGGCTCGACCAGAGAGACAAGGCCTTCGACTGGCTCTTCCAGGCCCTGGCGGCCGGCTTCGACGGGACCGGGACGCTCCGAGGCGACGAGGACCTGGACAACCTCCGCGGCGACCCCCGCTTCCGCAAGGCCCTGGACATCGCCCGCTCCCGCGAAAAAGACCGCGACGGCGATTAACTCCTGACAAAAGCCCCCCTCCCGGCGTCCAAACCGTCGGGAGGAGGATTCATGCGGGACTCTACGTTCGGCAGCGACTTCGCCAAACCGGACGAGAGCTGAAGAACCTCCCCTCGGCCCGTGCGTAAAGAGTTACAGGCGCGGTAGTCCGTAGTTCGCTCGATCCCGGGGGGAGGCAGGTATGCGTAAGCTGTTCAAGACCCTGATCATCCTCGTCGTCCTCGTCGCGGTGGCCGGGGCGCTGTACGCCCTGGCGCGGTCTGGCAAAGGGGACAAGGACGGCATCAAGGAAGTCACGATCCAGACGGGATCCATCACGGACAAGGCGATCGCCGTCGGCCAGATCCAGCCTCGCCAGAAATACTCGATCAAGTCCAAGCTCTCGGGGATCGTCAAGACCTGCCTCGTCAACGTCGGCGACCGCGTGCGGGCCGGCGACGCCTTGATCGAGATCGCGCCCGACCCGACTCCCCAGGAGCTGACCGACGTGGACCGCCAGCTCGACTCGGCGCGGGCCTCCTACGAGCGGGCGCACGCGGACTTTGTGCGGGCCGAGGAGCTCGCCCGCTCGGGGCTGCTCCCCAAGTCCGACCTGGACGCCCGCCGCGAAGCCTTCGAGCTCGCCCGGATCGCTCTCGCCAAGGCCGAGCAGGACCGGGAGCTGACGCGTCGGGGAAGGATCGACGGAGCCGGCGTCTCGATGGAATCGATCGTTCGTGCCCCGGCCGCCGGCACCGTCCTGACGCGGGCCGTCAACCCGGGCGATCCGATCACGCCCCTGACCTCCTACCAGCCGGGAACCGAGCTCGCCACGATCGCCGACATGAGCGACCTGATCTTCAAGGGAACCGTGGATGAGATCGACGTAGGGAAGCTGCGCGTCGGGCTGCCGACC
The DNA here is from genome assembly GCA_033853815.1 of Thermoanaerobaculia bacterium. Lineage (GTDB taxonomy): Bacteria > Acidobacteriota > Thermoanaerobaculia > UBA5066 > Gp7-AA6 > JAWOLE01. The sequence continues at coordinate 5,326 of JAWOLE010000409.1, forward strand.
CGGATCAAGGTCGGAGCGCTCCCGAGCGACGTCGTCGCGGGCCGCGTGTCGCGCATCGCGCCGCAGGCCCAGCAGAAGGAAGGCGCCACCCTCTTCGACGTGGAAATCGAGCTCGACAAGCCCGACGGCGTCGTCCTGCGCGCCGGCTACTCGGCCAACGCGGACGTCATCATCCGGGAGAAGAAGGACGTCCTGATCGTGCCCGAGCGCGTGGTGACTTTCGAGGACGGCGGCAAGAAGGCCTTCGTCGAGCTCTCCGGAGCCAATCCGAAGGAGGAGCCGAAAAAAGTGGAGATCAAGCTCGGGATCTCCGACGGCATGAACGCCGAAGTCCTCTCGGGCCTCTCCAAAGG
>JAWOLE010000410.1:0-2796 GCA_033853815.1 Thermoanaerobaculia bacterium
GAGAAGCGCCTTCCGTGGGGTTGGACGCGGGTCGGAGAGCGCCGCAGAGCGACTCTCTGGCGCCTCGCCTCGCCGTGACCGCTATGCCGCCGTGACCCGCTATTTCGAGTGGGTCGGGAGGCGAAGCGGGCTCGGCGCGGACGGGGGAGGGGTTCCACGGAGCCGGTAGAGCGCCGTTCGTCTCTCGCCGCAGCTCGCGCATGTTCCGACCGGCTCGCCCGCCCGCAGTCCGTCGCGGATCCGTGAGAGCGGACCGCCCCGCGCGATCGCGGGGAGGCTGTCGGAGGGATATGAGCCGATCGGCTCTCCTTCCCAGAAGATGCAAGGGGAGACCGCCCCGTTGGGCCGGATCACGTAATTGCGGTCCGGATACGCGCATCCGTAGAGGCGTTGGGCCAGGGCATAGCGCCGGCGCTCCCGCGTATCGATGCCGGCCGAGATGAGCCAGAGCCTCCGCCGCATACGCGCGATCATGCCTCGGGGAAGGTCGGCTTCAGATTCGAACTCGGGGTAGGAGGTGAGCCGCAGGCCCCGCCGCACGGCGTCCTTCGCGGTGCGCGCGAGCTCGGCATTCAGCTCTCTCGGATCCTCGTCGGACAGAAGCTCGGGCGTGACGTCCACGCCGACGGTCCGCGCGACGAAACGAACGTCGAGCTCCTCGGCCCCCCACTTCTCGGCGAAGGCCGGAAGGCTCGCGAGCTCCGTTCGATTGGACTTCATCCAGGTGAAGATGATCCGCAAGCGCGGGTTCTTTCCGCCGGACGCGCGCCTGACTCGCCGGAGGAGCTCCAGCCGCGAAAGGAGCCGGTCCCAGCGGGCCGGTACCCGGATCTTCTCGTAGGTCTCCTGGGTCGTGCCGTCGATCGAGGCCGCGACGGTTCGAACGCCGGAGTCCACGATCGTCCGCGCGCTCGCCTCCGTCAACGCAAGAAGGTTCGTCGGGAACCACAGATCCGGCACCCGGTACCGTCCGGCGATCTCGAGGATCCGTCGAAACTCCGGGTGGATCATCGGTTCGGCCGCGCAGCCCAGGGCCACGCGCCAGGCTCTGGGGAACATTTCGGCCGCGATCTTTTCGAAGACCGGCAGCGGCATGTTGCCGTTCTCGGGCTCGGAGTCAAAAGGGGGAAAGTTCAGCCGGTCCGTCTTGGCGAAGTAGCACATCACGCACTTCAGGTTGCAGCGGGAGGTGACGTCGAGGATGACGTTGAGAGGACGGCGCATCGGGTTCAACCCGCCGGGCATTATGGCATCCCGCGCCGGCACGGCCGGAAGGGCGACGGCCATGTCCTACTTTGATACTTTTCGCTTCAAGCCGCCCCGGCGTCGGGCCGCCCCCTCGTCGGCACGCTCCGGCCTTGCCGCGGAAGACAGATCCGGGCCGTCGCTGGTCGCTCAGTCGCAGGGACGACGAGGGAAACAACGACGGATCCGGTGCGCCTGTCGCGAGTGATCCCGTCAGGTCGTGGCGATGGCCTCCCGGAATTCCCTGAGGAGTCCCTCGGGCAGGGGCTCGGGCCGCGCCTCGCCCGAGGCCTCCGCGATGAGGACATGCGGCATCTCGAGAGTGTCCTGCCAGGTTTCGTGGCGTTCGATTCCGCGCAGCCCAGCGACGTCGCTCTGGCCGTACCGGTGAAACGTGATCCGGGAGAACGCCGAGGCCTTGAGCGCCGCCTCCAGGGCCGTGCGGTTGTAGAGGAAGCGGTGGCCCCAGCCGTGGAACGCGCGATTCATGTAGAAACAGTCCCGCAACCTCTCTTCGCCGGTGCCTTCCATCCTGTAGTGGGTGGCCCAGACCCAGTCGAGGTTCGGCGTGGACAGCCGCAGCACGCCCTCGGGCGCCAGCGCGCGCCGGCACTCCTTGAGGAAGGCGAGACCCTCGTCGAGTCCCAGGTGCTCCAGGAAATGTTCGGCGTAGATCGCGGCGACGCCCGAGTAGGGGAGACCTTTCCGAATGTCGAGAACGCGGTCGACGCCGGGCAGCGCGCGGTTGTCGATGTTGATCCAGCCGGGGATCGCCTCCTGTCCGCACCCGATGTGGAGACGTGCGGGAGCCGCTGAGCCCGATCGCGCCTTGCCGAAGAGACCCATCAACCCGGATTATTCATGGTCACCCGGCCGAAACGGGGGCAACCCGGTCCGCCAGGAGACATTGCGACAGAAGACGGATGACCGAGATCGGGAACAGCTTGTCCGCGACAGAGATTTTTCGTCGAGACAAGGAAGCGCGACGACGGCGATGCCAAAGCGCATCGCAGAGGAGCGCTGACGCCGTGTCGGCGGAAAAGATCGGAGCGGCGGCCGGAGTCGATCATGAATAATGCGGGTTAAACGGCGGAAGAGAGGGCGGCCAGGAAGAACTCAGAGAGAGCCGAGGAGACGGCGCCGGGCCTCTCCATCGGCGTCAGGTGCCCCGCGTTCGCGATCGAGACGAATCGCGCTTGAGGAATCGCCGCCGCCATGGCCCGCGCGTCGTCCGGCGGAATCAGGGCGTCCTGATCTCCCGCGAGCACGATCGTGGGCACGCCGATCCGGGGGAGAAAATCGGTCGAATCGGGACGATCGCGCATGGCCGCGAGGTCGGACTCGATCGTCTCGGCCTTCTGGCGAAGCACGATGCGCCGGAGTCGTTCGACGAGATTGGCGTTCTTGACCGAATCGGGCGCGATCAGCTTGCCGACCGTGCCGTCCACGATCGCCGCCGCGCCTCCGGAGCGGACCGTGGCGATGGCCTGCTCCCGCGCCGCTTTGCCCGCCGCGTCGTCGGCGGTGGCTCGGGTGTCCACGAGGGCCAGA
>JAWOLE010000411.1:0-6924 GCA_033853815.1 Thermoanaerobaculia bacterium
ACGGACAACACGGCGGGAAAACTCTTCAAGCTGGACGGGGCCGGCGCAATCCTGCAGACCGTCACGGTCGGCGGACATCCGGGATTTCCCATCTTCGACGGGACGAACATCTGGGTACCCAACGGCACTTCGAACTCGGTTTCGGTCGTCCGCGCCTCGACGGGCGACGTTGTGGCGACCCTGACCGGCAATGGCCTGGACGACGCGACGGCGGCGGCGTTCGACGGAACGCGGGTCCTCGTGACCAACGCCCTGGGAAACAGCGTCTCGCTCTGGAAGGCGTCCGACTTCACGCCCCTCGGCTCCTTCGGCACGGGGACGAACTCCAATCCCTGGGGCGCGTGCAGCGACGGCATCAACTTTTGGGTCGCGCTCCAGTCGTCCGCGGGTCAGCTCGCGAAGTTCTGAGGCGCCGATCCCCGGACGGGACTTTCGCCGCGGATACGCCGCCGGTCAGTCTGCGGAGTCCGCCTCTTCGGTTGCTGCGCACTTGTGGCGGAGGACCGAGAGCAGCCGGGTCAGATCGACCGGCTTGTGGATCAGGTCGGAGGGCTCGAGCCAGGCCACTTCCTCGCGCGAGTAGTCGCCGGCGGTGATGATCACGACGGGGATCCGGGCGAGCTCCGGGTCCCTCTTCTGGAACATCCGGAACTCCCAGCCGTTGACGACCGGCATGGAGAGATCGAGCAGGATTACGTCGGGCCTGTTTCCCTTCTTCAAATAGTTGACCGCTTCCAGGCCGTCCCGGGCGCTCGCCAGCCCGTAGCCTTCGTCCGCGAGGACCTGCCCCAGGGCCTCGCGCAGCGCGGCATCGTCTTCGACGATGAGGATCTCGTGACTCATCGCCGCCGTGCCCTTGCAATGTTCTCGCCCGGCCGGAGCTTCATCGGAGCCTCTCGCGGATGACGTGCGAAAGCGGGATCAGGCTCTTGTCGGCCTGTGTGGCCTTATCGTAGGCCTGGAAGAAAGCTCTGGGGCCGTTCTGCAGCGCCGCGCGCAGCGCGTCCAGGCCGGAGGTCTGGAGGATCGCGTCGGCCAGGAACGCGCCGGCCGGACCCGCCACCTGCGTCACGAACTCCGCCCTCCTCATCTCCGCCGTCAACTCGACGCGCGCCTCGAGGTTCTCCTTGGCCTGCGCGAGGTTCTCGGCGCGGCGGTTCAACTCCTCGATCGAGCGCCTCATGGGGGCCTTGAGCCACACCGAGAGGGGGAAGAAATTCTCGTCCACCGAGAAGATGGCGACCGGGCCCGCCTCCGCGACGGCGTGGAGGAACAGGTCGATCGGCGCGATCTCGGGGCGCCCCGCCCAGTTGGGATTTCCCCTGCGATAGACGAGCCAGGCCTGCCGGAACGCCTCCCCCGCGACCAGGCGCGCCAGACGCGAGACCTGGCTGTCGAGCGGCTCGCCCTGCATCTCCCCCAGGGCCCGCGCCAGGTCGATGACCATCGTGTCTCGTCCCTGAGAGTCCGCCAGGACGAGGTGGTCGGCCAGGCCGGCCAGGCCGAAGGAAAGATAGACGTGCACGGCCACCGTCACCGGGCGATCTCCGGGCAGCAGAGCGGCGGCTCGTCGCGAGGCGAGCCGGACGAGATCGTTCTGGCGGGCGACGACCGCCTGGAGGAGCGCCTGCCAGCGGTCCCGTTCCTTCCGGATCGTCCAGAAGTCGAAGACGGCGGTGCGGCTCTTCTCATCGAACGCCGCAGCCATGTCGCGCTCGAAGACGTCGGGCGTGCGCGTCGAATCCTGGATGGTCAGCCGCACGGCCGGCAGGTCTTCGAGGAGTTTGACATCTGGCAGATCGAAACGAGGCTTCGACAGGGTTTCGAGCACCTCGCGCGCGGCGCGGGAATCGATCCGGATGTCCACGGAATGCGGCGCGGCGGGAGCGGCGTCATAGGGAGCGTGGGGCCCGGGCGCGGCAGCCGTCGAGGCGGACTTTCCGGCAGGCGCTGTCGCGCAGGCTCCGCCGCCCAGGACGAGGAGAAGGAGGAGCGCCGCCCCCTTCATCGCAGGATCGCCTCGCACGCGGCCTCCAGGTCCGCGAAGCTCTCCAGCAGAGCGTCCGGCTCCTGCGCCGCGAGCCGGACGGCGGGCGTCGGGCCCGTGGCGACCGCGACGGACCGGACACCGAGCGACCGGCCGCAGAGGATGTCGTGAACCGAGTCTCCAACGATGACGATGGACTTGCCCGAGAAGCGGCGGCCGGAGAAGGCGTGCGCGCGTTCCACCGCGATCGATGGCAGGCGGTAGCGATCCTCGCAGTCGCTCCCGAAGGCACCGAACGCGAAGTAGCGGTTGAATCCGGGCGGCTCGAGTTTCATCCGGGCGCCGCGCTCGAGATTCCCGGTCAGAAGGCCGAGCGTCACCTGCGGCTCCGCGCCCAGCCACGCCAGCAGCGCCCCGGCGCCGGGCTTGGCGACGACGGACTCGGGAGAAAGGCGGTTTGAGAACTCCTCGAGGTACCTTTCGAGAGCCCGGGAAAGGTGCGCCTCGCAGCGCTCCTTCCCCACATCGCTCTCCACCAGCTCGCGAACGATCTGGGGGTCCGTCTTGCCCGAGAAGTCGTGAGAATGACCGTTTCCTCCGCTCCACCCGTAGACGTCCGCCAGCGCCGCGAGCACGGACTCGCGCGCCGCGCGGCCCGCCGAGAGCAGGGTCCCGTCGATGTCAAAGAGAACGAGAAGAGGAGTCATCGGTTATCGGTCATCGGTTGTCCGTTGTCAGGCCTGTTGCCGGTGTTCAGTCCTCCGTCAGAACTGAGAACTGAAGACTGAAAACCGACAACTCGTCAATCATACGCAAACATCCGGGCGTGCCACTCGGCGATGGAAACCATCCCGCTGCGCCAGTACGACCAGTCGTGTCCGCCGGGTTCCAGGACCACGGTCGCGGCGACGCCGTGCTCGGTCAGAAAGGCCCCGAACTGCGCCGCGACGCCGTCGAGGCCGTAGATGTCCTCGGTGCCGGCGCGCAGATGAGCCTCGAAGGGAGACTTCTCGAAGTGCAGCCCCCGCAGGATCTCCCAGACGTCGTTGGACGCGAGGGAATTGCGCTCCCGGCTCGAGCCGAAGACGCGCTTCAGGGTCCAGCGCGCGAACCAGTTGTAGCGGGCGAGGTCGTCCCATTCGATCGGTATGAGGGCCCCGGAGAGCGAGGAGACCGCGCCGAAGAGATCCGGGTGCTTCAAGGCGAGCTTGAAGGCCCCGTATCCGCCCATCGAGATTCCGGTGACCGCACGATGGGCCTTTCCGGGAAGCACCCGGTAGCGCGCCTCGATCTGCCGGATGAGGTCGCCCGCGAGGAATTCCTCGTACCGGTGGACGCCGTCGTAGGAGTCGGAGAACCACGAGCCCGGGGCGCCGGGAGCGACCACGAGAAAGTCCCGGAGCTTTCCCTGCGCCATGAGGGCCTTGATCTCGCTCGCGACGCCGCTCGATTGGAGCGTCTTCGCGTTGCCGTAACCGTCGTGCAGGAAGTAGAGGACGGGATACCGGCGTTCGGGCTTCACGCCGTAGGACGGGGGCAGCAGCACGAGGACCTTCGCGGGATCGGGCAGGCTTCGGGTCGCAAAGCTTTCGATCGAAACTCCGGGAACGCGCGGCGACACGCATCCGGACGCGGCCAGGACAAGGAAAAAAACGACGGCGTACCTACCACGCATAAAGGGTTGGTTCCCCCGGGACCGAGTCCCGTGTCCCGAGTCCCGCTACTGCGCCGGCGCCTGGAAGTCCGCGTCGTTGCGAGTCGGACTGACGGAGACATTGTCGAACCGGATGGCGACCGGCTTTCCTTCCATCGTCTTTTCCGTGGAGATCGCCACGCCGCCGAACTTCTGCCAGTTCTTCCACGCGACGGTCGTCGGCGGCTCGTCGGCTCCCTTCAGGATGTACTGCCACTGGACCATGTGACGTCCGTCGCGGGTGACCCACAGCCAGTAGACGTCCTTGGGGGTCAGGCCGACGTTCTCGAAGGAGAGCTTCAGGATGTCGCAGGTCCCGCCGCCCGGGCAGGGCTTCTCTCCGTCGTAGGCCAGATGGACGCCGGGATCGAAGATCTTCCACGGGGCGAGCAGCCAGTACGTGTCGTTGATGAAGCCGCCGTAGGCGCCGTTGACCAGCTTCTCCGCCTCTTCCCCTTCGACGGGCTTCCCGTTGACGAAGGCCTTGCCCTGCTTCGTGTTGACGTTGAAGTACACGACGTAAGGGGCGCCCGACTTGTCGGTCCCGCTCAGGCGGTAGTCCCCCGTGTAGCGGTCCCACGCGTGGGAACGGCGGGCCACGACCTTTCCTTCGCTCTCGACGACGAAGTCGAAGCGGAACTCCCGCGCCTTCTCCCAGGCCGCCTGTCCGCCGAGCGCCGCGATCAACTCCTTGCCGACCTGGTCGGCTTTCGCGTCCCGCTCGGCGCCGAGAGCGGGCAGTCCCGCCAGGAAGAACGTTGCCATGAGGGTGAGTCCGATCCGCGTCTGAATTCTCTTCATGGCCGAATCATATGCCCCACGGGTCTTGGCGATTCGATCCGCCCCGCCGTCGGCCCGCCTCCCTCGTCGGCGCGGTCCGGCCCGGCCGCGAAAGTCAGAACCGGGCCGTCCCTAGTCGCTCAGTCGCAGGGGTCGCGAGGCGAACGATTCGGTGTGCCTTGCTCCTTCGCTCATGCCTCCTCCGAGAGGCGTCCCGCCGCCGGGGCTGACACTCGGACTTAAGCCGCACTGCCAGCCCGGAGCCGGCGGCGTTTCGAGAGGAGGCGATGGGTGAGGAGCATGGAAGAGTGCAGCCGGCACCTCGGTAAGACAGCGACGAACGCTCAGCGCCGGCCGGATCTCACCCTTACTGCGTGCCGGCGCGTGCCGACGAGGGAAATGACGACGGATCCGGGCGACCTTTCTGGCATCTGCCCAGCCCGGATACGCTAGGCTCCTTCCGATGCCGGAGTTTGGCCAGATGCCGCGGGAGCTCGCGGAGATCCTCGCCGGGAAGGCGTTCCGGGCGCGAAAGCACGTGGCCCTCCCCTTCCTCACGATCGACCCCGACGGCTTCCCGCGGGCGGCGCTGCTGACTCCCGCGGAGGTGCGGGCGACGTCTCGCACGGAGCTCTGCGTCGCCGTCCAGGCGGGCAGCCACACCGCGGCGAACCTGATCCGGCGCCAGAAAGCCGCGCTCTGCTACATGGCCAGGAACTTTGCGGCCTGGGTCCAGGTGACGGCCGGCCACGGCCGCACCTGCGACACGGACCCCGAACGTCAGATCTTTCCTCTGACCGTCTTTCGGGTCAAGGTGGACCGAACGAGCAGGCAGGAAGAGGGGGTCGAGCTTCTCTCCGGGCCGACCTTCTCGACTCCGGACGAAAAGGAGATCTTCTCCGAGGAGCTTTTCGCGGAGCTCGGCGGCTCCGGAGGCCGCACGATCTCCGGTCAGGATCTCGAATGACCGCGGGCACGAGGTTCAAGAACCGGACCGTTCTCGTGACGGGCGCGGGCCGCGGAATCGGCCGATCCGTGGCGCTGCGTTTCGCCGAGGAAGGAGCGCGGGTGGCGCTCGTCGCCCGGACGGAGAAGGAATTGCTCGAGACGGAGTCCCGGCTTCGCAAGCAGGGCGCTTCCTCTCTCTCGCTGCCGGCCGACATCACCTCGCGCGGAGCGGCCGAGGCCTGTGTCCGGGCGACGGAGAAGGGGCTCGGCCCCGTGGACATCCTGGTCAACAACGCGGGAGTCTTCCTCTGGAAGCCTTTTCTTCAGGTGACTCCGGAGGAGTGGGACCTCGTCCTCTCGACCAACCTGACCGGGGCCGCCAACTTCTGCCGCGCGGTCCTGCCGGGAATGGTTGAACGCCGCCGCGGGCGCATCGTCAATGTCGCTTCGATCCACGGCATGCGGGGAGAGGCCAATCTCGCGGCGCACAGCGCCGCCAAGTTCGGCCTGGTGGGGCTGACGCAGAGCCTGGCCCGCGAGTTCCGGGAGCACAACATCGCAATCAACGCGGTATGCCCGGGCACCGTCGAGAACAAGATCGACGAAACCGGCGCCGAGGAGCGGCGGGCACCACTCGCCGAGAAGCTCTGGCCGCGAGACGTAGCCCGCACGATCCTCTTCCTGGCTTCCGACGACGCCGCCGCGATCACCGGGGCCACCCTGGAAGTCCTGGGAGGGACCCACCTCACGATTCAGCCCTAGGGGACTGCTGAATTTCCGATCATTCGACGCCCGCTAACAAAGCCTCGAGCTTCGCCGTGAGTTGCGTGAGCCTGGCGTCGAAGTTCCTCGAGTCAAGGAGGGAGTAGAACCGAATCTTCCCTTGCCGGTCGATGATGAGATTGGAAGCGATCGGGATCTGGTCGCGGGGAAGGTCCGGGAGGATTCCGGAGGGCGCATAACGCTTCGCGACCTTCCCGTCGGTGTCGAGCAATACGGGAAAAGTAAACTTCGAGCGCCGAGCGAATGACTCCGCCTTGTCCTTAGGATCCTTGACGTCCACGACGAGGACCTGCACGGTCTCGCCCTTGTACTGCTGCCAGAGCGCCTCGAGATGCGGAGCCTCCGCATTGCAGAAGGGTCACCAGTCGGCCGCGAAGTGGACCACGACGAACTTTCCCCTGTAGTCAGACAAGCGTACGATCTTCCCGTCGAGCGCTGCGAGCGCGAAGTCGGGCGCCTGCTGCCCGGTCATCGGCTGAGGAGCCGATTGTGATCGGAGTTCCTGGCCGGCCAGGAACGGGACGACGGCAAGAAGAACCGCGCAGCTCAAACGAGCCGCGAGATCCCTGCCGGCGCTGGCGTCCCCGATCCTCATTTTCTCAAGGTGACCCGAAACAATTTCCTCGGTAGTCCACCTTCTTCGAATTCGTCGATGGCAACGATCTCGAAGCTCCTGGCGAGGTGCTCGACCTTCTCGCGAGTGAAGAAGTGGACGACAAAGCCTCCGACCTCC
>JAWOLE010000412.1:0-4056 GCA_033853815.1 Thermoanaerobaculia bacterium
ACAAGGTCGTCGACATCCTGGCAGACCGTTTGAACATCGCCGACGTGCCTCCGGACGTGCGAACGGCCTGGATCGCCTATATGAACGCCAATGACGACGGATCCCGCGGCACCTGGACGAACACGTCGGCCAATGTGGACAAGAAGGTGCGCGGGCTCGTGCACCTGATGCTGACCGGTCCCGCTTTTCACCTCGCGTGAGCCGAGCAAGTTCAGGAGGGAAGCCCATGCCTATATCCAGACGCGATTTCCTCCTCCGGAGCGCCGGGTTCGTCTCGGTGTCGGCGATGGTGCCGCGCTGGGCCGTCGCCGGGACCCGGATGTTCGAAGAGTCGGTCGGCGCCGACGCGCCCAACCGGACTCTCGTCGTGCTCGAGCTGATGGGAGGCAACGACGGTTTGAATACCGTCGTCCCGTACACGGACAACGCCTACTTGACCGTGCGCTCGCGCATCGGCATCCCCGCCGGCTCCGTTCTGCAGATCACCCCGAAGCTCGGGTTGAACGGCATGACGATCACCAACGGCACGACGCCGGCGATGGCCGGGATCAAGGCGCTCTGGGACGCCAACCGCGTCGCGATCCTCGAGGGAGTCGGCTATCCCAACTCGAGCCTTTCGCACTTCACCGGGCGGGACATCTGGCATACGGCCGATCCCACGCTGGCGCAGCGCAACGGCTGGCTCGGCCGCTGGGCGGACGCCGCGATCGGAGGCGGCGCCAACCCGCTGTCCTGCGCCGCGATCTCGCAGACCCTCCCGCGAACGCTCCTGGCCGACAAGGTGAGCGTCCCCTCCTTCGTGAACATCGCGACCTATTCCTACCTGACCGACGGCGTCTACCCGGGAGACGCGAAGAACCAGTTGAACGCGTTTCTGGCGCAGAGCGCGGACCAGTACGAGATCGAGACCACGGCCTCGGAGATCACGGGCCTGGGCAACGACGCCATCTCCTCCTCCAACATCCTCCAGACGGTGTCGAAGGGTTACGTGGCGGGAGGCGCGTACCCCGCCGGCTCGCTCGGAGCGGGCATGCTCCTGATCGCGCAGATCATCAACGCCAACGTCGGAGCGCGGATCCTCTACGTGACCTTCGGCGGCTTCGACAACCATGCCGACGAGGACAACGCCGGTCCCAACGGCCACAACGGGCTCCTGCTGACGGTCTCGCAGTCGATCAAGGCGTTTTTCGACGACCTGGACGCCCACGGCAGGTCCCACGACGTCCTGCTCATGACCTGGTCCGAGTTTGGCCGGAGAGTCCAGGACAACGCGTCCCGCGGCACCGATCATGGAACGGCCGCCCCGCACTTGGTCGTCGGGGACGCCGTCGTCCCCGGCGTCTACGGCGACCCGCCGAACCTGACGAGCCTCGATTCCAACGGCAACCTGCAAATCGAGAACGATTTTCGCTCCTATTACGGAACGATCCTGTCCGACTGGCTGAAGGCGGATTCGGCCGCGATTCTCGGCGCGGGGTGGCCCAATCTGGGGTTCGTCAACAAGGCCTACGTCTAGGACGTGAAACGTAAAACGTTAAACGTAAAACGAAGAACGGGGACGTGCACCGTTTGACGTTTTACGTTTGACGCCTTCACGGCCGGGGGCTTTGATAGCCTCGGACCGTGATAGCCGGGAGGGCGACTCTCGAAGGGACATCGCGGTTTGCAAAGCGGTCTCCGGCGGCGAAGGGTCATTTCCGTCCCGCCCTGGGGGTGCTGCTTTCCTCGATCGGGCTGGGGACGTATCTGGGGCCGGAGGACGCCGCGACCGACGGCGGATACGAGGCCTCGATCGCCGTGGCTCTCGGCTGCGGCGTCAACGTGTTCGATTCCGCGATCAACTACCGCGGCCAGCGAAGCGAGAGGGCGATCGGGCGCGCGCTCGCCCGGGCGATCCGCGAGGGGACCGCCGCCCGGGACGAGGTCTTCGTCTCGACGAAGGGAGGATACCTTCCACACGACTCGGAGGACGCGCGTGACCCGCGCCGGTACATCCTGGAGACCTTCGTCGAGACGGGCATAGCCCCCCGGGAAGAGATCGCCCGGGGCGGCAATTGCATCGCGCCCTCCTACCTGCGCGACCAGATCGAGAGGAGCCGCGCCAATCTGGGGCTCGAGACGATCGATCTCTACTACCTGCACAACATCGAAGCCCAGCGGACGGCCGTGGACGCGGAGACCTTCCGCGGCCGTCTGAGGCTCGCCGCCGAAACCCTCGAGGCCGAGGCGAAGCGGGGAAGGATCGGATCCTGGGGCCTGGCCACCTGGGACGGCCTTCGAGTCCCTCCTGAGCACCCGGAACATATGTCGCTGGAGGAAACGCTCGGCCTCGCGTTTGATGTGGCCGGCAAGAACCATCATTTCGGCGCGGTTCAGCTGCCGGTCAACCTCGCCATGGCCCAGGCCATCGCCTACTCGTCCCAGCCGGTCCGGGGCGAGAGGCTGCCGGCGCTGCTCGCCGCCGAGAAGCTCGGTCTGGCGGCCTTCGGCTCGGCGTCCCTTCTCCAGGGCCGCCTCGCGGCGGATCTGCCGGAGGAGGTCGTGGAGGCCTTTCCCGAAGCCGTCTCCGGGGGGCAGCGGGCGCTCCAGTTCTCGCGCTCAGCGCCCGGCATGACGGCCAGCCTCGCAGGAGCGTCCAATCCCGCCCATGCCCGTGACGATTTCACCCTGGCGGCCGTGGATCCTGCCGCCCCGGACAGGGTGATGGCCCTTTTCAGTTAACCGTCCGTCGCTGAACTGTCGGCGCAGGCGGTCGCTACGCGACCGGCGCCGAGAGATTTCAGCTACCAGAGCCAGGACGCGCCCCGAGCGGGACCCGGGGGAGGGTTTTCCTTGATTTGACGATTTTGCTTCCTTTTGGGGCGATCTCGGATAGAATGGTGCTTCCCCGCCCGGACACCTTGTCAGCGCGGCGGGCGTTTGGGAGTTCATGTCCGAAGACCCCTTGTGGAATCGAGATTCCGCGTCCGTCTCCGTTCAGACGGAAACACCGTCGCCCGGTGAAGGACCGTCCCGGCGGCATCGCCGCCGCCGCCGGCGCCGCAGGCGCGGGGGCAATCGGGGGGCCTTGGCCAACGGGGCCCCCGAGAGGCTGGACGAACTCGCGGTCGCGGGCCCCGAGAAGTCGGTGGAGGGGGTCCTGTTCCTGCCGCCGCGCGACAACGCGCCGGGAGTTCTCGTCTCCGCGCGGAACAATTACCTGCCGACGCCGGCCGATCCGCTGGTTCCGCGCGACCTGATCGCCCAGGAGCGCCTGGAGGCGGGCGCGATGCTGACGGGCGTCGCCGTGGACGGAAACCGCGCGGTCTTGAAGCGGGTCCAGACCGTCGAGGGCCTGGAGCCCGCGGCCTTCCGCCAGCGCCCCGCCTTCAACGAGCTCGTGTCCATCGATCCGCACGACCACCTCAAGCTCGAGACCGCGCCGGAGGAGATGTGCGGACGCGTGGTGGACCTGCTCGCTCCCATCGGCCGGGGCCAGCGGTGCCTGATCGTGGCGCCGCCAAAGGCGGGCAAAACGACCCTGTTGAAACGGATGGCTCACGCCGTCTCCGTCAACGACCCGGACGTCTACGTCATCGTGCTGCTCATCGACGAGCGCCCGGAGGAGATCACGGATTTCCGGCGCAGCGTTCGCGGCGAGGTCATCGCGTCTTCCGCGGACCTTTCCGCCGAGAACCACATCGCGGTCGCCGAGATCGTCGCGGAAAGGGCGCGGCGCCTGGTCGAATGCGGCAAGCACGCCATCATCTTCCTCGACTCGATCACCCGGATGGCCCGTGCCTACAACCACATGCAGAAGGGGGGCGGCAAGATCATGTCGGGCGGGATCGATGCCCGCACGATGGAGAAGCCGCGCCGTTTCTTCGGAGCGGCCCGCAACGCCGAGGGAGGCGGATCCCTGACGATCATCGCCACGGCCCTCGTGGACACGGGATCTCGAATGGACGAGATCATCTTCCAGGAGTTCAAGGGGACCGGCAACACGGAGATCGTGCTCGACAGGGACCTCTTCAACCGCCGCATCTTCCCCTGCATCAACATTCCCCAGTCGGGGAC
>JAWOLE010000413.1:0-2673 GCA_033853815.1 Thermoanaerobaculia bacterium
CGGCGGTGCGGTAGGATCGTTTCTGATGCAGATGTCTCAGATACTGATCAGGGGAAATTGCTGATGCCCGCTCCGAATGCGGTAAGCGTCGTTATCGTCGACGACCACCCCGTGGTTCGGGAGGGGCTCGCGGCACTCATCGACCGCGAGCCGGACCTCGAGGTCTGCGGCGGGGCCGGAAGCGCCGAGGGGGCTCTGGCGGCCATCCGGGAGCTTCGCCCGCGTCTGGCCGTCGTCGACCTCTCGCTGGGCGGCCGAAGCGGGCTGGAGCTCGTGGCCGCCTTGCGAACGGCCTGCCCCGACATGCCGGTTCTCGTCCTCTCCGTGCACGACGAGCTCCTTTACGCCGAGCGTTGCCTGCACGGGGGGGCGCGCGGCTACGTGATGAAGCAGGAGAAGATCGGTGAGATCCTCGCCGCCATCCGGCAGCTCCTGGCCGGCAAGGTCTACCTGAGCGACCGTATGACCGGGCGGCTTCTCGAGGCGGTCGCCGGCGGACACGCCGCGAGCCCGATCGTCCCCATGGCGACCCTGAGCAACCGCGAACGGGAGGTCTTCCTTCTGATCGGGCGGGGTCTGGGCACCTCGGAGATCGCCGGACGGCTCAACCTCAGCGTCAAGACGATCGAGTCTCATCGCAGCTCCATCAAGCAGAAGCTCAACCTGAAGACCGGGACGGAGCTGGTCCGATGCGCCGTCGGGTGGTCGGAGGGCCTTTAGCGGCGCGCAAGCGAGATCCCGACAGCGGCGTTCGGAGCGCCGCGGGGCCAGACGCGAGGCGACGCGACGAACGTGGCCCGGGAGACCTAGGAGGAGCGGCAATGAAGCACGACCCACCGTCGCCTGCGCGACGGCGGGTACCCCGCCCGCGCCGCCCGAACCCGCAGGGCGGCAGGAGGTTGCGGGCGATCTCGGCGTTACGCCTCCTCGGCGGAGAGCCAACTCCAGCCTGCGTCGGCGCGCCTTGATCTCGCCTCGCAAGCGCCAGCCGCGCGGTTGTCGGGATCTCGCTTACGCGCCGGAAGGGAGCTGATTCCTCGCCGAGGATCCCGTAGGCCACCGCGGCCGTGCCGAGGTCGCCCCTGCGAGGTCGGCGGCTCCCCGGTCGCCTCGAGTCGAAGCCTTCCTAGGCGATCCCCTGATCCCGCCGCCCGATGGTTCCCCGGGCAGAAATCCGTGGCCGGCCCGGTTTTCCGGGGCGCTTCGGGCTACATATGTTGCGACCACGACTCTTTCGCATGGATCGGCGGAGGAGACGGGGAGCGGGACATGATCGAGAACGAGCATCTCTGGGCCGTCGTCCTCGCAGGAGGGGAAGGCCACCGTGTCTCCTCGCTGACCCGCGACGAAAGCGGCTCGGCCGTGCCGAAGCAGTTCTGGGCGCCCGGTACAGGCGGGACCCTGCTCCGCCGGGCGATCGACCGCGCCTGCGGCGTCGTCTCCCCATGGCGTGTGGTGACGGCCGTGAACGAAGGGCACCGTCGCTTCTGGGAGGACGAACTCGCGGACCAGCCGCGCGAGAACGTTGTAGTCGAGCCGTGCAGCCGCGGGACCGCTCCGGGGCTGCTCCTGCCCCTGCTCGAAATTCTCCTCAAGAGGGATGCGCACGCACGTGTGCTCGTGCTCCCCTCGACCCACTACGTGGCGGACGAAGGGGCCCTCCGTCCCACGCTGGCCGCGGCCCTGTCGGCTCGGCGGTGGGACGGCCGCATCGTCCTCGTCGGGATGAAGCCTCGCGACGCCGATACCGAGTACGGCTGGATCGAGCCCGGTCATCGGTTCGCCGGGTCGCTGAAGACGGTCCGCCGGTTCGTCGACGGGCCGGACCTCGAGACGGCTCGCGACCTGATGCGAGGGGGCGGCCTCTGGAGCTCCTTCATCCTGGCCGGAGACGTCATCACGCTGCTCCGCCTCTACAAGGGGTCGCTCCCTTCGATGTTCGAGGAATTCCTCGGCCTCGCCTTGGGGAGACGGGGCCGGCTGGTGAGCCTTTACGACCACCTCACCCAGGCAGACTTCCCGCGAGAGGTGCTGCCGTGGTGGCCCGAGAGCCATCTGGTGCTCGCAGCCCCGGAGTGCGGCTGGACCAACCTCGGGACAATCGGGCAGATGAAGGCGCACCTCGACCGGCAGAGCCGGCCTCCCTCGGGAACGAGCGAGTCCGTGGGCGAGGGAGGGACACCGATGGAGCCTCCCGGCGCTCGAAGAGGGGACGTCGGGCTGAGCAGCTCACGAGGACCACGGGGGTGAACATGTTTGAGGAAGGTCTGGCCTTCATCCACTTGCGACGGGCGCGCCTCTGCTGCGAAGAGTCGTGCGAGGCGGTTTTCGACCTTGCCGGAATCGCGGATCCCGGCGGCGCTCGCTGCCCGGCCTGCGGGGGAGACTCGTGGATACCCCTCACGAAGATCGTCGAGCCGATCGGGCTGGCGGCCGTCACGCGAGTTCCCGCCCTCAAGGCGATCGAGGGCAGGCCTTAGTCGACTCGATGAGCTTGGGCTTCCTCGAGGGAAGCCGGGGAATCGTCCGGAGACGTCTTACTTTTCCGGCACCGGGCTGGCCAGGTTCTTCGACGGCGGCTGGGGCGGCCAGACGGGGGGATGCGCCTCGATCCGTTTGAGGATCTCCTGGATGCCACGCTCGAGCTGGGCGTCCTTGCCCGCCATCTCGTCG
>JAWOLE010000414.1:0-18733 GCA_033853815.1 Thermoanaerobaculia bacterium
CGGAGCGAGCGAAGCCGACGGTTGGCTGGGGCGGGAGGACTCGAACCTCCACATGCCGGCTCCAAAGGCCGGTGCCTTACCAGTTTGGCGACGCCCCAACTGTTTTGGCGACAAGAGGATACCTCAACTCTGGCGATCGCTCGCAGTTTCCTGCGCGGTCGCCACGAGGAGAGTTGGGGCTTTCGCGAAGAGCGCGACTGCGAAAGCAAGCAAGAGAGCCACCACGGGCCAGCGCGCGCAGCAGCCAGCTTCCCTCCGAGCTAGCGGGCGGGCCGGCGTGGACGCGACACCTGTAGATCTAACTCACATCGCCTCGGACTGGAATCCTGAGCTCAGGCAGCTCCGGGTCGCTCGTCCTTACGACGATGGAGCCGCGGAAGGGACCTCGTTCTAGTCGCTCCTGGTTCAGCGAGACGTCGATCCGAAATGTCCGACTGGGGACTGCCGGGGGAGTCTGTCGCACCGTGACGGCTGACGGGTCGCAAACGATCGAAACGATCGAAAACTGATCGCGTCGGCTCGTCACGAGCGTGGTCTGGGTGAGGAGATTCGAGATTCCAGCGGATCGACGGGCCTGCTCCAGCGAGATCTCCCCAAAGTCCACCACGCCCGGTGTCGCGTAGAGGTCCGGCTTGACAAAGAGATGAACGGGGATCCTCAAAATCCTGCCCGGCGGACTGGCCATCTCTATGACGAGGGTCTCCTCGTACCTGCCCACCCGCACGCCTGGAGCCACCTTGACGCTCACCGCGTAGACCTTTCCGGGCTCGACGGTTCTCACCGAAGCGACGAAGTGACTTCCTTCGCTGCGAATCGGCTCGACGGCGATTGGATTCGTTTCGTTATTCACGAGTGTCAGCACTCGCTCCGCCGGTTCGTCCTTGAACGCTGCGAGGAACACCTCGCCGAAAGGACGAACTTCCAGCAGGGGACGGACTCTTCCTCGAAGAGTGAGGACGGCCTTCGGAAGGAGCGGGTCGTTGAAGTAGACGAGTGCCTGGGCCTCGACAATTCCAGCCATCCCTTGTGTCTTCAGCTCGAGGCTTAATGCCCCTTCGGTCCCTGGCTCGATCGGTTTGGACCGCAGTGCCATGTTTGGAAGAGAAAGCTCGGCGCGCTCGACTTTCAGCACGCCTTTGCCGAGGTTTCTGATGAGGAAGTCATGGGAGACCGTGCGTCCTAGTCGAACTTCCCCAAAATCGTAGTCCGGCGCCTCCAGCTTGGCCTGTGGGAGCCTTTCCGGCTCGCGGGCCAAGGCCGCCACGGCGAGCAGAAAGCCAAAGTAGGCAAACTTACTCATAGTAGAAAAGGGGGCCGCTGCAGTCGCAGCGCGCCCCCAGTTTCGTGAATTTCAGCTACTCGACGACGGCGTAGAACCTCATCTGCGCCAGTCTCAGGCCGTTGTTGTCATAGTCCCAAACAAAATTGACGAGGCCATCGGAGAAAAGGGAGACGTCCTCGCAGGTCAGAACGCCGCTGTCGAGAAAGCAGACGTTGTGAAGCACCGTCAGCTGAGAGGTCACGTTGGTAAACGCTTTCTTCACGTGGGCGGTGAGGATACCCGAGGATACGACGTTGCCTCCCGTGTTGCAGAGCTGTACGCCGGGGTTGGCGGGGTCCTCCGCGCACAGGGTCATGGTCGCGTGCCCGCCGGGCTGGCCGAGTGCTCTGATCCATACCGTGTAGTTGAGGGTGCTGGCGAGCGGGTTGCCGGCGGCGTCGGTGCAGCCGTCGGGAGTCGTAATATTCGTGTCGCACGGCAGCTGGAACACGGCGCCAGTCTTACCGGTGATCGGGTCGCCCGAGCAGTCGTAGGCTTGGTCGAAGGCATTGCCGTCGCAAACGTCGAAATTCCCCGGGGTGAGCCAGATATTGCTCGGGCTAGGGGCTCCGTCCTTCTTGCCGAGGGCGACGAAGATCGTGTGCCCATCGAGCTTCAGTTGGGTCTTCGGATTGTCGACGCCGATGATGTTCAGATTGAAATGCGGGCCGTTCAGGTTGAGCCCCCCGCCAAGTGCGGGCGCCGCAAGAGCAATCCCTAGAATGACGACGAGGGACAGGGTCAAACGTTTCATAAGCTAACCCCCTCATGTTGGTTGGTTGCCCGTTCTTTGAACATTCATTGCCGTTTATGTCTGGGCTCTTGTCCTCCCTTCCGACGGTCCGGCGCGCTGGGGCGCTCCTGAAGACAGACTCCGGCCAGTACCCGTAGATTCGATTGATTCCTCCTCTTTTTTCCCCGCCAACGGCTCGAACTGCCGTTGGCTGCTCGAATCTGAAGCCTGGTTTAGCCTTGTACTTTAGTCATAGGTCCTATTCCAACCGCCGTTTGCATCATTTTCTCTAACTCATTGGTTCCAGATCACTTGCGCTCGATCAAACCGAGCTGAGGGACATTCCTCCGAGTCCCGGCCTTCCGATCTTGCTGTCGAGATGCGGTAGGCCACAGGTTGCTGCCCGGGTCGGGCGCGATCGAGAGGAGCGGGACTGAAGACCGAAACGTCGTGAGGAGGTTCCCTTGAATGACGGTCCGCGCCACCTGTCGTTTGATCCTGACCTCATCTCGCGCACGCTCAGACGGCTCGAGCGTCCAGGATGAAGTGATCCCGCATCGGTCCGGCCTCCTGCAACGGCCAGACGATCCGGCAGCGCGGTCGATCACCCGTTTCGGTTCACCGTGCGCCTCAATCTACGACGCGGCACACAGGCCATGCTTGGGGGCCCACTCAAGCCCGGCTCTTCGGCACCGGCCAGATCCGTGAGCTGGGGAGTCCAGGCAGCTCTGAGCCAACAGAATTTCAGGTCTGCAATCGCTTCCCGGGACAAACCCCCGGGCGGCGCCGGCGGAGTTCCGGACCTCATTCCGCCGAATCAGCGGCGCGAGTCCGACCGGCGAAGACCCGATAGCTGACAGCTGAGGACGGACAGCTTAGAATCCCACCCGCTTGACAGCCAATTTCTCCTACGGGGAACTGAAGATCTTTTCGGGCAGGGCGCACCCGGCCCTCGCCCAGGAGATCTGCGACTACCTGGGGCTGACCCTCGGGGAGCTGACGCTCTACAACTTCTCCGACGGGGAGGACTACTGTCAGATCGACGAGAACGTGCGGGGCACGGACGTGTTCGTCATCCAGCCCACCTGCAGCCCCGTCAACGACCACGTCATGGAGCTGCTGATCCTGCTCGACGCCTTCCGCCGGTCCTCGGCTTCCCGCATCACGGCGGTGATGCCGTACTTCGGTTACGCCCGGCAGGACAAGAAGGACAAGCCGCGGGTGCCGATCGCGGCCAAACTGATGGCCGACCTGCTTACGGCTTCCGGCGCCGACCGGATCCTGACGATGGACCTGCACGCCGCCCAGATCCAGGGGTTCTTCAACATCCCCGTGGACCACCTATTTGCCGCGCCCGTGCTGCTCGACGCGATCCGGGAGATGGAGCTAAACGACCTCGTGATCGTCTCTCCCGACGTCGGCGGGGTCGCGCGGGCCCGCGCCATCGGCAAACGGCTTGGCGCGTCCCTCGCGGTCATCGACAAGCGGCGGACCGGGATCAACGAGACCGAGGTCCTGAACGTCGTCGGCGACGTCGAGGGCAAGAACGTCCTGATCCTGGACGACATCGTCGATACGGCCGGGACGCTCGTGCAGGCGGAGGAGGCCCTGCGCAGCCAGGGAGCCCGGCGAACCTTCGCGGCGGCGGTGCATCCTGTCCTCTCGGGCCCGGCTCTGGAGCGCATCGAGTCCTCGAAGCTCGAGAATTTGCTCGTGACGAACACGATCCCCCTGGACGCCGCGATGTCGCGTTGCCGGAGGATCCGGTCCCTGACGATTGCGCCCCTCTTGGGCGAGGCGATCCAGCGCATCCACCAGGGGACTTCCGTTTCCTCCCTTTTCGTGTAGAATGCCCCGTTTTGCGCGGTCCGCCGCGCGGGAAACAGCACAATGAAGACGATCGAACTCGACGTCGAGAAGCGCTCGACGATCGGCAAGAACGAGGCCCGCCGCACGCGGGCCAACGGGAAGATCCCCGCCGTCCTGTATGGATCGAAGAAACCCACCGTTCCGATCAGCGTGGACCGGAAGGCCCTCGTCGACGCCTTCCGGGGCGGGGCGGGGGAGAACGCGATCTTCCTCCTGAAGCTCGCCGGCACCGATCAGGCGCGCCACGCCATGATCAAGGAGATGCAGCAGGATCCCGTCTCGCGCAAACCCCTCCACATCGACTTCGTGCGCATCGAGATGACCTCGAAGATCCGGGTGAAGGTCGCCGTCGAGGTGGTTGGCCTCGCGGCGGGAGTCAAGACGGAAGGGGGCATCCTCGACTTCGTCACGCGCGAGGTCGAAGTGGAATGCCTGCCGGGGAACATCCCGAAGAGCATTCCCGTGGACGTCACGCCGCTGGCGATCGGCGATGCCCTTCGCGTTTCCGCGATGACGCCTCCCGAAGGGGTCGCGATCCTGGAGGACCCGGAGAGGGTCATCGTGCACGTCACGCATCCGACGGCCGAGAAGGAACCGGAGGTCGCGGCGGCCGAGGCGGCTCCCGAGATCACGGAACCCGAGGTCCTGAAGAAGGGGAAGGCCGCGGCCGAAGAAGAGGGAGAAGAGAAGGAGAAAGACAAGGAGAAGGAGAAGGAGAAGTAGGACCTGCGCGCCATCGTCGGCCTGGGAAACCCCGGAACCCGCTACGAGGCGACGCGCCACAACGCGGGGTTCCGTGTGGTGGAGCGGCTGGCGTCGCAGGAGGGGATCCGGCTCCGGTCGCGGGAATCCTTCTCGCGAGTCGGGCGCGGGACGATCGAGGGGGTCCGCGTCCTGCTCGCCCTTCCCCAGACTCTCATGAATGCCTCGGGAGAGGCGGTCGCCGCTCTTTGCAAGAAAAACGGCATCGACGCCGGGGACCTCTGCGTCGTCTACGACGAGGTCGCTCTTTCGCTCGGGGTCCTGCGCATGCGCGCCCGCGGCTCCGCGGGAGGTCAGAAGGGGATGGCTTCGGTCATCTCGGCGCTGGGGACGAACGAGATCCCGCGCCTGCGCCTCGGGGTGCGCGGCGAGCGCTATTCGCGGGACCGGGACCTCGCCGATTACGTCCTCGAAGTGTTCGCCCGGGAAGAGCGGAGGCCGTTCGAGGAGGTCATCGAACGGGCGGTCGAGGTTCTCCGTACCTGGCTCTCCGACGGAATCGATGCCGCGATGAAGCTCGCGAATACGAAACCTTCCTCTCCGGGTCCGGAACCGGGCCCGGATTGAGATCCATGAGGAGGAAACGATGAGGAGTTACGACATCGTCGTTCTGCTCACGCCGGACCTGAACGACGAAGAGGCCGCCAGCGTGGCGGCCGACTACCGCAAGGTTCTGACGGACGGGGGCGGCTCGATCGTCAAGGACGAGTCATGGGGGAAGAAGCGCCTCGCCTACCCGATCGGGCGCAAGCGGGAGGCCTACTACCACCACTTCCAGGTGTCGGCCGAGCCCGCCCTGGTCGCCGAGACCGAACGGCGGTTGAGGCTCTCGGATCAGGTTCTGCGTCATCTCGCCGTCCGGGCCGACGAGGAGCAGAAGCGTTCGGCCAAGATGGCCGAGCGCATCCGCAAGAAGGCGGCGAAGCGGCCTCCGCGGCCAGCGCCCGCCGCCCCTGCCGCGCCCGCGTCGCAGGAAGCTGAAAGGAGCGAAACATGAGAGGCGCGCCGTCGCGTTCCGGGGGCCGAGGCGGCTCCCGGGACCGGGAAGGAAAGCCGACGACCCGCAAGAAGTTCTTCGTGCGGCGCCGGAAGGTCTGCAAGTTCTGCGCGGAGAA
Organism: Thermoanaerobaculia bacterium; assembly: GCA_033853815.1. Taxonomy (GTDB): domain Bacteria; phylum Acidobacteriota; class Thermoanaerobaculia; order UBA5066; family Gp7-AA6; genus JAWOLE01. The sequence continues at coordinate 5,801 of JAWOLE010000414.1, forward strand.
GCTCGAGTACGTGGACTGGAAGGACGTCAAACTCCTCCAATCCTTCATCCCGGAGCGGGGCAAGATCCTTCCCAGGCGCATCTCCGGCACGTGTGCGCTGCATCAGCGCAAGCTCCAGACGGCGATCAAGCGAGCGCGGGCGATCGCTCTCCTGCCCTACGCCACCGATTAAGGATCGTAAGCCGCAAGGCGAAAGGCGTAAGGCGAAGCCCGGGCGCTCTTGCCACGCCGCCTAACGCCTCACGCCTCACGGCTCTGACAAATGGCCACCGATCTGGTTTCTTCGGAGAGTGGAGGATCTCATAGGCCGAAAGGGGCGCTCGTGCGGGAGATCCTCCTTGCGGGGCTCTTCTCGACGTTTCTCTTCGCTGCGTTCTCGGCCTTCCCGATCACGGGAATCCTCGCGCTTCCGTTCCTCTCGGTTCCGGCCGTCCGCCTCACGTACCGCCGCGGGGGAGCGGCGGGGATTCTGGCGGCTCTTCTCGCCTCGAGCCTGCTGCTCGGTCTCGGGCTCGCGACGGGACCAGGAGCCGAAGCGATCTTCGCTGCCCTCATCGCCGCCTTCGCTACGGGACTCCCGGTTCTCTTTGCGGCGCGCGTGCGGCGGGGCGCCGATCCTTCGCGCGCCTATCTCGGATTGTGCGCGGCCGGGTTCGCCGTCCTGGCGGCCGGGCTCGCCCTCCATCCGCTTGCGGGAGGACCGACCATGCAGCAGGAGATCTCCGCGGCCTTCGACGAGATGACTCCCGCCGCCGTCGCGTCCTACACGAGGGGCGGCATGGACGCCGAGGCCGTTGCCCGGCTGAAAGCCACCCTGTCGGCTGCCCGGGAATTCACGGAGAGGTTCTGGATGGGCCTCGCCGGCGCCTCGTGGATTCTGGGCTCCTGCATCGGCTTCTATACGGGAGCCAGGGCCGCTCGCCCCGAGCCGTCCGCAGAGAGGGCGCGGTTCGACAGGTTCTCCGTGCCCCCGCCCGTCGTGGCCCTCTTCGTGGCCGCGGGGGCGGGCTCGGTGCTCGCACCCCCATCGGCCCGAGCGATCGCCGGAAACGCGCTCCTGCCGCTGGCGGCCTTGTATTTCCTGGCCGGCCTCTCTATCATCTGCCACTTCGCGCGGAGGTGGTTCCGCGCGACGATTCTCCGCGTCGGGCTCTACGGGCTGGCGCTCTACTTTCCGATCAACGTCGGAGTGGGGCTGCTCGGCCTGTTCGACTGGTACGCGGACTTTCGCCATCGAGGCGAGAAAGCGTAGTGAGCCATGAAAGTCATTCTTTCCGACGACGTCCGCGGGCTGGGGCATCGGGGGGACACCGTCACGGTCAAGCCCGGTTACGCCCGCAACTATCTCTTCCCCCAGGGATTCGCCTATGAAGCCACCGCCGCCAACGTCCGCAGGCTCGCCGAGGAGAAGAAGAAGTACGACGAGAAGACGCTACACGAGAAGGTCGGGGCCGAGGCGGTCGCCAAGCAGATCGAGGGATTGACCGTGGTCATCAACAAGAAGGCGGGAGAGGGGGACGTCCTCTACGGTTCGGTGACCCCGACGGAGATCGCGGACGCCCTGGCGCAGCGAGGCGTCGAGGTGGATCGCCGGCGCATCGAGCTGGCCGAACCGATCAAGCGCCTGGGGGAGCACCGCGTCCACATCCGCCTCCACCGCGACGTCACCACGGAACTGGTCGTGGACGTCCAGCCCGTTGCAGCGGTAACGACGTAAGGTAGCCAAGAAGTCTCGGACACCCGGTATTCGCGGGCCGTAGAGGAGGGGGTTTGCGGCGGGCGGACCCGCCGCATGTCGCGTCCCTAGGCCGCCGGTGCGGCCTACGACGCTCGGTGCGCCCCCTCCCGCCTTTCACCGTGCTCTTGGAGGCGAAACGCGAGCGCGAGCAACAGCGAGTCTGCCGCGTAGCTGACGAGGCAGGCCTGCGCGGCGCCCATCGCGCCAGAGCGAGGGATCCACAGGAGGTTCAGGGCCACGTTGACCGCGAGTGCCGCGAGATGGCACGAGAGGATCGTGCCCAGTCGTTGCCGGGAAGCGAAGTACGACGACAGAGGACGCGACAGGCCCCAGGCGACGGCGGCGGCCACCAGCCACGGGAGGAGCCCGGTTGCGGACGGGGCGAGGGCGCGAAAGAAGAGGCGCAGGAGCGCCTCCCCGGCGGCGAGGCCCGCCGCTCCGGCCGCAAGCCCCAGCATGAGATAAACGCGCAGTGCCTTCGACGCGGAGGCGCGAGCTTCCGCCGGGTCCCGCCGCGTGATGTCCACGAAGAGCGCCGCCTCGAGCGAGTCCGTCAGCAGCCAGAAGACCTCGGCGATCGCGTACGCGATCGCGTAGGGCGCGATTTCCGGCGTACGTCCCAGGGCCGAGAGGAGGAACACGTCCGCCCGCCGGTGGACCGCGTTCGCGGCGTCGGAGAGAGCCGTCGGGACGGCGTAGCGGAGGGCTCCGGGGGCGAAATCGGAGACGGTCTTCCAGCCCGGCCGGCCGCGTGCCGCGATCGCGGTCGCCGCCGCGATGGAAGCCTGGACGGCAAGTCTTCCGGCGAGGATCCACGTCAGGCGATCGGGCGCGAGAAGGCTCGTCGCCAGGACGAGGCCGGTGGCGGCATTTCGGGCCCAGAGCGTGGCTCCGTAGGTTCCCGCTCGGTCGGCGGAAAGGAGCGTCGCGGCCAGAGAGTCGGCGGCGAGCGAGAAGGGAAGGGGCGCAAGGCCGAGGAAGAGAAGGGAGGTCGAGACCTCCGGAAAGAAGGCACGGCGAAGCCCGGGGAAGGCGGCTGCGACGAAGACCGCGGCGGACCCGAGAGCGGCCGCGAGATAGAGCCACGCAAAGAGAGGTCCGCGGACACCTCGCGCGTGGAAGTAGAGAGCGACCCGGACTCCGCCGAGCGGAACCATCCACTGGCATGTGGCGAGGGCCGCCGTCAGCAAAGCGTAGAGGGAGAAGTCGCGGGCTCCCAGGATGCGGGCCGTGGCGAGGAAGAGCACGAACCGGAGGCCGGCGTCCCCGGCCCGCGCGACCACGATGGCGCCTCCGGGGGCGAGCCAGGAGAGTTTTCGATCGAAGATTGCCGATTGCTGATTGAGCCGCGTAGTTCGACCCCAATCGGTCAATCTTCAATCTTCAATCATTCAATTCTGGGGATGTGGGGTGACCGGAGGGGCGGTCTCCGCTCCTTCCTCCTCGCCCTTCTTGGGAAGGTAGAAGGATTTCTGCAGCGACCAGGGGAGCCTCGTGATCTCCTCCCAGCGCGCGTTCCACTCGTCGGTCGGCTGGGAGCCGGAGACGAAGGCCTCGAGGATGGGTCGCGGGCTCGAAGGTGTGGCCTTCAGACCCGTCTCGTAGTCCACGGCGGTGAAGATCACGTTGGGCGGGGTGTCGAAGTCCGCTTTCGGGTCGATCTTCCCCTTCTCCTTCATCTTTTCCAGGATACGCATCCATACCGGAAGGGCGACGCGCGCCCCTTCCATTCCGGGGCCGATGCTGATGGTCTTCATGTCGTTGCCGATCCAGACTCCGATGGTGTAACGGGGCGTCATCCCGACGAACCAGGCGTCCGTGAAGTCGCTGGTCGTTCCGGTCTTTCCCGCGATGTTCAGCTGCAGCTTGGCGGCCGCCGCTCCGGTTCCGCGCTGCGTGACCCCCTTGAGCATCTGGAGGAGCTGGAAGCAGGCCTGGGGGCTCGCGACCTCCCGCGCCTCGGGGTGCGTCCTTTCGAGGACGTCGCCATTGGCGTCCAGGATCCGCTCGAAAGAGTACGGTGTGAAGGCCAGGCCCTGGTTGGCGAACACGGAGTAGGCGGCGGTCATCTCTTCGAGCGTCACCTCGAAGGCCCCGAGCGCGAGCGAGGGGTAGGCCTGAAGCCTCTCGTGGATCCCGAGCCTCTGGGCCGCGTCGATCACGTGAGAGAGGCCGACGGCCTGCGCCAGGCGCACGGTGGGCACGTTGATGGAGTGTTCGAGCGCGCGGCGCAGGGTCACGATGCCGCGAAATTTCCTGTCGTAGTTGCTCGGGCGGTAGGCGGGCTGGTGGGGATCGATGACGATCGCGATCGGCCCGTCGAAGATCGTGTCGGAGGGGGTGTAGCCGGCCTCGAGCGCCGCGAGATAGACGAACGGCTTGAACGTGGAGCCCGCCTGCCTCAGCGCCTGCACGGCGCGGTTGAACTTCGATTGCGTCCAGTCGTAGCCGCCCACCATGGCCCGGATCGCGCCGCTGGAGTTCTCCAGGATCAGGACCGCGCCCTGCTCGCGCGGATCCTCTTCCAGGAGGAGCGCCCCCCCGTCCTTCGCCTTCTGGAGGGTGACCGTCACGAGATCTCCGGGCTTCAGGATGCGCGTGGCCTGGGTGGCGCCGGTCCAGGAGAAGCCCGAGGCCTTCAGCGGGAAGGTTCGGCCGGCGATCTTCACCTGCGCCACGGCGGGGGAGACCTCCAGGACCACGCCGCGCTCCGTGTCTCCCTCCGCCAGGCGAGCGTTCTCCCAGGTGGGGTCTACGTAGGAGGCCGGGTCGGAATACCCCTCGGCCCGCAGGTTGCGCGGGCGGTGGAATCCGTGGCGCCGCGCCAGGCGCCGCAACCCCCAGCCCAGCGCCTCCTCGGAGTACGCCTGCAACTCGGGATCGAGCGTCGAATCCACGCGCAGGCCTCGCCGGTAGAGGTCTTTCTCGCCGTAGGTCTTTTCCAGGTACTGGCGGATTTCCTCGCAGAAATACGGTGCGACGACCGTCTCCTTCAAGGACGGCGCGGCGGGAAGGGGCTCGGCCTCGGCGGCCTTGCGCTGCGCCTCCGTGATGTAGCCCTCCGCGCGCATCCTCCGCAGCGCGGTGGCGCGCCGGGTCCGGGCGAGCTCCCGGTTGCGGAACGGGGACTGGTCCTCGGGGCGCTGGACGATCCCGGCGAGCAGCGCCGCCTCGGCGAGCGTCACGTCCTTCAAATGCTTGCCGAAGTAGTACCGCGCGGCGGCCTCGAACCCGTAGTTGCCGTGTCCGAGGTAGATCTCATTGGCGTACATCGTCAGGATCTGATCTTTTGAGTAGCGCCGCTCGATCTCGAACGTCACGAAGGCCTCGTTGATCTTTCGCGCGATCGTCTTGCGCGGAGAGAAGAAGATCCTCCGGGCCAGCTGCTGGGTCAGGGTCGAGCCCCCCTGCGCGTACCGCTGGTGCCTCAGGTCGGCCATGGCCGCGGCGACGGTGCGGACGAGGTCCACCCCGCCGTGCCGGTAGAAATTCTTGTCCTCGGTTGCGACGATCGCGTTCGCGACGACCGGCGGAATGTCGCTTCGGGAGATCAGGATGCGCCGCTCAATGGCGTACCGGGCGATCGGGGAGCCGTCGAGCGCGCGGATCTCCGTGATGATGTCGGGCCGGTAGGTCTCCAGCTCCTGGACCCGCGGCACCCGGACGAGGCCCGTCGCCGCCGAACCGGCGATCGCGCCGAGCAGCCCGGCGACCAGGAGGGGGACGAGGAGGAAGAGAGCGCGCCGGGTCATTCCCCCTCGATTGTACGCGCCCGGAGCGGTTCTGGAGCCCGGGGCTCCGGTAATCCAAAATCCAAGATCCAAAATCTGCTATAAGCCCCTTCCCTGTGAGCAGCCCCGTCCCGCCGGTCCCGCCTGCCCCGGCTCCCATCGAGCCCGGCCGTTCCAGCGGCATCTGGAGGAAAGTCCTCATCGGCTGCGGAGTCGCCGCGCTCGTGCTCGTCGCCTGTTTCGTCGGCCTGATCCTCTATCTGCGGCAGAAGCCGGAGGCGGTCACCGACGTCGTCATGAAACAGGTCGAGTCTCATTACGCGAGCGACGTCACACCGCAGGACAAAGAGGAATTGCGATCGGCGTACAGAGACTTCCGGAAGGCCCTCCAGGAGCATCGGGTTTCCCGGGAGCCTCTGGACCGGATGCGGACGACCCTCGTCGCGACCGGCCCCCAGAACGAAATCTCCCGGCAACAGGTCCGGGACCTCGCCACGCTCTTCCGCCAGGCGGCGGGGGGAGCCGCCCCGGCGACCGCCCCATCTCCGGTGATCTCGACGCCCTCGCCCCGGCCATCCCCGTGAGCCCCCGTCCCGGAGCCAAGGAGAGGCCCTCCCGGCCATCCCCGATTTCCAAGCCCCCGTCGTACCTGGAGGCCCAGTCGCGGGCCGGAGGGCGTTTCCGGCTCCAGACGGAGTTCGCTCCGCAGGGAGACCAGCAGCAGGCGATCGACCGGCTCGTCTTGGGGCTGGAGGAGAAGCGGCGCCATCAGGTCCTGCTCGGCGTCACGGGCTCGGGCAAGACGTTTACCGTCGCCAAGGTCATCGAGGCCGTCAACCGGCCGACCCTCGTCCTGTCGCACAACAAGACGCTCGCGGCGCAGCTCTACCAGGAGTTCCGATCGTTCTTTCCGGGCAACGCGGTCGAGTACTTCGTGTCCTACTACGACTATTACCAGCCCGAGGCCTACATACCCCAGTCCGACACCTACATCGAGAAGGAGACTTCGCGCAACGAGGAGATCGACAAGCTGCGTCTCTCGGCCTCCAAGGCCCTGTTCGAGCGCCGCGACGTGATCGTGGTGGCGTCGGTCTCCTGCATCTACGGGCTGGGCTCGCCGGAGTCCTACTACGACATGCTCGCGTACCTTCAGACCGGCGACCGCTCGGGGATGCCGTCGCTGCTCGCGCAGCTGGTGGAGATGCAATACGAGCGGACGAACCTCGATCTGGCTCGGGGGACTTTCCGGGTGCGGGGCGACGTGGTCGAGATCCACCCCGCCTACGAGGACATGGCGGTCCGGATCGAGTACTTCGGCGACGAGATCGAGAGGATCACCCGAACCGACCCGCTCCGCGGCACGGCGATCGAGAGGCTGGACCGCGTGGCGCTCTATCCCCGCACCTTCTACGCGACCCCCCGCGAGACCCTCGACCGGGCCGTCGGGACGATCCGGCTCGAGCTCGATGACCGGCTGGCGGAGCTGACCACGGCCGGCCGGCTCCTCGAGGCGCAGCGGCTGCACCAGCGCACGATGTTCGATCTCGAGATGATCAAGGAACTCGGGTACTGCAACGGGATCGAGAATTACTCGCGGCATCTTTCGGGGCGGCGCCCGGGGGAGCCGCCTCCGACGTTGATCGACTACTTCCCGAAGGATTTCCTCCTCGTCGTGGACGAGTCCCACGTCACGCTGCCGCAGGTGCGCGGCATGTACCACGGGGACCGCTCGCGCAAGGAAGTCCTCGTCGAGTACGGCTTTCGCCTCCCCTCGGCCCTGGACAACCGGCCGCTGACCTACGAGGAATTCGAGGCGAGGCTGAACCAGATCCTGTACGTGAGCGCGACCCCGGGCCCGGAGGAGCTCGCCAAGACCGGCGGGGAGATCGTCGAGCAGGTGATCCGCCCGACGGGCCTGCTCGATCCGGTGATCGAAGTGCGTCCCGTCAAGGGGCAGGTGGACGACCTGCTCGGCGTCGTGCGGGAGGCCGCGTCGCGCGGGGAGCGCGTCCTCGTGACGACGCTGACCAAGCGCATGGCGGAGGAGCTGACCACCTATTTCTCGGAAGTCGGCGTGCGCTGCCGCTATCTCCATTCCGACATCGAGACCCTGGATCGCGTGACGATCCTGACGGACTTCCGCCGTGGCGTCTTCGACTGTCTGATCGGCATCAACCTGCTCCGCGAGGGGCTCGACCTGCCGGAGGTCGCGGTCGTCGCGATCCTGGACGCCGACAAGGAGGGGTTCCTGAGGAGCGAGACCTCCCTCATCCAGACGGCCGGCCGCGCGGCGCGGAACCTCAACGGGCGGGTGCTCTTCTACGCCGACGCCGTGACCGACTCGATGCGCCGTGCGATCGAGGAGACCCAGCGCCGGCGCGAGATCCAGGAGGCCTTCAACCGCGAGCACGGGATCGAGCCCGCCTCGATCGTCAAGCAGATCAACTCGCCGCTCGTGCGGCTTTCGAGCCTCGACTACCACGACGCGCTGATCGCGCCGCCTCCGGCCGAGCTGGCCGACAGCGAGTCCCTGCGCCGCCGTATTGCGGACCTCGAGAAGGCCATGAAAGCCGCGGCTAAGGAGCTGGACTTCGAGAAGGCCGCCAGCCTCAGGGATGAGCTACGCGCCCTCCGCGAGCTTCAAATCTTCCGAGACTAAGCGTCCCCCCCGCCGCCCCGGCGCACTATATCAGTGCCGATATAGCTTTGGCTCGCCGCGTACTTCGGGAGCTGCCGCAGCGGCTAAGCGAAGCGGCATTGCCTCATTTTGTTCGCGGCGCGCGTAGTCTCCCGACGGAGGAGGGAGGAGGCGCGCGCCGCGGGAGCGTAGCGTGGAGTGAGGGGCCAGGGGCGCGGTCGAGCCCGCATCCGGGCGAGCCGCGCCCCGGTGCGCCCACAGGGCGCAGGTCCCCTCGCGTAGCGCGTAGCGACGTCATACCCAGTGACAGGCGCGCGCGAAGCCGAACAGGATGAGCAGGAGCGCGATCACGGTAATGGACAGGACGGCCGCGCTCTTCCGCTTGGGGAGCGGCTGGCGGGTGTAGAAGCCCGTCTGCCATCTCTCGATCTCGCGCCCGCACTTGGGGCAGACCGAGTCATCGACACCGACGGCCGTGTAGCAATACGGGCACTCTTTCATGGGGGCTCCCGGCTCGCGCCATCATAACCGAATTCGGAAATCGGCCGCGGCGTTACACTGCTTGCGTGGACAGAGAGCGAAGGCCTCCCGACAATTTGCCGGACTCTCCCGGCGTCTATATCTTCAAGGGCGCGCGGGGCAAAGTGCTGTACGTCGGCAAGGCCCTGTCCCTGAAAAAGCGCGTCGCGTCCTACTTTTCCCGCGAGCCGAAGGACGCCAAGACGGAAGCCCTGATCGCGGCGTACCAGGACCTGGAGACGATCGGGACCAACACGGAACTGGAAGCTCTGCTCCTCGAGAACGCGCTCATCAAGAAGCACCATCCGCGGTACAACGTCTGTCTCAGAGACGACAAGACATATCCCTACGTCAAGATCACGACCGGCGAACAGTGGCCGAGGGCGCTCGTCACGCGCCGGGTGGCCGAGGACGGACACTCCTACTTCGGCCCCTTCTGGGGAGGGCTCGCCCGCCGGATCATGCGCATGATCACCCGGCACTTCCAGATCCGCACGTGCACGATCGAGATCGACGGGAACCTTCCGCGGCCCTGCCTCTACTACGACCTGCACGCCTGCCTCGGCCCCTGCGTGTCGGGGCTGACGACGAAGGCCGCCTACGACGAGGCGGTCCGCGACGTCATCCTCTTCCTTCAGGGGCGCAACCACGAGCTGCTGCCCAGGCTCCAGGAGAAGATGCTGCGCGCTTCCGCGGAGGAGAACTTCGAGATGGCGGCCGCCTACCGGGACGCCATCCGGACGGTCGAGGACGTCTCGGAGGGGCAGCTCGTCCAGTCCCTTAAAGGGGAGAGCGTGGACGCTTTCGGGTTCTTCGAGGCGGGCGGGGACGTCTCGGTCTGCGTGCTCGTGGTGCGCGGCGGCGTCCTGCAGGACCGCCGGGAGTTCTTCTTCGAGAAATCAGAGGAGGTCGAGCCGGGGGCCTTCCTCGAAGCCTTCCTCCCGCAGTTCTACGACGTCAACCCGTTCCTTCCGCGGGAGATCCATCTTCCCGTTCCCGTCTCGAATCCGAAGCTCATCGAGGGATTCCTGCTTTCGCGCCGTTCGGCGCGGGTCACGGTGCGGGTTCCCAGGCGCGGATCGGCCCGCGAGCGGGTGGAGCTGGCCAATACCAACGCCCAGCAGCGCCATCGCGTCCGGTTCCGCCGCGCGGGAGGGGAGAGCCAGCTCGCCCTGGAGCGCCTGGCGCGCGTCCTCGGCCTCTCGGTGCCTCCGCGGAGGATCGAGGGCTTCGACATCTCTCACCTGCAGGGGACCGACAGCATCGCCTCCCTCGTGGTGTTCGAGGAGGGCAAGCCCAGGAAGTCCGAGTACCGCCTCTTCGGCATCGCCTCGCAGACTCTTCTCGCGCCCGACGACTTCCGGTCGATGGCGGAGGCGGTCGAGAGGCGCTACCGCCGCGTACGCGACGAGGGGGGAGAGATGCCGGACCTCGTCGTCGTGGACGGAGGGCGCGGGCAGCTGCAGGCGGCCCTGACGGCGCTCGACAGGCTGGGCGTCGGGCTTCCGGTCGTCGGCCTCGCCAAGCGGGAAGAGGAGATCTGGCTCGCAGACCATCCCGAGCCGATCCGCCTTCAGCGCAGTGATCCCGCTCTGAAGCTGATCCAGCGGCTGCGCGACGAGGCCCATCGTTTCGCCATCACCCGCCACCGGGGCCGCCGCTCCCGGCGCATGCGCGAGACGACCCTGACGGACATCCCGGGCGTGGGCCCGAAGAAGGCGCGGCTCCTCCTCCGGCGCTTCGGATCGCTCGCCGCCCTGGCCGCGGCCCAGCCCTCCGAGATCGCGGCCGCCGTCGGGCCGGCGACGGCGCGCGCCGTCCGGAACTACCTGGAAGAATCGAGAGCCCGGACGGCATGAGGAGCGCCTTCGAGGCCTCGGGAGACATCCGGAGTGTGGATCTCCTTTCGGCCCTCGTCGCTCTCTGGCGGGGGAGCGCCAGCGGCTCGCTTCGGTTCTCTCGGGCCGGCGCCACGGCCGGGTTCGACCTGAACGCCGGCGACGTCGTCGCGGCCCACTCCTCGCAGCCGCAGTTCGATACGGCGGCGATTCTGGTGCGCTCGGGCAAGCTCGATCCCGCGGCGCTCGACCGGCTGCAGAAGCCCGAGACCGAGGACAGGGCCTTCGCGGCCATGCAGGCGGGTCTGATCAACGTCCGGGAGTGGCGCTGGGGCCAGAAGATGCGGGCGATCGAGATCCTGTCGGATCTGCTCGACTGGCTGGAAGGAGAGTACGTCCTGGAGGCCGGAGCCCGCCCGGCTCCGTCGGACTGGACGCTTCCGATCCCCCGGCTCGTGCTCGAGCTCTTCCTGCGTTCGCGCGATCGGACTCTCATAGAACACTACCTCGGGCCCTCCGACCTGCCGCTCGTCCGGTCCGAGGACTTCGATCGGGAGTTCGAGACCTTCGGCCTGACCTCCCACGCGGGATCGGTCGTTCGCCTGATCGACGGCCGGGCGAGCACCGAAGAAATCGCCGAGACGGCTCCGGCCGATGAGTTCGCCGTTCTCAAACTGCTCGCCGCCCTGATCACGCTTGGCCTGGTGCATCCCGTCGAAGCGGCGCCTCCGGAGCGTCGAGAAGAGGCGCGTGTTGCGGCGGAGGCCGCCCCGCCCGAAGAACTCGAGCCGGCCGTCACTCCCTCTCCGGAAGCGCCGCAAGCCCCGGAGGCCCCCGTCTGGCCCCCGACGCCACCCGAAGCCGAGGCCGTCGGGCGAGCGCCCGAGGAAACCGTCGCGGAACCGCCGGAAACGCCCGCCTTCGAGCCGGGGAGCATGCCCTCGGATCTGATTCCGGAGGCCTTCGAGCCGCCGATCCAGGCGGAGGCGGCCGCGGAACCGGTCGAGCACTCCCCGGGAGCGGCTCCCGAACTGGCCCTGGCAGCCGAAGGAAGCCGGAGCTCCGGAGTTCTCCTCGGCAGCCTCCTCGCGATCCTCGTGCTCGCGGTGCTCGGTCTTCTGATCGTGAGATCCCGCAGAGGCCCTCGCGAGCAACCCCCCGTTCCGTCCCCGCAGACGACCGCGCAGGAGAACCCTGTCTTTCCGCCTCCCGAAACCGCGGTCCCGCTGGCGACGCAGAAGCGAGCTGCCGCTCGACCGACGCCGGTGAGTTCGCCCGCGGCCGCCGCGACGACCCGCACGGCGACCCGGCCTCAGGCGACGACGCCCACCCGCCCGGCGCCGACGCGCTCTCCCACGCGATTTCCGACGAGTCCGGAACCGGCAAAGCCTCCGACGAGACCGCCGATGCGCCCCGAGCCGACGCCCCCGCCTCCCGCCGCCGCGGCGCTCTCCCGCGAGGACTGGCTCCGTCGCGCGGAGCAGCACCGCAGATCTCTCTCGAAGCAGCCGGGAGTCCGCTATTCGATCCAGCTCGAACTCGCCTGCGAGCTGCCCACGCTCGAGAAGGCCTGGACCTGGGACAGGCCGCCCGGCACGATGTGGGTCCTCGCCACGCCGCACAGGGGACGCACCTGCTTCCGCGTGCTCTGGGGGCGTTTTCGGAGCCTCGAAGAGGCGAAAGCGGCCAAGGCGCGCGTGCCGGCGTTCTTCACGAGCGCCGGCAACCGCCCCGCGGTGGTTTCCGTCCGGTGAGGCTGAGAGTTCTGCTAATCTGAAGGACATTCCAACGCCCATGGCTGCGCCCGACGGCGGTTTTCGAGGGACGCTCGCGGTCACGCCGCTGCCTCAGGTGCTGCGGCGGATCTTTCTGGAGGGCCGCAAGGGGACTCTCCGGGTCTTCCGGCAGGACGAGCGGCGGAATCTGTTTTTCGAGAAGGGAGAGCTGCGCAGCGCGACCTCCTCGCGGGAAGCGCAGAAGATCGGCGCGTTCCTGAAACGTCGCGGCTGGATTTCCGACCGGGACCTGGCCTGGGCCCTGGAGACCGTCTCGCGGCACGGCCGCAGGCGCCTCGGGAAGCACCTCGTCGAGAAGAACCTCGTGTCGGCGGCGGTGCTGGACGCCGAGATGCGCCGGCTGGTGGAGGAGATCGTCTTCTCAACCTTCGAGTGGAAGGATGGCGACTACGTCTTCGAACCCTCCACGGGCGTTCTGGACCCGGACGTCGCGTTGAACCTCTCGACGGCCGCGATCATCGTGCAGGGTATCCGCCGTCTGCCGGAAGGGGAAGCCTTCCGCGAACTTCTGGGGGACGGCAAGCGCGTTCCCATCCTGGCCCCCGACCCCGTATCGCGCTATCAGTATCTGCCCCTGAGCCCCCAGGAGGCTTACCTGCTGTCGCGCGTGGACGGCGTCGTGGACCTGGAGGCCCTGCTCAGAATCGGAGGGCCGTCGCGCGCAGCCGCGGCG
>JAWOLE010000415.1:0-3138 GCA_033853815.1 Thermoanaerobaculia bacterium
GTCGGGGGTTTCGATTTCGCCTTCGTGAGTCCGCCCCGCCCGAAAGAATTCGGCAGGGCGAGCTTCGCCCTACCGGTTCACCTCATGATGCCAGTGATGCGTGCCGGAGCGGAGCCCGATCTCCATAGGGCGCGAAACGTTACGCCGCTCGGCCCCGGCTGTCAAGCCGGGCGCTTCGGGCCGCCGAAAGGCCATGCTCTCCGAGTATCAACGCCGCGAAGGCGCAGGTGTGACCGCCGGTGTGCGCGTCGGAACGGGCTCGGCGTTACACGGGGAGGGCGAACCTCGAAGAAGAGCGGCAGTGAGAGGACAGGCGCCGGCTCGTCGATCGAGCCGCGAAAGCGAAGAGACATCACCGGTCCCCGAGACTGGTATTCGTAAGAGGCTCCCGGGCAGACCTGAGAGGCGTCGTCGGCGAGCTTGACCGGCCACCGCTTCTCCCGCGAAGCGGCCCGCTCCTGGCGGAGCTCCAGGATCCTCCTCGTCATCTCACGGTCAACGAGAAGGCGGTCGGCCCGCCGGATGCTGGCGAGCGAGTTTGGCACGCTGACGTTGAAGAGACCTCTCAAGTTCGGGTCGCCTCCCGTCTGGACCCATCGCTCGATCTCTTCCTTTCCTGGCGTCAGGATGTCTTCGTCGGAGAGTTTCGCGAGCTCACAGGGAGAGAGTTTCCGAAGGGGATCCGTCATGGCGTGCCAGGCATTCGCCAGAACAAGACGACTCTCCTCGGGGAGCGCGGAGTCCCGACTGCCCGAGAGCGGCAAGGCTTCGTATGCGTCGATGACCGCGCGGCGCGGCTCATCTCCCGACAGCCGACCGATCCACGGAAACGGCGGCTCGGCGAGCTTGCGCAGCGCGCCGGTGTGTAGCTTCTCGAGGGCCAGAGCGATGATCTGCGCGGATGTATCCGTCTGGCCGGCGAAGGATCGCGAGAGCGACCAGGACGCTTCGAGGAGATCACCGGCCAGGCCGTGATCTCCGGCACGCTCTTCCACGAGCGCAGCGGAAACCAGCAGCCTTCCGAGCCGGATGGATCCATACAACTCGGGCCGCTCCCCCGCCCTGTCGCGGGCGTCGAAATCCCATTCAGGGATTTCCCGACCGAGCAGACGGACGACGCGCATCACCGTGTTCCGACGTTTTTCGAGGAACTCCCGGATCTCCGCAGGAGGCGGTCCGATCGAATCGTCGGCGATCGCGAGTTGAGCGTTCAGCCAGTCGGCGAACGCCGCCCGCTGGTAAGCGTCGAAGTCCTCTTTCGAAGCGCGACCGCTGGTTGAGTCCGCCAGCGACCGGCGAAAGTCGATCCCCAGCGCCAGGGCCAGGGACTCGACCTCTTCCGCCGAGGCGTTCTTCCTCGAAGGAGCAAGCTTCGCGTTTGGGCTCTCGGCGGGGTTCTGCTTGAGATCCTGCGCGCCGGCGGCTGCGAGCGCCGCGATGAGCGCGGGGGCCAGAGCCGCCACGAGACGGGAACGCTTCATGGTGACACCCTCGAACCTGGAAGGGAATGGAAGAGCTTGCGGCGGGACTCGAAGGTCACGAACTCCCGCACGCCGCAGGCGCGCGCCAGGGCGACGGTCTTCTCGTAGCCCCATCCGACTTCCGCCGGGGCGTGGGCGTCGGAGGCGAAGGTGACCGGGACTCTCGCGGCCACGATCTGCTCGAGCAGGCGAGCCTCGGGATAGGCCTCGGCGACGGGTTTCCTCAAGCCGGCCGAGGAGATCTCGACGGCGCAGCCGCCTTCGCGCGCGGCGGCGATTGCCTCCCTCTCGGCCGCCTCGCGGGGTCTCGTCGGGCGGTGCCCGAACTTCTTGGGCAGGTCGAAATGCGACAGGACGTCGAAGAAGCCGCTCCGCGCGGCTTTCGCGAGGAGCCGGTAGTACTCGTCATAGAGGTACTCGGTCCCCTCCTTCCCGAACCGCGCCTGGGACCCCGGCGCGTCGATCCACCAGCCGCCGACCCAGTGGACCGAGCCCACGACGAGGTCCCAGTCGGCCCGCGCAAGCCAGCGCGCCAGCTCCTCCTCGTACCCCTCCCGGTAGTCCGCTTCGAGCCCCAGCCGGACGGCGATCGACCCGCGAAACTCCTCGCGCAGGTCGAGGACTTCCGCGATGTAGCCGTCGAAATCCTCTTCCTTCATCGCGAGCGTCGGGTCGCGCTCGGCCGGCGGCAGGAAGTAGAGCGGGATGTGGTCGGTCAGGCCGACCTCTGAGAGTCCCCTTTCGATCGCCTTCAACACGAAGTCGCGCGAGTCGCCGCCCGCGTGCCCGCAGCGGTACGTGTGGACGTGATAATCGGGAAGGCCGGAAAGTCCGCGGCCCGATGGGCTGGCGCTCATGCCTTCTTCCAGCGCGTGCCGGCCGGGCCGTCCTCGAGCACGATGCCCTTCGAGGCCAGTTCCGCGCGGATGCGGTCGGCCTCCGCCCAGTCGCGCCGCTTGCGCGCGGCGTTCCTCGCCTCGATCTGCCTCTCGATCTCCGCCGGCAGGGTTTCGGGCGCCGCCGGAAGCACCCCGAGAACGCGATCGGCGGACCGGATCGCCTCGAGCGCGGCGCGCGCGCCCGCGGCATCGAGCGAGCCCTCGTCGATCGCGCTGTTGACGTCCCACAGGTAAGGGAAGAGGGCGCCCAGGGCCTCGGAGGTGTTCAGGTCATCGTCCATCGCGGCATCGAACTCCTCGCGGAGCTTCTCCCCGCGCCCCGCCGCGTCGAAGGAACCCGGCTTTTCGACTCCCGAGGCGGCGACCTCCTCGATGCGCGCCGCGGCCGACCGGATCCGATCGACCGCCGCGGCCGCGCCGGCCAGGGCGTCCCAGGTGAAGTTCAGCTTTCGCCGGTACGGGACCGAGAGGAAGAGATAGCGGACCGCGGCCGCGTCGTCGCGCCGCGCAAGCACTTCGTCGAGCGTGTAGAAGTTCCCCTTCGACTTCGACATCTTCTCGCCGTCCACGACCAGGTGCTCGGCGTGGAGCCAGATCTCGACGAAGGTCTCCCCCGTCGCCGCCTCGCTCTGCGCGATCTCGTTCTCGTGGTGCGGGAAGATGTTATCCACGGCCCCGCTGTGGACGTCGAAGTGCGGCCCGAGGTACTTCATGCTCATCGCGGAGCACTCGACGTGCCAGCCGGGGCGGCCGGCGCC
>JAWOLE010000416.1:0-20467 GCA_033853815.1 Thermoanaerobaculia bacterium
CCGGACGCGGGAGAGTTCATCAAGGCGAACGCGGTTCGGATCGCGACGGTGGACCAGGAGCTCCCGGGAGACCTGGCCGAGTCCCTCCACGACTACGCCGCGGGCGCGTTCGAGGCGCTCCACCGGATCGAAGCCGAGATGCGGCGGCTCGAGCACGCCATGGCGGACGGCGACAACTCTCCCGCCATCCACGATCGCTACGACGGCCTGTCTCACCGCTTCGAGAACGAAGGGGGATACGAGATGGTCGCGGAGGTCGAGAAAGCCCTCTCGGGCCTCGGTTTCGAGAAGGCGGACTTCGCCCGCCCGCTCTCGGAGCTCTCCGGCGGCCAGAAGAACCGGGCCATGCTCGCCCGGGCGATCCTGTCCTCGCCGGACGTGCTGCTCCTGGACGAGCCGACAAACCACCTCGATTTCAACGCCGTCGAATTCCTGGAGGAGTACCTCGCTCGCTCCCGGCGGGCCTACCTCGTCGTCACGCACGACCGGCGCTTCCTCGACCGCGTGGCCGAGGAGATCGTGGACCTGGAGAACGGGAGGATCACCGCCTACACGGGCGGCTACACGGCGTACAGGCGGCAGAAGGCCGAACGCGTCCTCGCCGCGACGCGCGCCTTCGAGAAGCAGCAGGAGTTCATCGAGAAGGAGAAGGAGTACATCCGCCGGAACATCGCCGGCGTCAATTCCCGGCAGGCCAAGGGGCGCCGGACGCGTCTGGCGCGCGTCGAGCGGCTGGAGAAGCCGGTCGAGGGCGCGACCTCGGTCAGCTTCGAGTTCGACGCCGCGCGCGTGGGCGGGCGAAGCTTCCTGCGCGCCCGCCACCTGGGCGCGGGGTACGATCCGGGAATCGCTATAGTGCGCGATGTCTCCTTCGAGCTCCTGCGGGGCGAGCGCCTGGCGATCCTCGGCGAGAACGGCACGGGCAAGACGACGCTCCTGAAGACCCTGGCGGGGAGGCTGGCGCCGCTCTCGGGGAGCGTCCAGACCGGGCACGACGTCTCGATCGGCTACTACGACCAGGAGCTGCGGGACCTGGATCCCTCGCGCCGCGCGATCGACGCGGTCTGGGACGAGCATCCGCAGGAGACCGAGGAAGCGATGCGCTCGTATCTCGCGCTCTTCGCCTTCCGCGGCGAGGAGGTCTTTTCCCGCATCTCCGATCTCTCCGGGGGCGAGAAGGGGAGGCTGACGCTCGCCGTCGTGATGCGCCAGCGCCACAACCTGCTCCTCCTCGACGAGCCGACCAACCACCTCGATCTGGATTCTCGCGAGGCCCTGGAGGAGTCGCTCGAGGACTTTCCCGGCTCGATCGTCCTCGTCTCGCACGACCGCGCCTTCATCGATCGGCTGGCGACGCGGGTGCTCGACCTGCGCGGCGGCCGCGCCATCGCATTCGACGGCAACTACACGGAAACGGCAGAAGCCCGGGCCGAAAGGCGGCGGCGCCCCGAGCCTCCATGGGCGGCGCCGGAAGCCGAACCTCATACGGCTCCTTCCCCCGCCCGCCTCGCACGCCGGCCCGAATCCCCCGAGCAGAGGGAATCGGCCAGGCGGCGCCGACGGATCGCGGCGCTCGAGGAGAAGATCGCGGGGCTCGAGGGTGAGGTCGAGGCGCTCGAGACGCGCCTCTGGGAAGAGGCCTTGACGCTCGGTCCGGTGGCCTCGCGCGATCTCGCCTCGCGGAAGGCGGCCAGGAAAGAGGAGCTCGACGCCCTCGTCGAGCAGTGGGCCGCGCTGTCGGAGGAGGAGAGCCGTCTCTCGGCGGGGCGCGAGGCGTGACGGGGCTGCCGGGCGGCGCGGCGGGACGCGAAGGCGCGGACGCGGCAGGACCCCGGGCGGCGCGCGCCGCGATCATCGCGATCGGGAGCGAGATGCTGTCGCCGTTGCGGCAGGACACCAACTCCCTCTGGCTGACGGCCCGGCTGGAAGAGGTCGGAATCGCCGTCGTCCGCAAGTCGATCGTCCCCGACGATCCGCACGCCATCGGCGAGGAGATCTCCTTCGCGTCTTCCGCCGCCGGGCTCGTCTTCACGACAGGAGGGCTCGGGCCGACCGCCGACGACAGGACGGTCGCGGCCGTGGCCGCGAGGCTCGGAATGACGCTCGCCCGCAACGAGGAGTATCTCGCCCGCATGCGGGAGCGTTTCGAGAGGCGCGGCATCCGGATGGCGGCCACCAACGAGAAGCAGGCGGACTTCATCGTAGGCGCCGAGGTGCTGCACAATCCCCGCGGGACCGCGCCCGGTTTCTGGATCCGGCGGCAGAACGCCGAATACGTCATCCTGCCCGGGGTTCCTTCGGAAATGCGCGAGATCATGGAGGAGCGGGTCCTGCCCGAATTGCGAGCCCGCGCCGGATCGAAGGTCTCGCGTCGCAGGGTGCTGCGCATCAGCGGGATGGGAGAGTCGGCGGTCGAGGAGCTGGTGACGCCGATCTACGCGAGGTGGAAGGAGGATCCGGTCACGATCCTCGCCTCGCCGGGGGAAGTCCAGCTCCATCTTCGCGCCGTGGGCGAGCCCGAGCAGGCTCTTCGCCGTCTGGACGATATGGAGGCGGACTTCCGCCAGGCCCTGGGCTTCCGGATCTTCAGCCGCGACGGCGAGGACCTCGCGGCGAGCCTGGGGAGCCTGCTGCGGGAGCGGGGCCGGACCCTTGCGGTTGCGGAATCGTGCACGGGCGGGATGATCGCGAAACTCCTGACCGACGTGCCGGGATCGAGCGAGTACTTCCTGGGCGGGGTCGTGTCCTACGCCGACTCGGCCAAGCGGGACCTTCTCGCGGTCAAGGAGGAAACGCTCCGAGCCCACGGCGCCGTCTCCGAGGAGGTCGCGCGCGAGATGGCCCGGGGCGCGCGAGAGCGCTTCGGCTCGGACCTCGCCGTCGCCGTGACCGGGATCGCCGGGCCGGACGGGGGGACGCCGGAGAAGCCCGTCGGCACGGTCCATTTCGCGCTGGCGGAACGGGGCGCGGAGGAGATCGCCAGGAAGAGGGAGTTCATCGGCGACCGGGCCGCCGTGCGCCTCGCTTCCTGCCTCTACGCGCTCGATCTCGTCCGGCGGCGAGTGGCCCATGAGTGACGGCGAGAAAATCCGCGCCTTCGTCGCCGTTCCGAGCGACGGCCTCTGGGTCGAGAGCGCGCGGGGCCTGGTCTCTCGCCTGGAGCAGTCTCTGCCGCGCGCCTCCTGGACAAGGCCCGCGAGCTGGCACCTGACTCTCAAGTTCTTCGAGCAGATCTCCCGGGATCAGGCGCGCGCCCTGGGACAAACGATCGGCCCGATCGCCCTGGAGACGACGCCCGGCGAGATCGCGGCGGCCGGCGCGGTCGTGTTTCCGCCGCGCGGTCCCGCGCGGGTCCTGGCGGTGGGCTTCGCGCCTTCTGCGATCCTGGAGGGGATCGGACGGCTCGTCCACGAGCTGGATGCGGCGTCGCATGCGTTCGGACTGCCGGCGGAGAAGCGCGCCTTCCATCCCCACGTCACGTTCGCGCGGCTGCGCCATCCCTGGCCTCCCGACGCCGTCGAATCGTTTCGGCGAGAAGTCGGGGCCTGGAGCTTCCCGGACTGGCACGCCCGCTCCTGCGTTCTCTACGAGAGCCGGCTCCTCCGCGAGGGGGCCGTGCACACGCCGCTCGAGGAGTGGTCCTTCGCCGGAGGCCCGAGGGGCGTGCGCGCGTGAACTGGCCGGCCGCGCTGCTGGTCTTCGCCGGCTACCTCCTGGGCTCGATCTCCTTCGCATTCTGGCTCGTCCGCTGGCGCACGGGCGTGGACATCCGGGAGGTGGGCTCCGGCAACCCCGGCGCGACCAATGTTCTGCGCGCGCACGGCAAGGCTCTCGCGTTGGCCGTGGCCCTGCTCGACGTCGCCAAGGGCGCTGCGGCCGTGCTGCTCGTCCGGCTCGTGACGGCGGATCCGCGCTACGCGGCCGCGGCGGGGTTCGCGGCGGTCCTGGGGCACGTTTTTCCGGTCTTCACCGGCTTCCGCGGAGGCAAGGGCGTGGCGACGGCGGTCGGGGCCTTCCTCGCGCTCGCGCCCGTGGCGACGCTCGCGTGTCTGGGCGTGTTCGTCCTGCTCGTCGCCGCGACGCGCTACGTCTCGCTCGGGTCGGTCGTGGCGATCGTGCTCCTGCCCCCGGCGGCGGGCTTGCTCTCCCACGCTTCACAGGCCACGCTGCTCGCGGCCGCGGCGACGGCGGTGCTCGTTGTCGCCAAGCACGTCGAGAACCTGAAGCGGCTGGCCCGGGGAGAGGAGCGCAAGCTCGGACGGCGATGAAGGTCACGATCCTGGGCGCCGGCTCCTGGGGCACGGCGCTCTCGATCCATCTGGCGCGGGGAGGGCACGAGGTCCTCCTCTGGGGGCGGGACTCCGCGGTCTGCGCGGCGATCGAGTCCACCCGCCTCCACCCCAAGCGCCTGTCCGGGATTCCGGTTCCGGGCGGGGTCCGGGCCACGGCGGACCTCGAACGGGCCTGGGCCCATTCCGCGACGGCGGTCGTCGCGGTGCCCTGCGCCGCCTTCCGTCCGCTCTTCGAGGGCGCGCGCCGCCTTCCGGGAAAGTCCCGCTTCCTCTCGGTCGCGAAAGGGATCGAGCCCGATACGCTCAAGCGGATGTCCGAGATCATCCTGGAATTCCAGCCCGGCGCGGAAGTCGCCGCGCTGTCCGGCCCGACCTTCGCCGACGAGGTCGCCCGGGGAGACCCGTCGGCCGCCGTCGTCGCCGGGGGAGCGCTGGCCCGCGAGCTCCAGAAGGAGTTCTCGAGTCCGCTCTTTCGCCTCTACAGCTCGGAGGACCTCGTCGGCGTGGAGCTCGCGGGGGCCCTGAAGAACGTCGTCGCGATCGCCGCCGGTATCGTCTTCGGGCTCGGGTTCGGACACAACACGCTGGCGGCTCTCGTCACGCGCGGTCTGGCCGAGATCAGCCGGATCGTCTGCGCCTTCGGCGGGCAGGAGCGGACGATCCACGGGCTCGCGGGAGTTGGCGACCTGATGCTCACTTGCACGGGCCGGCAATCGCGCAACAGGCGGGTCGGAGAAGAAATCGGGCGGGGCCGCGCCCTCTCCGAAGTGCTCGCGCGGATGCCCGAGGTCGCCGAGGGCGTGCGAACCTGCCTCGCGATGCCGAAGATCGCCGTCGCGGCCGGCGTCGAGGCTCCGATCGCCGAGGCCGTCCAGCAGGTCCTCTACGAGGGCGTTGCCCCGCGCGTGGCCGTGCAGCGCCTGATGACGAGAGCCTTGAGAGCGGAATAGCCGTGATCAAAGCTCTGCGCGGCCGGTGGGTGGGTTATCCCGGGGCAGTCGTCCTCGTCCTCGTGACGATCGGGATCCTCAAGTTCTTCCCTGGGCTCGCGGACTCTTCGGTCGCCCTCCTGCTCCTCCTGAGCGTGTTCCTGTCCGCCTGGATCTGGCAGAGCGGGCCGGGCGCGTTCGCGGCCGTGCTCGCGACGCTGGGCTTCAACTTCTTCTTCCTCCCGCCCGTCTACACGTTCACCGTCGAAGACCCGCGCAACGTCGTCGCCCTGGCCGTCTTTCTCGTCTGCGGTCTGATGATCGGAAGGCTCTCCGCGCTGGCCCGGCGGCGCCTCCGGCTGGTCGAGGCCGAGCGGGCGGATCTGGCGGCGATGACACGGCTCTCGCAGGCTTTCCTTTCTGACACCAACCGGGAGTCGCTCCTGGGGATCGCCGCCGATCGCCTCCGCGACGCGCTCGGCGCCAGGCACGTGTCGATTCTCCTCGCCGACGACCAGCAGAAGCTCGCTCCGGCCGCTTCGACCTCGCAGACCGAGATCCGGCGCGATCTGGCGGATCTGACCTACCGGCAGGGCAACTCCGCCGCGTTTCCCTCGGAGCTCGAGGGAACGGACATCTACCTTCCGATCCCGATCGGCGTGCAGCGGGCGGGAGTGCTCGTCGCGCGGGGCTTCCAGGCGAGCGAGGGGCTGGCCGAAGGATGCGCGGTTCTGCTGGGGCTCGCCCTCGAGCGCGAGCGATTCGTGCGACTGGCGCGCGCCGCGGAGCAGACCAGGGCCAGCGATCAGATGAAGTCCACGCTGCTCGCGGCGATCGCACACGATCTGAAGACTCCCGTTGCGACGGCCCGCGGCGCGATCGAGAACTGGGCGGCGGAGGCGGGAGGTTCGGAGAAGGCGCGCCTCGCCCTCGACCAGCTCGGCGCGCTGACCCGCACGATCGGCGAGCTGATGGAGGTCGTCCGTCTGGATGCCGGCATCGCCCGCCCCCACCGGGAGATCGTCAGTGGAGCCGAGATCGTCGAAGCGGCCGTCGCACGGTTCGGCGACGCCCTGGCGCGTCATTCACTCTTCGTGGAGGCCGCGTCGGGCGACGCAACGGTGGAGGTGGACCCTGCCCAGATCACCGAGGCTCTCGGGCACGGCCTCGAGAATGCCGCTCGCTACTCTGCGCCGGGAGGCGAGATCCACGTCTCCGCGAACGCGGAGGGCGACGCTGTTTTCCTGCGAGTCGCCGATCGGGGTAGCGGAGTGCCGCCCGCCGAACGGGAGAGGGTCTTCGAGAGGTTCGTGCGGCTTGCGCCGGCCGAGGGCATTCCCGGAACGGGCCTGGGTCTCTCGATCGCGCGCAGCCTCGTCGAGATGAACGGGGGGAGCTTGAGGCTCCTCGAGGCGCCCGAAGGGGGGACCCTTTTCGAGATCCGGTTGCCAAGAGCAATCCAGGCGGGGGACCTTGCGGCTCCCCGGACTTCCTCGCCATGAGCCGGGTCCTCGTTGTGGACGATGAGCCGGGCCTCCGGAAGGTCGTCCGGGACGGGCTCGAACGGGCGGGACACGAGGTCGAAACCGCCGTGGACGGAGAGGAGGCCCTCGGTTTTCTCGCGGAGAGGGACTTCGACCTCGTCGTCACCGACCTGACGATGCCGCGAAAGGGAGGCCTGGAGCTCGTCCGGGAGATCCGCCGCTCCTCTCCGGTGCCGATCCTCGTGCTGACCGTCCGTCACGAGGAGCGGGAGAAGGTGCGTCTGCTGGACGCCGGCGCGGACGACTACGTCACCAAACCCTTCGGCATCGAGGAATTGCTGGCGCGGGTGCGCGCCCTGCTGCGCCGACGGGGATCGGGTCACGCGCCGCCGTCCGAGCTGCGCTGGGGCGGGATCGTCGTGGATTTCGAGGCCCGCACCGTCGAAAAGAAGGGCAAGTCGGTTCACCTGACGCCCACCGAGTTTGCCCTCCTCGCAAAGCTCGCCGAGAAGCCCGGGGCCGTCTGGACGCACCGGCAGCTCCTCTCCGCCGTCTGGGGCACCACCGCCGGCGTTACCAACGACACCCTGCGCGTCCACATGGGGAGCCTGCGCCGAAAGCTCGAGGAAGATCCCGACCGTCCTAGGTTCATCCGCACCGAGCCGTGGGTCGGTTACCGGTTCACGCCGGAGGACTGATCAGAGTCTCGCGCTAGAACCAGCTCGTCGCTCCCAGAGTGATCGTGTTCTGCGACCGCGCGTTTGGAACGTACGGATTCGCCGTGCTCCCGTCGCCAGCGACCTGGCCGCGGAAGTACATCTCGGTCGAGCCCGAGTCGTGGCGGCCCTCCAGGCGGATCGAGATGTTGTCCTGCGGCCGGAAGTCGAGAGTCAGGGTCTGCGAAGCGACGCGCTTTCCCGGCCAGAAGATCGCGCTGGCCGTCCCCTCAGCGTTGGACGCCACGTGCTCCCAGAAGACGTCCGCCCGGGCCGCGAGGAAGAGCAAACGTCCCAACCGGACGCGCGCGTAGCCCGCGGTGGCCGTCCAGTCGCTCGTGCCGAAGGTGTTCCTCTCAAACCCCGCGTCGACGTGCAGGATGAAGGAAAGGGTCTTCGACGCGTCCCACGTCGCGTAGGCGTCGAAGAGGTGGCGCCAGGGCTGTCCCTCCGGAGCGCCCGTCGAACGCTCCACGCCGCCGAAATACAGCACGTTCACCGTCAGGGAGTCGGAAATCTTGTCGATCGCGTGGAGCATCACCGACTTCTCCCGGTTGTTGTCCACGATGTTGTTCCAGCCGTTGCAGACCATCAGCTCGGCCGTCCAGGACTTCGAAAGCTCGTACGTCGCCCGGATTCCCGCGTGGTAGAAGGGGAGCCCGAAGAAGAGATTCGAGCGCGACCAGTTCCAGTTGTCCTTGATGGGCATGTTCTCGACGCCGATCGGCGATAGAAAGATCCCGCCCTGAAAGAGGACTCCGCGGCCGATCGGTGCCTTGTAGCCGACCCAGGCCTCCTGGATGTACTTCCAGGTCGTCGTCGCGTCCGACGTCGGCGTCGAGGAGGTCCCCGCGGCGGCCGGCTCCGCCAGGTAGTAGGTATTCGGCGTGTGTCCGACCTGGGCCGCCACCCTTCCCGACACGGCGGCCTTCTCCCAGGAGACGCTGGCCACGGCGTTGGAGAGCGTGAAGGTGCTCTCCCGGTTGTCGAACCCGCGGTAGTTCGTGATGCGGTTGGAAGGTCGGTTGAAGTTGTAGCTGTAGAAGGCTTCGACATAGCCGCCGAGCGTGAGCTTCCCCGCGTCCGCCGGCGAGGGCTTCGCTTCCGCCTCCTGCAGTGGCTGCTGATCGGCTCCCGCTTCCGCCGGAGTCTGAACTCCCGGCGTCGCCCGGTCCTGCGCGAGGACGGCGGCCGGCGCGAGCACGAGTAATACGGCGCGGCCGAGAAGCGGCAACAGGGACTGTCCGCGGCGGGGTCTCATGGGCGTTGCGACTCCTCTTCACGTGAACAAACGAACGCGTTCTTAGCACGCGAAACGCGTGACCCGCGCGAGGAAAGCGCGGCTTTCGGAACTCTTTCGGACTCCTTTCGGACTCCTTTCTGCCGCCACGGGTGGAATGCCTCTTTGGAACCGGAGGCGACAACGATGACTCACACTGGCGACGAATCCCGGCTCGGGAAGGACGGCCTCTACGAGAAGTCCGCGACGAATCGTCGGAGGGCGGTCGTCTGCATTCTGGCGGCCTTTGCCTTCTTGATCGTCGGTCTCGCGGGAGGGGCGGCTCTGTTCGCGTTCAAGAAGGAGTGGGCGTGGGTCCTTCCCATGGCGAGCTTCGGCGGTTACCTCCTCGCGTTCCGGCGTGGCATGTTGCTATGGAATCCGGCGGTCGGCACAACCTGGCGGCGCTGCCTCTGGCTCGAGCGGGAAGCAATCACCGGGAACGAAGACAACTCCCATGCCTCAGGCGAGGATCCCGAGAAGACTCTCAACATTCTCCGCTCGGGGGCGCCGCGCTCGCCGCGGCCTGGGTTGAGGCTGGTCCGATGATGGACGCAGTCTTCCTTCTCCTTTCGCTCGTTCTCTTCTACGCCGCGATCCGCTACGCGAAGTGGTCTGACAGGGTTTGAGGAGGCGCCGTCGTGGGTTGGGAAGACATCCTGGGTCTCGCCGTCACGTTCGGTCTGCTCTATTACCTGATGCGGGCGATGTTGAAGGCGGAGAAGGTCTGAAGCCGTGACCGGGCATCAGATCCTCGAGCTCCTGGTCTACTTCGCTTTGATCACGGCTGTCACCCCGGTTCTCGGCGAGTACATGAAGCGCGTCTTCAACGGCGAGCGTACGTTTCTCGATCCGTTTCTTCGGCCGGTCGAGCGCGCGATCTACAAGCTCTGCCGGGTGGATGCCGCGAAGGACCAGTCCTGGATCGAATGGGCGGTGGCGATGCTCGTCGTCAACGCGGCCTCCCTCTTCCTCCTCTACGCCTTCCAGAGGCTCCAGCAGTGGCTTCCCCTCAATCCCAACCACTTCGGCGCGGTCTCGCCGGACTCCTCCTGGAACACGGCGGTCTCCTTCACGACGAACACCAACTGGCAGGGGTACTCGGGCGAATCCACGATGTCCCACTTCACGCAGATGGTGGGACTCGCCTTCCACAACTTCCTGTCTGCGGCTACCGGCATCGCCATCGCGGTCGCGGTCATCCGCGGCGTCGCCCGGGAGAAGGCGAAAGGGATAGGTAACTTCTGGTTCGACTGCACGCGCGCGATCCTCTGGGTCCTCCTGCCGATTTCCTTCATCGCGGCGCTCTTCCTGGTCTCCCGCGGCGTCATCCAGAACTTCCACGCGGACGTCGCGGTCAAGACCGTGGAAGGCGCCGAGCAGAAGATCCCTCAGGGCCCGGTGGCCTCCCAGGAGGCGGTCAAGGAGCTGGGGACCAACGGCGGAGGCTTCTTCAACGCCAACTCCGGGTTCCCGTACGAGAACCCGACGCCCGGCACGAACTTCGTCGAGATGCTCCTGATCTTCGCGATCGGCGGCGGCCTGACGAGCACGCTCGGGCGCATGACGGGTTCGAAGAGGCACGGCTGGGCGGTCTTCGCGGCGATGTCGCTGATGTTCCTGGGGGGCGTCGTGACCGCCACGATCTTCGAACAACGGGGCAACCCGATCCACCAGAAGGCGGGAGTCCAGGCCCTGCCGACCGCGGGCGGGACGGGCGGCAACATGGAGGGCAAGGAGGTCCGCTTCGGCATCGGGGATTCGGCCCTCTTCGCCACGGTCACGACTGACGCCTCGTGCGGCGCCGTCAACGCCTGGCACGACTCGTTCACGCCGATCGGCGGGCTCGTGCCGCTCGCCAACATCGCGACGGGCGAGGTCATCTTCGGTGGCGTCGGTGCCGGGCTCTACGGGATGTTCGTCTTCATCGTGCTGACCGTCTTCATCGCCGGCCTCATGGTTGGACGCACGCCCGAGTACCTCGGCAAGAAGATCGAATCCCACGAGGTCAAGCTCGCGATGCTGTCGATCCTGATCCTGACCCTGATCATCCTGGGATTCTCGGCTGCCGGCTCGCGTCTACCGGCCGGCCTCTCGTCCTTGAACAACAAGGGGCCGCACGGATTCACCGAGATCCTCTACGCCTACACCTCCGGCGCCGGCAACAACGGCTCGGCGTTCGCCGGCCTGAACGCCAACACCCTCTGGTACAACGTCTCGCTCGGCTTCGACATGTTCTTCGGCCGCTTCTTCATGCTGATCCCGATCCTGGGCATCGCCGGCTCCCTTGCCGCCAAAAAGAAGATTCCGGGGTCGGCCGGCACCTTTCCGGTGACGGGGCCCCTCTTCGCAATCCTCCTCGTCAGCGTCGTCACCATCGTTGGCGCGCTGACCTTCTTCCCGGCCTTCTCGCTGGGCCCGATCGTCGAGCACCTGCTGATGAAGTCCGGGACCCTCTTCTGAGGTCGGCGGAGATGGCAGAGAAGACCAAACGCCGGCGGCTGTTCGATCCCGCAATCGTTCGTCCCGCGATCACCGACTCATTCCGCAAGCTCCATCCGCGGTTGCAGGCCCAGAACCCGGTCATGTTCGTGGTCCTGGTTGGCGCGGTCCTGGTCACCGCGCTTCTGGTACGGGACGCTTTTCGCGGAGGAGAGGTCCTCTTCAACCTCCAGATCGCGCTGTGGCTCTGGTTCACGCTTCTCTTCGCCAACTTCGCCGAGGCGATGGCCGAGGGGCGGGGCAAGGCCCAGGCGGCGGCCTTGAAGCGGGGGAGGACCGAAGCGGTCGCCCGCCGCGTGACGAAGAAAGGGGAGGAGCCGGTCCCGGCGACGAGCCTTCGCAAAGGGGACCGGGTTATCGTCGAGGCTGGCGAGGTGATCCCGGGCGACGGTACGGTCGTCGAGGGGATCGCGTCGGTGGACGAGTCGGCCATCACCGGGGAGTCGGCGCCTGTCATCCGTGAGTCGGGCGGCGACCGTTCGGCCGTCACCGGCGGGACCCGAGTCCTCTCCGACCGGATCGTCGTCGAGATCACGTCGAACCCCGGCGAGACCTTCCTCGACCGGATGATCGCCCTGGTCGAAGGCGCGACACGGCAGAAGACGCCCAACGAGATCGCGCTATCGATCCTGCTCGCCGGCCTGACGATCGTCTTCCTGATCGCCACGGTGACGCTCCGGCCCTTCGCCGTCTACGCGGGAGGGCAGGCCTCGACGCCGGTCCTGATCGCACTTCTCGTCTGCCTCATCCCCACGACGATCGGCGGGCTGCTCTCGGCGATCGGCATCGCCGGGATGGACCGGGTCCTCCAGCACAACGTGCTGGCGATGTCGGGCCGCGCGGTCGAAGCGGCGGGAGACGTCAACGTTCTGCTCCTCGACAAGACGGGAACGATCACGCTCGGCAACCGCCAGGCGACCGATTTCTTCCACGCTCCCGACGTTCTTCCCGGGGACCTCGCCGAGGCGGCGCAACTCTCCTCGCTCGCCGACGAAACGCCGGAGGGGCGCTCGATCGTCGTGCTGGCCAAGGAGAAGTTCGGCCTGCGGGCGCGGCGCGTCGAGGGAATGAACTTCATCCCCTTCTCCGCTTCGACTCGCATGTCGGGTGTGGACTTCAACGGCCGCCGGATCCGGAAGGGCGCCGGAGATTCCGTCAGCGAATGGGTACGCGGGCAGGGGGGAGAGATCGCACCGGTGGTGACGGATCTCGTCAACCGGATCTCAGCCGAAGGAGCCACCCCGCTCCTCGTGGCGGACGGCCAGCGGGTCATGGGCGTCGTGGCGTTGCGCGACATCGTGAAGACCGGGATGCGCGACCGCTTCGACCGGCTGCGCGCCATGGGGATTCGTACGATCATGATCACCGGGGACAACCCGCTGACGGCCTCGGCGATCGCACGGGAGGCGGGAGTGGACGACTTCCTCGCCCAGGCCACGCCCGAACAGAAGCTGGCGCTCATCCGGAAGGAGCAGGAGGGCGGGAACCTGGTCGCCATGACCGGCGACGGCACCAACGACGCCCCCGCCCTGGCGCAGGCCGACGTGGGGGTCGCGATGAACACGGGCACCCAGGCGGCCCGCGAAGCCGGCAACATGGTGGACCTCGATTCCAACCCGACGAAGCTGATCGAGGTGGTCGAGATCGGCAAACAGCTCCTCATGACCCGCGGGGCACTGACCACCTTCTCGATCGCCAACGACGTGGCCAAGTACTTCGCGATCCTGCCGGCCATGTTCGCGGCGACCTACCCCGTCCTGAACGCCCTGAACGTCATGCATCTGGCCAACCCGAGGTCGGCCATCCTGTCGGCCGTAATCTTCAACGCCCTGATCATCATCGCGCTCGTGCCGCTCGCCCTGCGCGGCGTCAAGTACCGCCCCCTGGGAGCCGCCCGGATCCTGGCGCGCAACCTGTGGATCTACGGCGTCGGCGGGATCATCGTTCCCTTCATCGGGATCAAGTTGATCGACTGGATCGTCGTGGCCTTGCGGCTGGCTTGAGAGGGCCGGAATGAAGCTCATCCTTCGCTCGAGTCTCTACGTCGTGGTCCTGACGGTGCTGACCGGGGGGATCTACCCGGCCGTCGTCTACGCCTTCGGGCAGCTCTTCTGGAAGGACAGAGCCGACGGCTCATTCGTCGCGAGCGGAGGACGCGTGGTGGGGTCCGAGCTGATCGGCCAGGGCTTCCAGAACCCGAAGTACCTCCACTCGCGTCCGTCGGCAGCCGGCAAGTACGGCTACGACCCGACCGCCTCGGGCGGCACCAACAAGGGCCCCACCGACGCCGACCTGGCGAAGTCCATCGCCGCGGCGGTCGCCGAGGCCCGGAAGGACCGTAAGGGCGACGCGCGCCCCGTGCCCGCGGACCTCGTGACCTCGTCGCAGTCCGGTGTGGATCCCCACCTCTCGCCCGACGCGGCCGAGTGGCAGGCGGCCCGCATCGCGCGGGCCCGCGGGACGACCGAGGAGCGCGTCCTCGAGGTCATCCGCCGGCACGTCGAGCCGCGCACGCTCGGCCTCTTCGGGGAGCCGAGGGTCAACGTCCTGCTGACCAACCTCGACCTCGACCGCTCGCTCCCGCACCCGTAGAATTCTTCGATGCCGCAGGAGGATCTCCGCCGCACCTCTCCGGACGTCTTCCTGAGGCTGATCGAGAAGTCCCGGCGCGGGAAGCTCAAGATCTACATCGGGCACGCGGCCGGCGTCGGCAAGACCTACCAGGTGCTCGAGGACGCGCACCTCCTGAAGGTGCAGGGCGTGGACGTCGTCGTCGGGTTCGTCGAGACGCACGGCCGGGCCGAGACCGAGGCCAAGATCGGCGACCTCGAAGTCGTGCCGCGGCGCGTCCTGACGTACAAGGGCAAACGGCTCGAGGAGATGGACCTGCCGGCGATCCTCCGCAGGAAGCCCGAAGTCGTCGTCGTGGACGAGCTCGCCCACACCAACGTGCCCGGTGCCGAGAACGAGAAGCGGTACCAGGACGTCGAGGACATCCTCTCCGCCGGCATCTCGGTCATGACGACCGTCAACATCCAGCACTTCGAGTCGCTGCAGGATCTCGTCACCCGCGTCACGCACATCGACGTGCGCGAGCGCGTCCCGGACCGCGTCCTGCGCCAGGCCGATGCGCTCGTCAACGTGGACATCCCTTCCGAGGAGCTACGGCAGAGGCTCGCGGCCGGCAAGATCTACCCTCCCGAGCGGATCAACGCCGCCCTCGAGAACTTCTTCAAGGAGGAGAATCTGGCATCGCTGCGCGAGCTCGCGATGCGCCAGATCGCCGACCGCCTGGAGGCCGAGCGCCGCGGGCCGGACCGGGTGACGCTCGGGGAGCCCGTCGGGACGAAGGTCCTGGTCGCGATGTCCTCCAACGCCGACACGACGCGCCTGCTCCTGCGGCGCGCCTCTTCGATCGCCGGCCGGATGAACACCAACTGGTTCGCGGTGTACGTGCGGACGAAGAAGGAGAGCCCTCAGCGCATGAGCGCGCGCGAACACCGGCAGCTCTCTGAGAACGTCACGCTCGCCATGGAGCTCGGCGCCAGGGTCGTCTGGCTGTCGAGCGAGGACATTGCCGGCGAACTCCTCCGGTTCGCCCGCGAACAGGGAGTCACCCTGGCCATTTTCGGCAAGAGCCGCCGGAGCGCTCTGCGCCGGCGGCTCCAGGGAAGCCCCATCGACAGGTTCACGGCGACGGGCAGCGGCATCGACGTCTACGAGGTCGAGACGTCGAGCTGACCCCTCGGATTCTACGAGACCTGTTTCAGGCGCTGAGGGGACTCGAGCACGCGGATCGGCAGGACGATCGCCTGCAGGCCGGCGAACTGGAGCCTCCGCTGGATCGCGAAGGCCGTCTCGTTGTGGAGGATGCGGTGGTAGAAGCGGTCGTTCTCGAAAACGAGCTGGCCCAGGTAGAAGATCGCGCGCGGAAGCTCCCCGTGAATCTTCTCGGCGAGCTTGACCACCTCGGCCACCGCTTCCGTCCCGATCGCGTAGCGGTAATCCGCCCGAAATCCGAGCCTTCGCGTGAACGCGACGTACTTCTCCAGGTCGTCGACCGTCTGCTTTTTCAGTTCCTCGATTTCGCTCACTCCTTTGAACGCCGCCGAGTCGATGACCCCGACCTGGACAAAGAGGTAGTTGCGATAGACGCGCGGGAAGAGGTTCTGAATGGAGAGCAGCGTGTGGACGCCGAGACCGGAGAAGCCGTTGACGAGGAGGACCGCGACCGCCTCCTCGCGCGGGATCGCTTCCCGGTTCTCTTCGTGGGGGCGAAGCGGGATGTTCAGTAGCGTTTCGTCCAGGCGCCGCAGCTCCTCGCGCACTCCCACGTAGTGCCGCTTAATGAGGTAGGCGAGCGCAATGAAACAGGAGGTGACGACGACGGTCAGCCAGCCCCCCTCGAAGAACTTCTCGACGATGCTGACGATCAGGATCGAGAGGCACATCGTCAGGCCCGTGCCGTGGATGAAGAGGTTGCGGCGCCAGTTCTTGTGCGCCGGCTCGTGCCGCGTCCGGATCCAGTAACGCGACATGCCGAGCTCGGTCAGCGAAAACGTGAGGAAGACGTTAATCGAATACATGAGGATCAGGAGGTCGCTCTTGCCGCGGGAGTAGAGGAGCACTGTGATCGCGCCCGCCCCCATGAGAAAGACCCCGTTCTTGGTGACGAGCCGGTCGGAGAGCTGGGCGAAGCGGTGCGGCACCCACGAGTCCACGGCCATGTTGGCGAGGATCCGTGGGCCGTCGATGAAGCCCGTCTGGGCCGCAACGAAGAGCAGCGCCCCCTCGGAGACCAGCGTGACGATGACGAGGTAGGAGCCGATCGAGACGCCGCCGATCTTCCAGGGCCCGATCAAGGCATCTGCGAGCACGGCGTTCAGGGTCTTACCGGCGACCGGCCGCGCGTGGATCAGGAGGTAGCAGAAGAGGATGCCTCCCGCCGTGAAGGCGAGAGAGAGCGCCATGTAGAGCATGGTCTTCTTGGCGTTGTGGATCCGCGGCTCCCGCAGGATCTGCACTCCGTTGGAGACGGCCTCGATTCCCGTGTACGTCCCAGCGCCCAGGGAATAGGCGCGCAGGAGGACGAAAACCATCGGCAGGAACCCGATCGCCGCGGATGTCTTCCGCGCCTCGGTCACGGCACCGTGTAGCACGGCGGGGAGCCCCGCGAAGTGGGCGAAGAGGCCGTAGGCGATGAGACTGAAGTGCGTGAGGACGAAAACGAGGAAGATCGGCAGGAGAAACGTCACGGACTCCTTGACCCCGCGCAGGTTCAGAACGATCAGGAAGACGAGAACGAAGACCTCGGTCACGAGCTTGGTGTGGGCCCAGCCGGGCGGGAGGAAGCTGAACACGGCGTCGCACCCGGTTGCGACCGAGACCGTGATGGTCAGGACGTAGTCCACGATGAGAGCGCATCCGGAGACGACGCCCAGGCGCGGTCCGAGAAGCTTGGTCGCGACGAGATAGCCCCCGCCTCCTCCGGGGAAGTGCTCGATCAGCAGGCTGTAGGCGAACGAGATGATGAAGACGGTCGCCGCGACCATCAGGGTCAGGAAGACGGCCAGATAGATGTGGCTCCCCAGCGCCTTGAAGGCCTCTTCGGGACCGTAGGCCGAGGAGGAGAGTCCGTCCGCCCCGAGGCCGACCCAGGCGAGAAAGGCGATGAGCGATACGTGGTGGAAGATCCTGGGATCGGTCGGATCGCGGGGCCGTCCGACGAGGATCTGCTTGAGCGTGGGCGGCATCAGCCGGGTTAGGAAACCTTGCGAAGCGCGGGTCGGCCCCGCGACTCGAGCACGCGGATCGGGAGCACTATCGCCTGCAGTCCCTTGAACTGCAGGCGGCGCTGGATCGCGAAGGCTGTCTCGTTGTGGAGCATCCGGTAGTAGAAGCGGTCGTTCTCGAAGACGAGCTGGCCGAGGTAAAAGATCCCGCGGGGAAATTCCTTCCGGATCTCCTCGCAGAGCGCGACGACCTGCTCGACGGCCTCGCGCCCGATCGCGTACCGCATCTCGGCCCGGAAGCCGAGCCGGTGCGCGAAATCCACGTATTTCTGCAGGTCGCCAACTGTCTGTTCCTTCAAGCCCTCGATCTCCGCGGCGCCCTTGAAGTGCGAGGAGTCGATCACGCCCGCCGAGACGAAGAGGTAGTTCTTGTATTGCCGCGGGAAGAGGTTCTGGACGGCCAGGACCGTGTGGATGCCAAGGCCGGAGAAGCCCGAGACGAGCATCACGGCGACCGGCTCCTCCCGGGGGATCGCGCTCGGCGGCTGCTCGTGGGGGCGCAGTGGGATGTTGAGCAGCGCCTCGTCCAGGCGCCGCAGTTGCTCGCGCACCCTCTGGTAGTGCCGCTTTATGAGGAATGCGAGGACGACGAGCGAGGACGTCACGACCATCGTCAGCCAGCCGCCCTCGCCAAACTTCTCGTAGATGGTGATGACCAGGATCGTGGCGCAGAGCGCGAATCCGCCGAGCACCAGGACGAGGTTCCGGACCCATCCCCGCTCTCCCCGGACCTCGATCCAGTGGCGCACCATTCCGAGCAAGGTCAGGGAAAACGTCACGAAGACGTTGATGGCATACATGACCAGCAGCCGCGACACCGATCCGCGCGTGTACACGAGCGCTCCACAGGCGGCGAGCCCCATGAGCCAGATGCCGTTGTTGGTGACGAGGCGGTCGGAGAGCTGCGCGAACCGGTGGGGAGCCCAGGAATCCGTCGCCATGTTGGAGAGGATGCGAGGGCCGTCGAGGAAACCGGTCTGGGCGGCCACGAACAGGAGGCTGCCGGCCGACACGAGCGTCAGGACGACGAGGACGTTGGCGAACGAGAGGGAACCCAGATGCCAGGAGGCGAAGACCTTCTCCGCGAGGACGGCGTTCATGACCTTGCCGGGCTGAGGGCGGGAGCCCGTCAGGAGGTAGGCGAGCATGATGCCGCCGGCCGTGAACGAGAGCGACAGCGCCATGTAGAGCATCGTGCGCTTGGCGTTGGCGACCTTGGGCTCTCGGATGATCGGAATGCCGTTGGAGACCGCCTCGATGCCGGTGTAGGCGCCGCCGCCCAGCGAATACGCCCTCATGACGATCATGAAGGTCGCGAGAAGGCCGATCGAGCCGGCCGTCGCGTGCACCTCGTTCATCGTTCCGCCGACGACCGCCGGCAGGGCGAAGAACCGCTGCGCGACGGCTGCGACGATCATCGTGAAGTGGGTCGCGCAGAAGAGGAGGAAGATCGGCACGAGGACGGTGACGCTCTCCTTGACGCCGCGGAGATTCAGGAGGACGAGGACACCGAGGATCGCGATCTTGCTGAGGAAACGGTAGTGAAGCCAGGAAGGAGGGAGGAAGCTGAAGATCTGATCCATACCCGAGGCGACCGACGTGGAGATCGTGAGCACGTAGTCCACGATCAGAGCGCAGCCCGAGACGACCCCGAACCGCGGGCCCAGGAGCTTCGTGGCGACGAGGTATCCACCGCCGCCTCCCGGGAAGAGCTCGATGACCTTGCTGTAGCAGGCGGAGATGATGAGGACGGTCGCCGCGATCATCACGGCCAGGATCACGGCGAGGTACGCGTGATTCCCGAGCGCCCGGAAGGCCTCTTCGGGCCCGTAGGCGGAGGAGGACAGACCGTCGGCGCCCAGTCCTACCCATGCGAGGAAGGCGATGAGCGTGACGTGCTGGAAGATGCGCGGGTCCATCGGGTCCCGCGCCTTCCCCACGAGGAGGATCTTCAGCGTATTGGGCAAAGTGTTGGCCGCCCCGCGAGGCGCATCGGCATTATGTTTTGCGGTCCCTCGCCAGTCAATGCGGCCAAGCGCCGTGGTACACGGGTTTTCAGAGCGTTCGACAGTCCGCCGAGGAGCAATTCCGCTGCCCGTCCGGGAGGAGGAGAAGGCATGAAGAAGATCCTGGCATTATCGGTCGTGGCGGTTCTCTGCGCCGTCGTCAGTCTCGCCGGCGACGAGAAGATGGGTGACAAGAAGCCGATGGGGAAGGCCAACGAGGGCACCATCACAAAGATCGACACGGCCGGCAAGATGATGACGGTGAAGGACTCGGCGGGCAAGGAAACGACGGTTTACTGGAACGATGCGACCGAGGTCGGCGGAGACGAGATGAAGGAAGGCGCCGTCGTTCACTGGCGCGGGGAGGAGAAGGACGGCAAGATGATGGCGACGTGGGTCCACGTTGGGGCGATGGGCGCCAAACACAAGATGTGACGCCGTTCCTGGCGCACAAAAAGATCGGGGCGCTCACGCGCCCCGTTTTTTTTCAGGTCTCCGGTTTCAGCAGTCCTGAAACCTGAA
Source organism: Thermoanaerobaculia bacterium (assembly GCA_033853815.1). Lineage (GTDB taxonomy): Bacteria > Acidobacteriota > Thermoanaerobaculia > UBA5066 > Gp7-AA6 > JAWOLE01. Next base: position 19,523 of record JAWOLE010000416.1, read on the forward strand.
ACTTGAAATTAGAAACATCTGGTTCAGGGCCGGCTTGCGAGCGCCCTCATCTTCTGGCGGGCGGCCTCGAGTGTCGTGAGCGCGGCCGAGTCCCGCTGGAGGACGTTCTTGCCGTAACCCTTCCGGGTGATGAAGTCGAAATCGACCTGTTGATAGGGAACGGCCGCCGGCAGGAGTTCCCGCCTGTAGTGCCAGACCTCGCGCCAGGCATCGGAGGCGTCGCGCGCATTCACGCCGGGCCCGCTCATGGAGGCACTCGCCGTGGCCCTCGCGCCGGACGTCACCCGTTTGCCCGACGACCCGGAGACGAGGTTGGCGACCGCGATGTCCGCGTCATGGCGCCCGACGGAAGAGTTGCCCTGGGAGTCGGTGGCGTCCTTGCCTGCGCTAATTGGCTTTCGTCCGGCGTAGGTGGGCGGCCCGAGGAGGAGAAAGACTGTTCCGCGGTCCGTCAAGCTGCCGCGGGTTTCGTCCTGCGCGAAGTACTTGTCCGCGAAGGCGACGCGCTTCTCGAACTCGTCACGGAACTCGTTTTGCGGCGTCTCCGGCTTCGGGTCCCGTGCTCCCCAGAACTTCGTCACGAATTCCGATCGGGAGATGGCGTCGGATAGGCCCGCCCACTGGCGTCTCTCCTCGGGCGTCAGGAGAGCCTTCACCGGCCCTTCCGCCCAGGCCTCTCCCGGGGCGTCGGCGGGCGATGCTTCTGGCATTCGGAAATCGCGATAGGCCGCTGCGAGAGAACCCGACCCCGAGGCCGCTTCCTCTCCGCCCTTTTTGGCCTTCTGAGCGGTTTCGAACGCGGCAACAGCCTTCTTCGAGTACATCCCGCGATCGAGCGACGCGTTGGGATTGACGGACAGATAGGACTCGAACTGCGCCTTCGCGTCCGCGGGGCGATCGAGGTTGGCGAAGCAGACGCCCCGATAGAACGCGAGGGCCGGCTCG